>NZ_AYXN01000031.1:0-167129 GCF_000511655.1 Psychrobacter sp. TB15
TAATCTAGCATTTGCTTAAAATTATGTTCGTAATGAATTAACTTTGAGTTTTTCTGCTGATTAAATGATAATTTTTATAGTTAGAATAAACTCCGAAAAGAAGTTCAAACCAACTTTATTTTTAGCATTCTTATCTCAGCAAAAATCCACACAAGTTGTTCTTTAGTTCTGATTTTAAATAGTGTCTCTTTACTGTCGTCCAGTTAAAGAGTTATAAACTAATAACTCAGCAATGTGCTTATTGTTATTAGCGAGCTGACTATCATATCATGTTAATTATGTTTGTCAAGCTTTTTTATAATTTGTTTCAGTAAGTTAAGCGCTTGATTTGACTAAATTATTTAGTCTGTATCTCGCCCTATCCCTTAATGAGGTGCGTATTATAGACGGTTTGTTTTGGAAGTCAAGAAGTATTTTTATTTAATTTGAAGTTTTTATCTTAAAAGATTTGAACTTCTTATCAAACTTGCTAGCTGCTAACCTAACCGTTAATCGCTTAACTTGCTAAGTATCAGTGCCGCTCCTCGTTCCGATAGGGGCGTATTATACGCAGTTTAGTTTGGCCGTCAAGCTTAAATTTGGGTTTATTTTAAATAAATTTTAGATACCCGGTTTACTGCTTATTTATCAGTGTTTTAAGGTTAACTTACCCTCAGTATTGGCATTCAATGATGGATTACGCTGCATCAACCACACCCTACTCGCTTCCCTTCTATATGAGTTATAGCTTACCCATCTTTTCAAAGAAGGCTTTATAAGCAGCTACCTTTTTATCTAGTGCTAGTGGATAAGCGCGCGACGTAGAAGGCAGTCTATATAGAGTCAACTCTGGTGCTTGTGCTTTGGTGCTTTGATTATGCCATTGGTACGGATAGTCGATACTTTGATTGGTCTTGGGCTGCTTTGACTTAATAGGCGGATCATTTAATAAATTCAGCAGCACCTCAGTTGCCTTACCCCCTGTGGTAAATAGGGCTTCTAACTTAGGAACCTTCGGCAAAATAGTATCTAAATCCACTGGGGTCACGACCGTTAAATTCTTATCAGACGCATTTCCGGTCTCACGAATGGCCTGTCTGACCGTGGGACATAGAGCGATGCCGCGCTCAAACAAAAAGTCGCGGATATGCTTAGGGTCAAAGTGTTTTTCGTCCCCGACTCTAAAGTAGTTCACATCATCGAAGAACGCGCCGCCATAGATACGCCACATATCATTATAGAAGTTCGGATAATGAAACTGCATTGCCCATTTATCAGAGGTTGGCGGAAAGGTACCCATCATCATTAGTGTAGCGTTCGGTGGCAGGACGGGTTCAAAAGGGTGAGTTTCTATTTCGGTAGTAGTTGCTTCCATCCTTGTGTTCTCCTTCGCATCAATCGTATTCGTAAATTTATTATCACTGCTTTTAGGGCGTGTTGAACATTCAAATGTGGCACTGGCGGCGGCTATTTTTTAGGCAATACGCAGTGAAATTTTCGAATCCTAGTCATTCTAGGATAGACAATTTCGCCATGTATTGGCAAAAAAAAGCCCCGCCCCGAAGGGCTGATGCTAAAATCACCCCAAACGGTGTTGTAAACCTAGCTAAGGCCTCGACATTATCGTCGGTTTACGCCTAGTTTGGTGCGATTTTATCTATCAGCAGTCCTAATATTTGAATGTTCAACACGCCCTAGTCTTATAAGTTTTATTGGTCATAACATTCTTCATTAGAAAAGCAGTTTTTTTGTTATCATAGCATACGATTAAAATTCGAAATCGAAACCTAAAATAGATATGAAGGCTGATATCCAAACTTGATAGATAAGAGAGACTTTATGAGCGAGCTAAATAACGACTTAAGCATTACCGTCATCGATCATCCATTAATACGTCATAAGCTAAGCCTTATGCGCGAAAAAGACTGTAGTACTTATAAGTTTCGCACTTTGACCAAAGAGCTTGCCCGCCTTATGGCTTATGAGGCAAGCCACGACTTTGAGATTGAGACCTTTCCGATGGCAGGATGGTGTGGTGAGATAGAAGGCGAGCAAATCGTTGGTAAGACAGCGACAGTGGTACCTATTTTGCGTGCAGGATTAGGTATGCTCGATGGTGTACTCGACCTGATTCCAACCGCTAAAATCTCGGTCGTCGGTCTACAACGTGACGAAGAGACTCTGCAGCCTGTGCCTTTCTTTGAGAAGTTCGTCAGCCACATGGACAAACGCCCTGCATTGATTGTCGATCCGATGCTCGCTACTGGCGGCTCTATGGTCGCAACAATCGATATGCTTAAAAAGCACGGCTGCAAAAACATCAAGGCTTTGGTTTTGGTCGCCGCGCCTGAAGGTGTGCGCTTGGTCAATGACGCGCATCCTGATGTGCAGATTTTCACCGCTGCTCTCGATAGCCATTTAGATGAGCATGGTTATATCATCCCGGGGCTTGGTGATGCTGGCGACAAGATATTTGGCAGACAATAATTTTAGTAAACGGTAGTTTTGGTAAACAGTCGTATCGCTGATGCCTCGTTATAACATGCGCTTTAGGCTATCAAGAATAGGTAGAGGATATATCATGAATGTATTAATCACTGGAGCGAGTGCTGGATTCGGTAAAGCGCTGGCGGAGAAGTTAGTCGCGCAAGGCCACCGCGTCATCGGCTGTGCTCGGCGCCTGGATAAACTAAACGAGATGGCAGAGACTTTAGGTGAGCTGTTTTTGCCAGTCGTTATGGATGTCAGCGATACCCAGTCTATTGCTCCAATTATCGCTGATCTGCCAAAAGACTTTAGCCAAATCGATGTCTTGGTGAATAATGCAGGGTTGGCATTAGGTACTGAGCCTGCGCAAAATGCCAAGTTCGATGACTGGATGCAAATGGTCGATACCAATGTCAAAGGGCTAATGGCATTAACCCATGTCGTCTTGCCAACGATGGTTCAGCGCGATAGCGGTTATATCATTAACGTTGGCTCTATCGCTGGCACTTGGCCTTATTATGGCGGTAACGTCTACGGCGCGACCAAAGCGTTTGTAAAGCAGTTTAGTCTCAATTTGCGTGCGGATCTACTTGGTACGCAAGTGCGCGTAACTAACCTTGAGCCAGGTAATGTGGCGGGTACGGAGTTTTCAAACGTGCGTTATCACGGCGATGACGAAAAAGCAGCAAAGGTCTATGACGGCTTTAAAACCATGAGCGGTGAAGATATCGGCGATATCTTACTGTGGTTGATTGAGTCTCCTACGCATATTAACGTCAATCGCTTAGAAGTCATGCCAGTAGCACAGACCTATAATGGTTTGACGATTGCTAAAGACTGACTATAAAAGACTAACTATAAAAAGTAAGCCTGCAAGCTCAAGCGATGTCTAAATACCCGTAATTATTGTAGTTAGCGTAATTCATAATAACGAAGCAATATAGTCTCGGCTATATTGCTTTTTTTTATCTCGCTTGTCTCGATTACCTCTTCATTCACCAAGCGCAAATCTCTAAAATCCAGTATGAGCACTTCATTACGGGTGCGCTCGCTGGTACGCTTATTATGGCGTATCGGAAAGCCCATAACTTGCTTGCCTGCTATAGTTAGCTGATTGATAATAAGGGACGGATGGCTTGCTCGCCCTGATTGTAGCGAGTGTTGATAGAGCTTTTCTGCGGCGGCAAGCGCCGTAGCAGGATTAACTGTGGTGGTAAACAGCCTCTCTTGTCTTACGCTTTTTGGCATCTCGCCTGCAAAAAATAAGGTTTGATGAAGGGGCAGATATTGAGCATGGCGCGTCAGCTCGTTACGAAATAGCGCGGGCATATCCATATTGAAGCTGTCTTCCGTCTGCTGATAGAAGGCGGCAAAACTGCGCTGAATATAGCGCCCAAAGACAGTTGCGTTAATCCACTCTTGATAGACAGGGTTGTTTAGCAGCAGCCTAGTGAAGTCTTCTGGTTTTATCTCAGCGCTCTGGCTTAGTATCGCTATCAAGAATTGCTGCGAATCTATAAAAGTCTGCTGCTCCCATACTAGCGGATAGAGGCTCATATCTAACGACGCTAAAGTCGCTCTACTCATACTTAGGCCTCCTTTTAAGAGTCAGGTTGTTATTTTTATTTATTATGATTGATAAATTAGCGCTGATGATTATTCGGTATTGCAAGCTCACTTTTATGCTATGGTCAATGAGCTGATTTTACTATAGCAGTCTTACTGCAAGTATATCGGGTCTGTTGAAGTCAGCAACCTCAATTATGGCTACTATGCGAGCGCACAGAATAGAACTCATGATAAAAAAATTACTCACACTGCCGATATCCGACCAGTATCAAGTGCAAACTACTCATATTACGATGACTGATGGCACGCGACTACCTATCTCTGTTATCGGACAAGGCGCGCCTGTGCTGATGCTGCATGCCTACGGCATGGATGCACGTGAATTTTTGCCTTTTATCTTACCGCTTGCTAGCAAATACACTTTTTATTTGCCGCATTTGCGCGGCTTTGGACTGGCACAGCCCATCGGTCTTACGCAGTTTGATTTTGTGCGGCAATATGCAGAAGATGTCGATTGTATCATCGAGCAGATTTGTCAGTGGCAGTCTGTTGAGACGCTGTCTGTAGCGGCTATTTCGATGGGCGCGCAAGTGATGTGGTCTTATTTTGAAAGGTTTGGCGCAGCCAGAGTCAGCCGCTATCTCAATATCGATCAAAGCCCTGCTATTCATAATCAAGACGATTGGCAAGGCGGACTATTTGGCAGCCGCCAACAAGAGGTATTCGATATCTTTCGCGGTGTTATCGATATGAGTCTGCCATATGCCGATGCCCAAAGCTTCACTCACCTGCCCTTTACACTGAAACGGCACGCTACTGACGTCGAGCGCTTATTCTCATTATTGTCCGTCAATCGTACGCGCTCAAAAGCGTTTATACAAGCGATGACTTATAAGAACGATCCTAAGCTTGCGCTGTATGAGCATCGTCTTTGGAACCATAAAAGGCAATGCTTGCAAGCTTATCTAACCTTGCCTTATGACTTTCGTGGTGCGTTAGATAAAGTGACGATTCCGGTCGTCAATCTAATTGGTGGGCGCTCAAAGCTATATAATCCTAAGTGGCAACAGAAGGTGACACAGATGCTGCCCAATGCCACTGAAATCGTTTTACCGCATTCAGGTCACGCCGTACCGATGGATGAGCCCGTTAGGTTTTATCAGGTATTAAGAAGGTTTTTCGGGAATGAGCTATAAGTAGAAATGGAAAAGCGACTCCATCAGTCACTCTTTTTTGATTAGAAGTTGTCAGAAATTTTTAAGCTTAATCCGCTAGCACTTTAATCAGCTCAAAGCGTGGTACTTCTGTGCCATGACGCATTACAGTTTCAGCAAACATCGCCAACGGCCGCACCCAAACGCCATACTCACCGTAAAGACAACGATAAACGACTAAGGCTTCTTCGGTTTCGGAATGATGCGCGGTGTGCAGCACTTGGTAAAGATTGCCTTTATAGTGGCGGTAGATGCCTTGGGGGACGACTTGAATTTTTTGACTCATAATTACACTCGCTAATCAATCTTATTCATATCAACGTCGTAACCTGAGCTTTTCATTTCTTTAGCAATACTATATTTCCAAGCTCCATCTGTATCCATAGATTTGTAGACTACCCCTGATATATCATTTGGAATCTCAACATGACCTTTTACAAGCGCAACAACATTTGCTTGACCAATCTTACCAATTAAAAGTCCATGCTCAAAAATAACATTCTGTCTTGCTCGTGGTTTTAAATCTTCTGGTTTAGAAGACTTAACACCTCCAATATCACATTCAGTATAAAGCACAATAGCAAAACCAACATCTGTATGCTTTTCTAACTTTTCTATGATAGTAGCGCCAGAGTCAACCTGCTCATGAAGAATTACTGCTTTAAAACCAAGTCGCTCTACAAATCTCGCTACTTCGTTTTTAGCACCATTGTCATGACCGTGAACGATGAAGACTTTGCTGCAATCAATTTTCTTCATGTCTGCTTCGGTGTCAATTTTACTAATATCTTTCGAAAATAATTCTAGTTCTTCAATTATAGTGTCTATCAAATTAATGGCACTATTTTTCCCTGACTTCCAATAAGCAATATCTTCATCTTTACTACTGTTAAATGAAAGAGGAATATAACTAATATTCATTATTTCTTGTAAATAGTCAGAATCACTACCATGGACATTTTTGATAAGCATAGTAAGTTGTCGAGTTAATCTATCTAGTTTGTGTTCATCCTCATATGTTAACTGCTCAAACTCTAGTTTGACTTTTTGGAATAAATCAACTTTATCCATATCAGCCAACCGTCACTTTTGCATAGGCTTTTTTGCCCGCTTGGATAACCACTGTCTGACCTGAGGTTAAGCTAAAGCCTGCATCGACCACTTCGCCATCTACTTTTACTGCGCCGCGTTTGACCATGTCTTTGGCTGCTGAGTTGTTTTTGGCAAGGGCTGCTTGGTTCAATATTTGCGTGATAAATAACGCATCCGCACCTTCTAGCTCCAACGTCACCTCTGGCAAATCGACTGGCAGCTCACCATCTGCTAGGACATTGCCTGCTGATTTGTGCGCATTAGCTGCAGCATCAGCATCATGGAAGCGCTCGATTAACTCTTCGGCCAAGATACGCTTGATCTCTTGTGGATTGCGACCGTTTTCCATCTCGTTCATCAAGCCTTCGACTTCATCCATCGGCTTAAAGCTTAAAAACTCAAAATAACGACGAATCAAGGTATCTGGCATCGATAGCAGTTTTTGGTACATGGTGCCCGGCGCATCATAAATGCCCACATAATTGCCAAGTGACTTCGACATTTTATTAACGCCATCTAGGCCTTCTAAGATTGGCACGGTGATACACACTTGCGGCTCTTGCCCATAACGGCCTTGCAAAGTGCGGCCCATCAAGATATTAAAGGTCTGATCGGTACCGCCCAGCTCGACATCGGCTTCAAGGGCGATAGAGTCGTAGCCTTGCACTAACGGATAGAGAAACTCATGGATGGCAATTGGCGTTTGTGCCGCGTAGCGTTTGGAGAAGTCATCACGCTCAAGCATGCGCGAGACCGTCAGCTGGCTTGAGAGCTGAATCATATCGCCTGCTGACATATCCTTGAACCATTCGGAATTAAAGACGATACGAGTTTTCTCTTTATCCAAAATCTTAAACACTTGCTCAGCGTAAGTCTGCGCGTTGACTTTGATTTGCTCATCGGTCAACGGCGGACGCGTGCTGTTCTTACCCGAAGGGTCGCCAATCTTGGCCGTATAATCACCAATAAGAAAATAAATCTCATGACCTAAGTCTTGAAAATGCTTGAGCTTATTGATGAGTACCGTATGGCCTAAATGCAGATCCGGTGCAGTAGGATCAAAACCGGCCTTAATACGTAGCGGGCGATTCAGTTTAAGCTTAGCGACTAAATCCTCTTCGGATAAAATTTCTTGAGTACCGCGCTGAATCAGGGCCAGTTGTTCTTCTAAATTGTAGGACTGCTCTGTCATGTTGCTCTCTTGTTTATCTTTATTAAATGATGAATGCCTCAAGGGCTTTTAGAATCTTGAAGGCCTATAAAAAGTGTTAGAATTTGAGAGATATATTAGCTTTTTTTAGGGGAAATTGCCATGAGTAACGCCGCACCTACTATAAATACAAATAATAATGACGCTGAGCCGACTACTAACGATTATGACGACCTAGACTACACCGCTCTCACTGATGCTCTAGAACAAACGGTGTTTGAGAATTTCGATGACGGCTTATATATCGGTATGATGTCAGGGACGAGCTTAGATGGTATGGATGCAGTGCTGTGTCAGTTTGCAAGTGATAGTGAGAACACACAGCAACCGCTGCAGCTCATCACAAGCCATAGCCAAAACTTTCCAGCGCGTCTGCGTGAGGTATTACTGGTTCTGTGTCAGCCAAACGGTACCGCTGCTTTGACCCCTAACTTCGATGAGCCCAATGATTTGGTAAGTGAGCTGGACTGGTTCGGTTGGGCCAGTCGTGAGTACAGTGAGTTTGCCAGCGAAGTGGTCAATACGTTACTGCAGCAAGCCGATACTGATAGCGAGTCGGTGCTGGCGATCGGCTGTCATGGACAAACCGTACGTCATCGTCCACAAATGGCGGTCACCTTACAACTGCTCGATGCCAATATCATCGCTGAGCGCACCGCTATCAGTGTGGTCAGTGATTTTCGACGCCGCGATATGGCAGTTGGCGGTCAAGGCGCGCCTTTAGTGCCAGCCTTTCACAAGGCTTTATTTTCTGACTCCGCTAGCACTCGTATCTTACTGAATTTGGGCGGTATTGCGAATATTACTGTGCTGCTAGCTAATGATGATCCGGTCATAGGCTATGACACCGGCCCTGCCAATCTGTTGTTAGACGCTTGGGCCAAACAGCATATCGATAAAGACTATGATCAAGATGGGGCATGGGCGCAGTCAGGACAAGTGATCGAACCACTGCTTAATCAACTCTTAGAGCATCCATTCTTTGCCCAGCCTCACCCTAAAAGTACCGGACGCGAGGACTTTAATTTATCTTGGTTAAAGTCTGAGCTACAAGCCTTTGATAAAACGGCGACCGATACACGCTATTCAGCCGCTGACGTACAAGCGACACTGACCGAGCTGACCGCTATCAGTGCTTGCGATCAGATCAATCAGTTCATTAGTAATCAAAAACAAAGCAGCGTTTATGTATGCGGAGGCGGCGCGCTCAACCGCTATTTAATGACGCGTCTGCAAGCGCATCTTCCGCACTGGGCGGTGACTACTACCACTGAATTAGGACTGCAGCCGACTTGGGTAGAGTCAGTCGCTTTTGCTTGGCTGGCGCGGCAGACCTTGATGGGCGAGACTGGTAATCTGCCGGCAGTCACAGGCGCGCGTAAAGGCGTGGTACTCGGTCAAGTTTGTTTTGCTTAAACTGTCATTAGCAGTCATCATGAGTTTACAAACGTACACTAATGTATATTATAATGACTGCTAAAATAATATCATTTTTGTATAGTCAGGATAGGATATAGCTATGAGCAAACAGCAGCAAAAATCGCGTCAAAAGCAGCCGCATTATGAGCGCTCCGATGAGATGCGTGTGGTAGTCACTGGTATGGGCGCTATTACCCCGCTAGGCTTGGACGTTGAAAGTACATGGACGCGCCTGCTGGCCGGCGAAAGCGGTATCACTCCTATTGAGCACTTCGATGCTAGCGACTATCGTACACAAATCGCCGGCACCGTCAAAGACTTCGATGCTAAGCAATTTATGAATGCCAAAGACGCGCGGCGCTATGATGAGTTTATTCATTACGGTATAGCGGCCTCAAGTATGGCGCTAAAAGACGCGGGGTTTATAGATGAGGTCAGTGCTGATGACAGCCCTGTAGCGCATGTCGATCCAGAGCGTTTTGGTATTATTCTAGGTTCAGGGATTGGCGGTATTCAAACTATTGAAAATAGCCGTGACACGTTACGTGATAAAGGCGCTAAAAAAGTCTCGCCTTTTATTATTCCAGGTTCTATCGTCAATATGGCGGCAGGCTTAGTGGCTATTAAGCACAAATTACAAGGCCCTAATCTAGCGACTGCCACCGCTTGTACCACCGCGACGCATGCTATCGGCTTAGCGGCACGTCTGATCGCTCATGGTGATGCTGATATCATGCTCGCAGGCGGTAGTGAAAAAGGCTCAAGCCCGCTAGGTATCTCAGGGTTTGGCGCTATGCATGCGCTCTCTACGCGTAATGAGGAGCCAACCCGTGCTTCACGACCTTTCGACAAAGATCGCGATGGTTTTGTCTTAGGGGATGGCTCAGGTGTCATAGTATTAGAGAGTCTAGCTCATGCTAAAGCGCGCGGCGCAACTATCCTTGCAGAGCTAGTCGGCTTTGGGATGAGCGATGACGCCAGTCACATTACCGCACCGCCAGAAGATGGTCGCGGAGCGGCACGCGCGATGCAAAACGCGCTCAATGACGCAGGCATTGATGCCGCCAAAGTCGGTTATGTCAACGCCCATGGCACGAGTACGCCGGCAGGTGATGTCGCTGAATCTTTGGCGATTGAGTCGGTATTTTCAGCAGTAAAAGACAGCATCCTTGTCAGCTCGACTAAGTCTATGACTGGGCATCTGCTAGGCGCGGCAGGCGGTATCGAAGCGATATTTACGGTGCTTAGCTTGCATCATCAAGAGGTTCCGCCAACGATCAATCTAGATAATGTCGAAGACAACTGCAATCTAGACTATGTGGCAAATCAATCGCGTGATGTGCCTGAGCTTAACTATGCGGTATCCAATAGCTTCGGCTTTGGCGGTACCAATGGCTCGCTTATTTTTGCCCGTTGGTCTTAGAGCAAACACCTTATCTTCATAAGCTAAATTGATTAGCGTAAGGTTTATAATTGTTTTGCTACGTTTGTCCTCTTGCAGCCCCTTATTATACTTGCGTATGATAAGGGGTAATTTTTAGCAGTTTATGGAAGCCATTATGTCGAGCTATTCTTTTTCTCATGAATTCTATCAGCATTGGACAGGAGCTCCTCAGCCAGTACGCGCCGCTATTGTACAAGAACTAAAAGACATCACTGCGCTATTACGAGCAGACACCTCGTTTGAGCAGTTTGTCTTTAGTAATCATGATCTCGATGCTCATCTTGATGACTTATACGGTGCACACGAGAAGCAGCAAGCGGCGGCAAAAGCACTTGCTGACGAACAAGCAGCACTGCGAGCTGAGGCGGAGCAGCAACGTTTAGAAGAAGAGCGCTTAGAGGCAGAACGTATAGAGGCCGAGCGCTTAGCTCGAGTCAGAGCGCAGGCTGAAAAACAAGCGGCAGAAGAAAAAGCGCAAGCCGACGCAGAAAATGAACAGCGACAACAGCAGCAAACCATTCAGCAAAAAGACAATCAAGAGCCAAGCGCTAGTGAAGAAAAACTAAGCTCATATACTCTTCATGCACATACCTCTCATAACCGCGAAGCCAATGCTGCAACTGCCACTTCAAAAGAAACTGATCCTAAGTCCAGTGCTGATAAAAAAGAGACGAGTGCTCACGATGAGCAGCTGATTAATGCAGTCGATGATAAAGTGTCTCATGCAGCGTCTTCCATCGATCTATCGTTAAAAGATACGACACTTAGCGCAGCTGAGCAACAAATGATTCATGAGTTAGAAGTTCATATCGATGACTATTTAACCGAACAGATGATGCAGCTGTCCGAAACGCTAAAGTCTTGGCTACGCGCGGAGGTCACGCGTCAGTTAAGCGAGAAGCAATAAGCCGCTTATAATAAAGCCAAAAACTAAGCTCAGAAAAGCGCTCAAGCCTGAACTGGCCGAGCGCTTTTTTATGTCTGATAGGTCAGAATCTAGAATGACTGACCATCAATACAGCTTTTTTAGATAGCTTGCGTACGCTTAGTGAGCCACTCAAGCGCTGCTCCCTCGACGCGACTATTTAGCTCAGCATAGACTTGGCTGTGATAGTCATTTAACCAATCAATCTCTACCTGATCTAAAAGCGACTTCTCAATAAGACGAGTATCGATAGGACAGTAAGTCACAGTTTCAAAATTTAGAAAGTCACCAAATTCTGTCTCATTAGGGTTCGCCACAGCTTTATTGATGACTAAGTTTTCGATACGGATCCCCCACTTACCTTCACGGTAGAGTCCCGGCTCATTGCTTGAGATCATATTTACCTTCATCGCGCGCTCTTTTGGCGTGCTGGCACTATAAGCGATCACTTGCGGGCCTTCATGGACGTTCAAGAAGTAACCGACGCCGTGGCCAGTACCATGACCATAGTCCATCTGCGCTTGCCACAGCGGCGCTCGGCAAATCGCATCAATAAGCGGCGAAGCGATACCGTCGGGGAAGTGCGCGCGCGCCAGTGCAATGTGCGCTTTGAGTACCGTAGTGAAGTCGCGCTTATGCTCGTCTGTGACTTGGCCAATACCGACAACGCGAGTAATGTCAGTCGTACCGTTTTGGTACTGAGCGCCTGAATCAATCAGTAGTAAGCCGCCCTCGCCCTCATTGACATCTAGATAGCTGAACTTCTCTGGCGTCGCGCGGTAATGCGGCAAAGCGCCGTTGTCATTGAAGCCAGCAATGGTCGGAAAACTCGGAGAAACATAATGCGGCTGCTGACTACGTGCGTCGATCAGCATACTATCGACATCCAGCTCGCTTAAACGCTCACCGCTTGCCAAGCGCTCCTCGAACGCACTAAAAAACTCACACAGTGCTGCGCCATCTTGACGCATGGCTTCGCGAACATGATCCACGTCGGCATCTGACTTGACGGACTTCAGTAAAGTGCTCGGCGCTATCTGCTCAATAAAACCAACGCCATCGACCATCTGTGATAACGTGCCAACAGCGACTTTGTTAGGGTCTAATAGCAGTAAGTCATCGACTGTCAGCTCGCTAAGCGCTTGTTGCACCGCGTCATAATCAGCAAGCGTGATACCACTGTCTTTGAGCTCTTTTTCAATACCGCTACTGACTTTTTGCTTATCGACAAACAATGTTGCCTCGTTTGCACTGATTAGCATATGCGATAAAAACACGGGGTTATAGTCGACATCAGAGCCGCGTAGGTTGGTCAACCAAGCAATATCATCTAAGCTTGAGAGCAAGTGATGGGTTGCACCTACTTCCTGCATGCCTGAGCGTACAGCAGCCAACTTATCGGCGGCAGACTGCGACACAAACTGCTCATCGTGCTCATATAGCTTCGCAGTTGGTAGTGCGGGACGATCTGCCCAAATGTCAGTCAACACATCACGATCCGTAATTAAGGTAATGTCGTGAGCTTCAAAAGCGTCTAATAGACGGTCTTGCTCAGCGATGGAGAGCACATTACCATCAATCGCTACGCTATCGCCTTCGCTCAAGTGCTCGCTCAACCAGTCAATGTGGTTGGGCTGCTTAGGCGCAAGCTTCTCTAGAGTAATCCCAGTATCGGCTAACTGATCAGCGGCGTGCACCCAATAACGGCTATCGGTCCATAGCCCCGCAAAGTCAGCGGTAACCACTAGCGTACCTACCGAACCGGTAAACCCTGAGAGCCACAGGCGAGCTTGCCAATACTCCGGTAGATACTCAGATAAATGCGGGTCCGCAGAAGGGACAATAATAGCGCTCAGGTCCTGCTTTACCAGCGCTTGGCGTAGGCTGTCGATACGGTCGTGAATAGCTTGTTTACTCATTGGGTGTTCCTTATATAGTTAGCTGAATGTAAAACTGTTATGGATTTAAACGCGCTACTGGTATAAATTTTACTTGCGTGCTGCGTTCCTTCGATGCTGCGCAACTTATGTTTTAAAAAGAGCATCCCAGTAGCGCTATGACATTTTTAGAGTGTATCGACTATATTATGTACTGAGTGTTTTTAATTAAGTCGTTTTGATGAGTCAGTTTTGACTGATTTGTTCTTTTGAGCTAGCGATTATCAATAATCGTCTTATTTTATTAACGCTAATATAATTAGTTGTCGATATCAGTAGAGGTTTGGGCGTGTAGATGGTTTTCAATAGCTAAGTTGAGCTATCTTTTTATAAAAGAAAAACGTGCCACCTAAGGTAACACGTTTTGGCTGATGCTCTTTTGAGTAGCGACTGACTATCAGCGCTACTTATGAGTACGACGCGTCACGGCCATTAAACTTTGGCATCCGCCTGCTCGCTCTTTTTGAGCATAGTGTTGATCGGTTTGGCTAATAGCAACAAAATCACTGCTGTTACTACCAAGAAGATAGTCATCGTGGTAAATAGACCGGGCAACCCTTCGATCTTGTCTGCCGACACATATCCACCAAAGAATGCAGCAACCAAGTTACCCATCGCTAAAGAGGCAAAGAATAACCCCATCATCTGCCCTTGCATCCCTTTTGGAGCCAGCTTAGTCATAGAAGATAAACCGACAGGACCAAGCGCCAATTCGCCAAGCGTCAATAATAAAAGACTACCGACTAACCATAAAGGCGAAGCCAAGCCGCCCTCATTGGTTAAAATACTCTTAGACGCTAGAATCATCAGCCCAAATCCCGCTGCTGCTAAGAGCATACCAAGAGCGAACTTCACCATACTACTAGGCTCAACTCCTCTATTACCGAGCTTGACCCATATAATACTCACAATTGGCGCAAGTAATAATATAAACAGTGGGTTTAGCGATTGGAACCAAATGCTCGGAACTTGAAACCCTAACACATCCAAATCAGTATAGTTATCGGCAAACAAGTTAAAGGAGGTCGGCTGCTGCTCAAAGCTTGACCAAAACAGCGTTGAGCCGATAATCAGAATAAAACAAATCAGCAAACGCAGCTTATCGGTTTTATCAAACTTCGGTAAAACGAACAAGATAGCAAAATACCCTATCACCACAGCTGCGATGATATAGGTCATATAAGTCACTACCTGTTCAGGATTGAACGGCATAATCCCAGTAGCCACTAAGATAACCACAGCTGCGAGTAGGCCCAAAAAGCCAAGCACCCAGCGACCTATGTTTTTGTGATTATCATTAGCGCGCTTCCATTCAGGAGTGATGTTTTTGGCTTGTGCATAGTGGGTTAGTGTTTTTCGCGCTGAAAAACGATATATAAGTAGTGAGGCTAGCATGCCAAGGCCGCCGACCCCAAAACCGACATGCCACATGCCTTGCTCTTTGAACACGCCCACGATAAGCGCCGCGAGTAACGCGCCTATATTGATACCCATGTAAAATATGGTAAAGCCACTATCACGGCGTACATCACCCTCAGGATATAGCGCGCCGACCATGACTGCGATACAAGTCTTGAATAGACCTGACCCTAAGACGATACAAATGAGACCGACAAAAAACAGGGTCATACCAAACATGGCGGACAGGGCAATAGACAGATGTCCTAGCGCAATAATGATACTACCCCACCACAGGGCACGCTCTTGTCCTAGCCAGTTATCTGCCAGCCAGCCGCCAGGAACGGCTGCCAAATACAATGACCCAGCAAAGATGCCATAGATAGCAGAAGCGGTCGTTTCATCGAAACCAAAACCGCCACTACCCACAGTGGCCACCATGAACAGGACTAAAAGTGGCCGAATACTATAATAAGAAAACCGCTCCCACATTTCAGTGAAGAATAGCGGACGTAAGGGTTTAGGATGTCCCATAAAGCCGTTTTCTAGCGCTTCTATCTCAGCGTCACTTCCCTGGGTGTTTGATGTTTTGCTCATACTTCTATTCCTTCAAAAAGCACTCTATGTATGACGAAGTGATTAATAATGACGACTAATGGTCATATAAGCGCAATATTGTATCACTTGTACAAATTCAAGTAAACAAGCCATTGCTCAATAATTACACAAATACCCACAAAAAAACCCTGCTCTCATCGAAGAACAGGGCATTATGCAAGCTTATATCTTAGTAGTAAGGCGTACTTTTGATAAGGCTGATAAGCAGTTGTACCGACACAGATCCACTCAGCAGCGTTATCGATATTGGCAGCGTTTGTTATAAACGTGATGACTCATTTATCATCATAAATGATTAAGGTATAAATGACGATAACTTGGCTTTACTCGGCAGCAGTCTCTTCAGCATCAACAGTAGCGTCGGCATCGCCATCGGCTTGTTCTGCAGTCAAGTCTGCATCAGCTGCCGCTGCTTGGTCTACCGTGCCATCAGCAGTCGCGGTAGCTGAACCGGTAGCGATAACAGCATCATTACTGCTAGGAGTCGGCGTAGTCGTTGCATCAGCAGCCGTATCCGCCGTGGCCTCTCCAGCGCCAATACTAGCATCGGCATCATCAGTTGCGACTGGATCAGCGACTGTTGCCTCTTCTGTGTCGGCTTCAGCTGCAATCACTGCCGCTTCATCAGCTGCGACTGACTCTTCAGTAGGCTCAGCAGTAATATGCTCACCCGCTGGACGCAAAAATGCAGAAATACCAATGAGTAACACAATGCCTAAAAATAAGCCAATGCCGCCTAAGGCAAATAGCAACTCTTTTTTTGGATTGTTATTAACAACATGCTCTGACATAGCTTATCTACCTTACAACAAAGAATATGTGAAATATTGAGCTATTATATCGCAATTTATAGCGGTTTGTTAAATCCCTTAACCAATTAAAGGTATTATTACTAGTCAGACCGTTCATTTTTATCTGACTTGACTAACTACGCTTGGGCCGCGTCCTAGTGATTGAGCGCTTACTGGCGAAACTTAGGCCCAATAGTAACGCTATAATTATTAAAATAGGATAATGACCAACCACCATAAAAGGGGTGTTGCCCACGCGCGCTTGGACATCGGCGCGCAGTACTGTACGCTCAAACTGCGGTGCGCGCGCAACGATTTGCCCTCTATGATTGATGATGGCGGTCACGCCTGTATTGGTTGCACGCATAAACCAGCGGCCGTTTTCTAGCGAGCGCATTTGTACCATCTGTAGATGCTGTAGCGGGCCTGCTGAAGTCCCAAACCAAGCGTCGTTAGATATCGTCAATAGAAAATCTGTGCCAATAGCATTGCGGCGCGTGGTATCTGGATAAGCGACCTCATAACAGACCGCGGCGCCTAAGTCGTACCCACGGACTTGCAATGGCGACTGCTGAGGACCGCCGCGGCTATAGCTCAATATCTCTTGGCTACCAGCAAGACTGGGCAAAATATCGAGCATCCCCTGAAACGGAATATACTCACCAAACGGTACTAAGCGCTGCTTTTTATACATGCCCTGCGCGTCGCTGCCAAGCGCGATTACACTATTATAAAACGGCGGATAGCTCTGCGTCGCTGGATCAAAGGCGGCCTCATCCTTATAAGGAATGCCGGTCACCCAAGTGGTATCGGTCTCCTTAGCCATTTTTACCATTTCACTGATAAAGCCTACCGCCTCAGTCTGAAACATCGGAATAGACGACTCCGGCCAAATCACAAGATCGCGGCCCCACTCATCACGCGTCAATCCGGCATAAATCTTCAAAGTCTCAAACTGATACTCAGTCAGCCACTTCATATCTTGCGGAATGTTACCCTGAATCAAGGACACCGACAGATCTGGAGTGCCTTTAGGTTTGGTCCATTGCGGATTAATCAGCCATAAGCCAACACTTAATAACAATAATACCGATGACACGACAAGGTAACCGGCGCGGCGACGCATCAGCTCGACAGCACTTGCCGCGAGCAATACTGCCACAAAAGAGACAGCAAACACGCCAGCTACTGGCGCCAACGAGGATAGCCAGTACTGCTCGGTAAAGGCGTAACCTAAGAATAGCCAAGGAAAACCGGTAAATAACCAAGTCTTCAGCCACTCTTGTAAGATCCAAAGCGCCGCAAACGAGAAAGGCTGACGACCAACGAAGCGATTAAATATCAGCGCTAAGAAGCCATGAAACAGCCCCATCCCCAAACCCATCAACGCAATCAAAATCAGTGCCAGCCATGTCGGCGTCTCACTATAGTCATTGATTGAGGTAAATAACCAAAAGGCACCAACGCACCACAGCCCGGTGCCATAAGCTTCACCGATAATAAAAGCACG
The DNA here is from genome assembly GCF_000511655.1 of Psychrobacter sp. TB15. NCBI lineage: Bacteria > Pseudomonadati > Pseudomonadota > Gammaproteobacteria > Moraxellales > Moraxellaceae > Psychrobacter > Psychrobacter sp. TB15. The sequence continues at coordinate 17,594 of NZ_AYXN01000031.1, forward strand.
TTTGCCGCTCATCTTTGGCAATAGAAGCGCATACAAAATCGCTGGCGAGACAAAAGCGATCGGCCAAAAGCCGTAAGGCGCGAGCGCAAATATAAATATCGCTCCTGCCAAAGCGGCAATGATAGCGGTAAGTCCAAGTGGCATCTGATAAGCCTGTTTGGGCTTTAAACGCTTTTGTAAATCATCAGTAGACAGACGCATAGCAAATTATCCAAGTTCTAAATCTTTAAGCCTATGATGAGAGGCTATCAATGACGGTTATAAATTAAATGGGCTCATAATAACAGCCTGTCATCATAAAAAGGGTAAAAAAGCAAAAAACACGACCGCAATCGTGTTTTTTAAACGACAAAAGAAGCGCTTAGCTTGCGCCCTTTATCGCTAATGGCTGCCTGCATTAACGCTAATGGCTACCTATGAGGATATGAGAATCGGCGTTGGTTTTGGTCACTTCAAGATCATTAATAGAGCGGCCATCGACATCGGTGATAGTAATCTGCCAATCATCGATAGTGACGCTCTCGCCTTCTAAGTCGCTGACGTATCCCAGCGCTTGCATCACAAGCCCGCCCATCGTATCGACCTCCGTATCGTCGAAGTGACTACCTAGCTCATCGTTACAATCCTCAATCACGGTAGAGGCTTGCACCCGCCAAGTATTTGGCTTTTCTGGATGTGCGACAATATTATTAATGTCGCTATCTTCATCGAAATCATCATGCTCATCGACGATATCACCAACGATTTCCTCTAACAAATCTTCCATAGTCACGACGCCTGCGAAGTTACCAAAGTCATCGACGACGATTGCCATATGCACCTGCGTACGCTGTAAGGAGCGCAGTAAGGTATCAGAGCGCGAGGTCTCAGTAATATATAAGGGCTGACGCACTAGATCTTTGAGACGCTTACTATCGATTTTCTCTTCTTGGTCTCGCATCATATGCACTAAGATAGGGATCAAATCTTTGGCTAATAAAATACCAATAACCGCATCATCATCTTGGCTGTCAAATACAGGGTAGCGTGAGTGGGTGGTCTCAAGAATAATATCCATGACCTCTTTGAGACTCGTGCTTTCGTGCAGACCTATCACTTGCGGGCGCGGGGTCATAATCTCGCGCACTTGCGTCGCTGGTAGATCTAATACGCCTTCTAACATATCAACCGTATCAGGCTCTAAGAACTGGCGCGACTGCTGCACCAAGCTGATCAATTCATCGCGGGTTTCAGGAGCGGTCGATAGCCAGCGTTTTAAGCCGCGCATCGACCAACTACTCGGACTGGGAGCATCATCAGACATAGTGATGTGAGTTAACCTCTTAAGTTCATGGACAGGGAAATAATGGCTATTTAAGTGACTGCTATTACAATTACTAATAGCAAAACAGCGACTACAAAATTTTTACTCAACCGAGTATACATGGGGATAAAATTGTAAATAAAAACAACGATTCGGCGATCGCATAAAACACTAGCCTATTTAGCTTCACTTTATCCCAAGGTAAAGCGACATTCAACGACAAATTTATCCAAATTGTACTGTCAGTGTGTTATAAACTTTGCTATGGTCAAAGCCTTCATTTACGTAGTTCACTCTTATGTCTCGTCGCTTCTTTTTCTCTCGGCTATTAGCGCCGCGTCGCCAAGCTCATGGCGATACAAATACCAAAACTTTGGCTAATCCTCCAAGCTGGCTATATCGTATCGTGCGCTTTTTTATCGTCGTGGCCTTAATGCTGTCGGCACTTTGGCTATTATTAGCGCTTTGGTATCAGTTCGGTACGTTCAGCCCTATCACTTGGCTGGCAAGTGTCTTTATCGTGGGTCTTTTAGCCTCGATAACGATGCTAGAGTACGCCCCAACACTGGCAAATAAAATCATTAATAAGACGCTTAGAACCAAAAAACTAAGTAAATTTTTGGCTATGTTATATAGCGGGCTCTGGCTAGTAGGCGTCGGCTGGTATTTTTCTATCGAGGCCAAAAGCGATCGCGACTGGCAGCCAGAAGTTAGCGAGGTGCTGTCCTACACTCGTGATGCTAACAATCCTAATCTGATTACCTTTTATAAGGTGCGTAACTTTGATTGGCACCTTGCGGAGAAAGAGACTGACGGCGCTGCAGAGATTTTAGCGAACGAGCGCTGGGAGACGCGTACGGTAGATATGTCAAAGTTATCAGGCATTGATGTGACCAACTCATATTGGATGGGACCGCTGATTGCGCATACTTTAGTGAGCTTTCGCTTTGAGGATGATAGACCGCTCGCTTTTTCCTTTGAGATTCGTAAAGAAGACGATGAGTCTTTTTCTGCTTTTGCTGGGTTTTTTCGGCGCTTTGAGCTCAGTCTTATCGCTAGCGAGGAGCGTGATATTATCTATACGCGTAGCAATGCTCGCGGCGAGCAAGTTTACTTATTTCCGATCAGTCATCTGCAAAAGCACGAGGTTAAGGCACTGTTTGAGTCTTATCTAAAAGCTGCTGATGAGCTAGTGGCTAAGCCGTCTTGGTACAATACTTTTACCACCAACTGTACCAATATTATATTTTATATGGCGCGTATCGTCAGTGGTGAGCGGCTGCCGTGGGATTATCGGATTTGGGTTTCAGGCTGGCTGCCCAATTATCTTTTTGATATCGGTATGTTAGATGCCAATCCTAAAGAGCAAGGACAACCTTGGTCGATGGATACATGGTACGAGCGCACCCATATTAACCCAAAAGTGCAAGGGTTCGATAATAATGCAGACATAGAGCTTAATGAGCAGCAGCTTATCGAGAATAGTCATGAGTTCTCTAAGCACATTCGTCAAGGTCTGCCTATGCCGCCACTTGCTGATTCGCAGATGGAGGCGGAGAGTCGCGCTAAGTCAGCGGCTAGAGTTTCTAATTAATTTTAAAACCTAACAGTTAAGGCGTCACCCAATTGACCACCCGCTCCTCCATTTCCTCATCAGAGATGCCAATCTCAGAGATGCAGCGCCCCGCAACGCCTATATTTGCCGCGCGCATTTGCTGCTGAGTCGCTACGGCATCTTTCGTCAGTAATAGATGCCACTCTGGCAACGCCTGTCCTTTATACAGGCGCTTATAGGCGCAGTGCGATGGTAGCCACATCATCTTTGGCAATTTATCGATAGTCAATTGAATACAGTCGGGCACGTACTCTTGACGGCTCTCATAATGCTGACAGTAGCCCGTTTCACAATTCATCAGCTGGCAGGAGACATCGGTATATTCAACCAACTCTTCGTCCACCTCGCCCTGCTCGTCCTCGTCGATATACTTAATCAAGCAGCAACAGCCGCAGCCATCGCACAGCGCTTCCCATTCGCTATGATTCAGCTCATCGAGGCGAAAGCGTGACCAAAACTGTGGGCGCAAAGTGTCTGCCACTTGCACATTGGCATTAGCGGCCAACTCTGCTTGCTGCTCGGCTTTGTTTTGATGTTTTGCTTTGGGGTTTGATAACACATTCAACCTCATAGACTCGCTATAGTTGTTAAAGTTTTCAATGAAAACCATTTTGATAAATTGCGTTACAGTATTATAGCTGTTTTTGTCCGCTATGGGCGTTAAGGTGGTTGAGTAGTGAAAAAGCAACCTCATAAATCACGCTATAAGTACAACTAAAACTCATAACATAATAAGGACAATAATATGTCAATTAAGACTTTGGAATTAATCAGTACCACCGAAAACGGCGTTGAGCTGATCAGCTATGTCGCTCTTCCAGAAAAAGCCACAAACGACAGTCCAGTACCTGGCATTTTAGTCGCCCCAGAATGGTGGGGCGTCGTTGATCACCCCAAGTCAGTGGCTGAACGTCTAGCCAAAGCGGGCTATGCAGCAGTCGCGATGGACGTTTATGGCGAAGGCAAACTGACCACAGAGGCGTCGATGGCAAATATGTGGATGGAACAAGTGCTCGCGGACCAAGACATGCTGATGAATCGTTGCCGTTTGATTTTGAATGACTTCGGCGATCAGCTAGGAGTAAATGGGGATAACTTAGGCGCTATTGGCTTTTGTTTCGGCGGTAAAGTCGTATTAGATATGGCGCGCGTTGGCATGCCGCTCAAGGCAGTTGCGACTTTCCATGGCAACCTAGCGCCTAAACAAGCAGCCGATGACAAGTTCAATGCCAAAGTACTAGTCGCTCATGGCGGTGATGATAGTATGGTCTCTATGGACGCCGTTGAGGACTTCAAAAAAGAGATGGACAACGCTGGTGCTGACTATAGCGTCGATGTCTATGAGGGCGCTAAGCATGGTTTCACCAACCCGCATGCCGATGAGCGCGCTGCCAAAAATGATATCGACTTGGGCTACGACGAGAAAGCTGCGAATGACAGCTGGAGTAAAATGCTAGACTTTATGAAAGCGAATCTAGGCTAATTGGACTTTTAAAGCCAATCATATAATACGCCGAAAAGCGGAGCATGCATGTCATGCTCCGCTTTTTTATGCTCTGCTTTTCACAAGGTAACGCCTTTTATAAAATATGACTTATCACCTACAACCGGCCAAAACCTATAGACTTACTTTAGCCTGACTCAGCTTCTCATTGTATAGTAAACTTAACGCCATTATAAAAACAAACCGCTAACAGCTTGGCTTAGCATTCCGTTTTAGAGAGTCATCAATTTAAAAAGGTAGTAAAACAATGGTCAAAGAGACGATTCAGTGGTTCCCCGGGCACATGAATAAAGCCCGTAACGAAGTCAAAGAAATCATGCCAGAGATGGATATTGTCATCGAAGTCATTGATGCCCGTATTCCTTATAGTAGCGAGAACCCTATGGTTGCTGCTCTACGCGGTCAAAAACCCGTGATCAAAATCCTTAATAAAGCTGACCTCGCCGACCCCGAGCGCACGCAAATATGGCTTGATCACTTTGAGGCGCAAAATGGTGTCAAAGCGATTGCTTTTGATGATAATAAAGCCGATGACGTCCATAAAATCATTGAACTGTGCAAAAGAATGATGCCGGGTAAAGCAGAGTCCGGCCGGCAAATCAAAGCGATGATTATGGGTATTCCGAACGTTGGCAAATCAACCTTGATTAATACCTTAGCCGGTCGCTCGGTTGCAAAGACGGGCAACGAGCCTGCGGTCACCAAGTCACAGCAACTGATAAAACTCGATGGCGGCATTATGCTCTATGACACCCCCGGCATGCTCTGGCCAAAAGTTGAAAACGAACATTCAGGCTATCGCTTAGCGGCGACGGGCGGCATTCGTGATACTGCCTTTGATTTCGCTGATGTCGCAGGCTACACCGCAGAGTATTTGATCAAAGATTATCCTGAATTATTGAAGTCGCGCTACAAAGTTGAAGATCTACCAACAACCGATTGGGAGTTTTTTGAAGTAGCGGGACGCAATCGCGGCCTACTCAAAAAAGGCGGTATCGTCGATACCTACCGCATGTCAGAGATACTCATCAATGAGCTGCGCAGTGGTACGCTCGGTCGCATCACCCTTGAGACGCCTGAGATGATGGCAGCAGAAGAGAAAGTCGTGGCGGAACAGAGAATCGCTGCTGAAGCCAAAAAAGAAGCCAAGCTTGAGGAAAAGAGAATGCGTAAAAAGCGGGCTCGGAAGAATCGGAAGTAGGGTTTATTTAAAAGATCATTGCTCAAAAAGCTACTACTTATATAAAAGCCCTAATGGGCTTTTTTTATGTCTGTATTATCTGTATAACATAAGTATCATATATCAAAATTATAAATATAGAGAGTGCTTAATGACAGATTACAGCATAATGAGAGAGTTAACTTTTTCGAGTAGAGATGAGTTCACACGTAAGCCTATCGCTGAAAAAATCATTAAACTCTTGGACTCAGATATTGATGTTCCCCGATGATTATTGATGGTAAATGGGGTACAGGAAAGACAGAGTTTTGTTTTAAACTAAAAAATCTGATTGAGGAGAATAATCCGAATGATTATAAGGTTGGTTATGTAAATGCTTTTCAAACTGATCATGCCAATGAGCCGCTCTTAACACTTATAGCTGAGGTGGCTAGTTTTTACGATGAAAAAGACTACAAGCGAAAGAATTTTATAAAAAATGCAGTCCCTTACCTAAGGCTTATTTCTGGTATAGGTCTCAAAGCAGGATTAGGATTTGCATTCGGTAGATATGCGGCAGATATTCCTGATGCACTAGCAGACGGAATGGAAGAAATAAAGGATGGGTCAAAATCTCTTATCGACCAGTCACTTGAGTCTATGATTAAAGATCAAGTAGAAGCGGAAAAGAATTTATCGACATTGCGCGATGCTCTATCAGATATTGCTTCCACAAACCCTATCATTTTACTCATTGACGAGCTTGACCGATGTCGTCCAGATTTTGCAGTGATGATGTTAGAGACCATCAAGCATGTGTTTGATGTAGATAATGTACAAATTATATTAATTACCAATGCTGAGCAGCTTAAAGCCACTATAAAACATAGCTATGGTAGTGAGACTGACTCACACAGCTATTTATATAAATTTTTTAAATATCAAATCAACCTGCCAACGACCATCAAAGATGTTGAAGGCAGGTCTATTGAAAATAACGTCACTTATTTCAAGGTGACAGTTCAAGCTAGCAGGGTAATTCCTCAAGATTTTAAAGACAACGAATTTATCTATGAGATTCCAACATTTCTTGATGTTGGTACGCTGTCTCTACGAAATATTGAGCAAATCGTCCGCTGTATAGAGACTCTAGTAGTATTTGAAAATATTGAGCGGAGTAAATCATTGACTATTGAACAGATTTTAATGGTCTTTCTATCATTTGTTTATATGATGGATAGAGATTTACTAAATCAAATCATAACAAGACATATAAATCCGACTAAATTTTCAAATTTTATCAGAGGCACTAGGTTAGATATGAGGCAACCGTATTCTAGGTCTAACATCCTTAATGATTTGTCCGTCAAAAATCTTTTCTCGATTGTATTTGATAAGTATTTTGTAAATTCTTTTCTAGACCTACCAAGTAGTACTATTGAACAACAAGAAGTGCAAAGGCATATCAAGATTAGTTTAGGCAAATATGATTATATCAGTGATATACATAAGGATGAATACATTAAGCAGATAATCAATAACCTCCTACTATTCGACATCGTTAAGTAGTTATTTTTATTATATTATTTCATAGAAACACGTCAAAACTGGGTCGTAGCAAATACATATATCAGGTATAATTGTTTACCTTCAAAAAACCAAATATAAGAGCCTATGACCCAACCTACCGCCATACCCGATACTCAATTTTTTCAGTCAGCTAACTCCCTAAACACCTTCGCACCCCGTCTATTAGACTGGTTCGAAACCGACGGACGCCACGACTTACCTTGGCAGCAGCACCAAACCGACACACCCAATCCTTATATCGTCTGGCTATCCGAGGTTATGCTGCAACAAACGCAAGTTAAGACGGTGCTGCCCTACTTTACGCGTTTTATGGCGTCGTTTCCGACCGTGCAAGACTTAGCAGCTGCCGACTGGGATGTGGTTGCTGAGCATTGGGCAGGACTTGGCTATTATGCGCGTGCGCGTAATTTGCATAAGGGTGCTAAGCAGTTGGTTGAGGTAATCGATGAAACGGGGGACTTTCCGCAGACTTTAGCGGGTTGGGAGGCGATTTCGGGCGTTGGGCCATCGACTGCTGGCGCGATTATGGCAATGGGGCTGCATAAATATGGCGTCATTTGCGATGGTAATGTCAAACGCGTACTGACACGCTGGGCAACTATCGATGGTGATATTACTAAGTCTGCTACCACCAAAGAGCTATGGGCATTGGCAGAGCGGTTAACGCCAAAGGATAACTCAGGACTCTTCGCACAAGCGATGATGGATATGGGCGCGACTTTATGCGTGCGCCGTAATCCTAACTGTCAGCTATGTCCGCTAAAGGCCAACTGTATCGCTCACGCGCAAGGTCGCGAAATGGACTATCCTGTCAAAGCCAAGAAAAAGCCCAAGCCGAGCAAATTTAGCAATGCGCTTATTATTGAAAACGCACAAGGAGATATCCTCTGGCTACAGCGTCCTGACAATGGTATTTGGGGTGGCCTATGGAGCTTGCCTTTGCAGTTTGTGCAGAAGCTTGAAGCTAGCGATTTAGCTAAGACATCAGAAGAACAGCCAAAGAAGTCTCAAGTACGTAGTAATGAAAAAGTCTACGAGAGCGAATTTACCACTGCTGAGCAAATCATTAATGACTGGCTAATTGAGAATAATTTAGTCGCCAAACCTGTGAGCAATACTTTATTAGAGGATGCGCCTATTAAGCATTCATTGACTCATTTTCACTGGTATTTGCAGCCACAAAGAGTGGTTGTTGATAATAAGCAGATTGCAGAACTAAAAGATAAGTTAAACGCTGCCGATATAGAGTTTAAGTGGTTAAGGCAGCAAAAAGCGCGCGATAGTCTCGGACTGCCGCGCGCAATGATTAAGATTATTGAGGTTTGAAATTAAGCTCAACCGTAGGCTGGCGCTTTAGCCTAGCATCTTGAACTAGATGTTTAAAATCTATCTTTAGTGAAGACTTCTGCCAACTAAGACTTTGGCACTCGTAGGCGCATCAGCCCTTCTTGCTGCACGGTAGCGACGAGATTACCGTCTTGCCAAAACTGGCCATGATTAAGACCTTTAGAGCTAGAAGTGGTGTCGCTCCACATCTCATAGAGTAGCCAATCATTGAGATCGAACGGACGATGAAAATGCATGGAGTGATCGATACTCGCCGCTTGTAGGCCGCTGGTCATAAAGCTGACACCATGCGACATCAGTCCCGTGCCTACTAAATAAAAGTCCGACGAAAACGCTAATAATGCCTGCTGAATAGCGACAGGCTGATTGCCAAGCTCGCGAATACGTAGCCAGTTGGCCTGCTTAGGTTTCATAGGCGTTGGGTTGATCGGATCGCGCGGTTTGACCGGTTTGATCTCGACATGACGACGACGCATAAACCGTGCTTTGAGCGCATCTGGTACTTTGCCGACGTGCTCGTCTTTTAACTCTTGCTCTGAAGCTAAGTCTTCTGGCGGCGGATACACTGGCATACTCTCTTGATATTCAAGCCCCTCCTCAGCAGGCGAGAACGACGCTATCATCGAAAATATCACTTGCTCTATAGGCTCTTTGCCTTTTACTTGCTTGTACTGAATCGCCGTCACTTCTCGCGCGGATAGGCTACGACCGTCTCGCAAGCGGCGCACTTGGTAGATGACAGGCTGCTTGATATCGCCGCCACGCAAAAAATACCCATGCAGTGAATGGCAAGGCTTGTCCTCATTCAAGGTGTGAGACGCTGCCATAATTGCTTGCGCGAGCACTTGTCCACCAAAGATACGTGAGCCCACATAATCGTGGCTTGCGCCTTCAAAAACATCCGGGCTGAGCTCAGTGAGTGCGACTGTCGCTAACAGCTCGTCGATAAGTTGCGAGTTATCAAACATATCAGACATAGCGCTTATTTTCCTTATTCTAATATTTCTACTAACAAACATTTTCGCTTTGAATGACAATACTTGTTAGTAAAAATGATCACTTTAGAAGGTTTGTTAAAAGTTAAACATAGTAACCAATAACGGCATTTTTGACCAGTGATGTCATATGACTTAGCGGCTATTATGATGACTGTATCGCCTAAAAAATAGTCTCTGCCAGTTCCATAAATGGATTCTATACCGCTCCTTGGCTCTATTTTATTTCGTGCTAAATCCTAATACGAAAAAGAGGCGCTAACGAGCACCCCTTTTTATACTACTGCTAGCTTAGACTAGGGCTTTACTGCCACCAAAATCCGGATAGAGTCAGGTACTAGCGATAGACTCGCTAGGGCCTGCTCGCCTTGGGCTTGCAGCTGCTCTAAGCGCTCAATCTCGCTGCTACGCACATTAGGATTGATGGTTTGTAAGTGCTTGAGACGCTTGATCTCACGTGACCACTGCTGAGTAAAGCGGCTACTTGCCTGCGCTCCTATTTCAGCCAGCTGTGCACGGGCGATATCTTCAGCGTCATAGTAGCGCTGCTCGATAACATCACCGCGCGCCTTAATCACTTGCCGCGCTCGATTGTTATCTAAACGCTCGATATGCGGCATAATCATCTCGGCACTGATACGACTTGATAAATCGCCGCCCTGCTCACTCATAAACACCCGAATATTTTGTGTCGGCAAGGTTGCAGGCAGATTGAGCACTTTTGGCGCGATAGTCTCGACCCGAAAGTTAATCTCAAGCAGTACGGTGCCCTGCGGCATTGCGGCGCTCTTTAGCATACCGACAGTAGTATTACCAAAGGTGCTGGTGCTCGCCAGCTCATAGATAGCGCGCATCAAAGGATGCTCATGAGTAATAAAATCAATCTCTTCGCGCTGCAAAGCCAGCTTGCGCTCGAAGGTCAAGCTCATGCCATCTTCGCCGAGTGGTAAGCTCTCCATATACTCATTGACTTCATTACTATCGATCGGCGCAATCACCCATGAGCCATCGCGCTGTACGCTATGATCGATGTTGGCGGACGCCAAAAAACGCTCGACGAATTGCGGCAGTAGATTATGACTATCAAAATCCACCATCGCATCTTTGATACGCGAGGCCACCCGCGGACGGCACGAGTTATACTCAAGTAGGCGGTCGCGGCCTGCTTGTAGCTGAGCCTCTAAACCTAAACGCGTCTGCTTCGCCTCAGCGATAACCGCTTGTAGCGCTTGCTGATTATCCGCGGTATCTGCGCCTTCTAACAGCGGCTTTAAGGTCTGAATATACTCCTCTTGCACGCTTTGCGCTGTTGGCGATATCTGATTGAATATATTGAGCGCGCTGTTATACCAGTGATACAGACGCTCTTGCGCCGTGCTCTCTACATAAGGCACATGCAGTGTAATCCGCTGCGTCTGGCCGATACGATCCAAGCGGCCAATGCGCTGCTCTAAAGTATCAGGATTGGCCGGTAAGTCCCAAAGTATCAGCTGGCTTGCAAATTGGAAGTTACGACCTTCTGAGCCAATCTCTGAGCACAGTAGTATTTGCGCCCCTTCTCTATCAGCAAAAAACGCCGCAGCTTGGTCACGCTCAAGTAGCGTCATCTGCTCAGTAAAGATAGCGGTCTTGATACCGGCATGCAAACGCAGTACCGCCTCTAAGCTCTCAACTGTCGCGCCACTACGGGCAATAAGTAATACTTTTTCTTGTTTCAGCTCGCCTTTTAAGATATCGATCAGCCAAGGCACGCGTGGGTCGTCTTCAAGCCAGCCACCATCGGGCTGATTTTCTTCGCCCCATAGCTGCTCGCGCAGTTTACCTGTGGTCTGATAGCTGTCTATCCAAGCCTCAGGCAGCGGCAATGGATGCGACTGACTGCTACGGCCGTAGAAGCCTTTGACACTTTCGCGCGTATTACGGAATAACACCCGCCCCGTCCCATGACGATCTAGCAGCTCATTGAGGGCATAATTACGCAGCCTCTCATCTTCATTGATGTTTGCCAACTCCTCGGTGCTGATATCGAGCAGGCCACTTAAAGCTTCAATCTGATTGGAGCTCAAAGGCTTATCTTCTATCAAGATATTGGCAACTGCCGCCGTTTCGGCAAAGGCATCTTGGGACTCAATAAACGCATCCAAATCATCGAAGCGATTGGGATCAAGCAGACGCAGACGGGCAAAATGACTTTGCGCGCCCAATTGCTCTGGCGTGGCAGTGAGTAGCATCACCCCTGGCGTTTCATTAGCAAAGTCAGCGACGAGCTCGTATTTATCATTGCCGCCTTGCGCCTCATCCCAATGCAAGTGATGCGCTTCATCGACGACAAGCAGATCAAACCCGGCTTCTATGGCTTGCTCATACAGATCATCATGATCAAGCAACAAGTCCATACCGGCGATGATACATTGCTCAGTAGCAAAGACGTTTTGTTCAGGGTCGTGCTCTTTTATCGCCGCCGTACGCACCAGATCAAATAGCGCAAAGTTTAGATTAAAACGGCGACGCAGCTCAATCATCCACTGATACTGCAAACTATCGGGCACGAGTATCAATACGCGCTCAGCCTTACCGGTAAGCAGCTGCTGATGGATAATAAGACCGGCTTCGATAGTTTTGCCCAATCCCACCTCGTCAGCGAGCAAGACGCGCGGCGCAAGGCGCTTACCCACTTCATGAGCGATATAGAGCTGATGCTCAATGATATCGACGCGCGCGCCCATGAGACCTTTGAGCGGATGACCGGCCAATGCCGACTGCATACGCAAGATATCTTGGCGCAGATCATACCAGTCACTACGCTCAATACGGCCAGCCAGCAAGCGCTCAAGGGGCTTAGCGAGCGTAATATTCGCCGCCAAGCGCGTCTCCATAATAGGTTTAACCTCCACCCCTTGCTCATCATCTTCGACGCTGTACTTAAGTACGCCCATCACCTCATCGACGCCGGTAACGGTATAGTTATTACCCTGCTGATCAGCGATGCTATCACCGATTTTGAATACCACGCGCGAGAGCGGAGCAGAGTTTTTGGCATAGACGCGCGTCTCTTCGCTTTGCGGAAACAAGATGTGCACGCAGCGATCATCGACGTCGATCACCACACCTAAACCAAGCTCAGACTCGGTATCAGATAAATAACGTTGACCAACAGCGAATTCGCTACTGAGTAATGAGGCGGCAGAAATAGTCATAGGGCGGTATCTTTTTGTACTTAAATGATAAAAATAGAAGATGAAAGTAGTCACACTATAGATGATGAGCAACAAGCAACGTCGCTGCAAAGTCGCACTATTATATAGCGTTAGCGGTTAGATGGTTGCGCTAATTGTGTTTTTCAAGAGCTTATCACCCAGCCGTTATTTTAGGATTTGCATTCTGCTCGCTGCAGTCTTCGCTTTAGTAGGTTAGTTTTGCTTTTTGCTACAGCATGCTACATTAGAGGCTTATAAAATAACGACTACTCATAACTAAAACTAAAAAGGACTCTCTATGAAAGCGGTACTACTCGACGAAGCCAGATTTTTAGAAGGTCTTGAGCTACCCAAGCCTGCAAAGGTCAGCGAATACGTCACCTTTGATAAAACGCCGCAAGACAATAAAGTAATCATTGAGCGCTGCCAAGATGCCGACATCATGATCTGCGGCACCTTAAGGATCGAACGCGAAGTGATTGAGGCGCTCCCTAATCTCAAACTCATACAACTGAGCTCAAGTGGTATGAACACCATAGACCAAGAGGCCTGCAAGGAAAACAAGGTTGCGCTATACAATGCTTCTGCTTTTGCTGCTAAAAGCGTTCCTGAGCACACCTTTATGCTGATGTTAAATGCGCTACGCGCTGGCATTCATTATCATCAAAAGGTCGCTGATGGCAGTTGGCGTAAAGATCGCAGCTCACAGATTAACCAAGCACCGATGATTGATGTCGAGGGGCAAACCTTAGGCATCATTGGCGTAGGTACCATTGGTAAGCGCGTAAGTGAGCTTGCACAAGCGTTTGGCATGACCGTACTATGGGCTGAACATCAAGGCGTCGAGCCCCGCAGCGACGATTATACTGATTTTGAAACCGTGCTTGCCGCCGCCGATGTTATCAGCCTACATTGTCCGCTCACACCAGAGACTAAACATCTAATTAATAAAGACACCTTAGCCAAAATGAGCAAACAGCCGCTGATCGTCAATGTAGCACGCGGCGCAGTCGTCGACTCTAAGGCTATGGCACAAGCGATAGAAAATCAGCAAGTACTCGGTTACGCAACCGATGTCTTTGAAAAAGAACCCATCGCCACAGACGATCCTTTACTTAAACTGGCAGAGCAGCAGCATCCGCGAGTTATCTTTAGCCCGCACGTGGCGTCAGGCAGCAAGAACGCGCATCATAAATTATGGCAGATTGTCCAAGAGCAAATTAACACCTTTATTAATAACACCGATGAAAAATCAAATGATAGCTCAAGTAATCATAAGAAAAATAAGTAAGGAGGCAGTATGAAAGCGGTATTTTTGGATAGAGGCACGTTTTCTCAGGACTTAGACTTGCCAGCGCCAGCAGGAGTCACCGATTATGTTGTCTACAGCGATAGCCCAGAGGATACTCAAACTATAGTCGAACGTTGCCAAGATGCAGACATTATCTTTACCAATAAGATTAAGATTAGCGCTGAGGCGATTAGTAATCTGTCCAAGCTAAAGCTGATTCAATTGACAGCGACTGGCATGAATAACGTTGACAGCGACGCTTGCGATAAGCATGGGGTGACGCTATATAACGTCGCAGGTTACGCGGTCAAAAGTGTGCCAGAGCATACCTTTATGCTGATGACTATGGCGATGCGCGCTGCTATCCACTACCATCAAAAGGTCATTGATGGCTCTTGGTCTGATGACGGTGGCTTTTGCCTATTAGATGTACCACTGATCGATTTGGAAGATAAAACGTTAGGCATTATTGGCGTTGGCACTATCGGTAAACGAGTGACCCAGATTGCCCGCGCTTATGGCATGACCGTGTTGTGGGCGGAACATCAAGGCCAAACGCCGCGCAATGAGGATTATACCGCTTTCGATGAGGTGCTAGCCCGCTCCGATGTCATCAGCTTACATTGCCCCTTAAACGAGGACACCAAACACTTAATTAATAAAGACACTTTGGCAAAAATGCAAAAGCAGCCTTTGATAGTCAATGTCGCACGCGGCGGTATTGTCGACAGCCAAGCGCTAACCAATGCTGTGAATAATGAGCAGATATTAGGCTATGCCAGCGACGTCTTTGAAGCTGAGCCTATCACTGAGGACGATCCGCTGCTTAGCCTAAAAGATCATCCGCGCGTTATCTTTAGTCCGCATAATGCCTGGGGTAGCGAGAGCGCGCAGCTGACGCTATGGCGGATACTGAGCAAGCAAGTCAGCGCGTTTATTGATAAAACAGGCTAAGGTTAAAACTAGCGCGTAAAATGCAGCCACTTATCAGCAATTTTGCGGTGTTTAAGCATCATGCGGTCGAGCAGATAGTTATTCATTACTCGCCATGGATAGCGATCGCCTTGTTTAGGTAGCACCTTGCTTGCGCGCGCGACATACCCTGACGACAAAGCACCCATTACGGTATCCTTTTGTGTTTGCGCGGTCTCAGTGGCGGTTTGCGCGCTTGCTACAGCCACCTGATAATCATGCTTATTCATATAGCTGATCAATCGCAATACGTACTGACAGGCGATGTCTATCTTTAGCGTCCATGACGCATTGGTATAGCCAAATAACACTGCCATGTTAGGTACGCCCTCGAGCAATACCGCTTTGTAGGTCATGCGCTTGCCTATCGCAACCTCTTCTTCATCAACGACTAACTTAGCACCGCCTAGTACCTGCAAATTCAACCCAGTTGCTGTGACGATGATATCAGCGCCCAACTGCTGACCTGACTTTAGTAAAACCCCTGTCTCGGTAAAGCGCTCTATCTCATCAGTTACAATATCTGCCTGCCCGCTTTGTAGCACCTTAAAAAAGTCACTATCAGGCACGGCGCAAACGCGCTGATCCCACGGATTATAATCAGGCGAAAAATGTTTGATATCGATATCGCTACCTTTGAGCTCTTTTTTGACGCCATAGCTCATTAAGGCTTTCATCAGTTTTGGTGCATAGAGTGAGGCGCGATAAGTCGCTTGTTGCATCAGCACATTGCGGGCACGCACTATTTTGTAAGCTTGGGGTTTGGATAAAGGCGAGAGCTTGCCTGAGAGCTTTTCTATCGCATAATCATCGGCGGCGACGCTAGCCACATAAGAGGGCGAGCGCTGTAACATAGTCACCTGACTGGCCGTTTGCCCCTCAGTCTCATCTAGCAGAGCTGGCAGCAGCGTCACCGCCGTGGCACCACTACCGATGATAAGCACCTTTTTATCTTGATAGTCGACGTCCTTCCATTGCTGCGGATGCACAATCTGACCCTTAAAGTCTTCTTCCCTCTCGAAGTGCGGTCGATAACCTTGATCAAAGTCATAATAGCCCGTAGCGCCAACGATGAAGCTCGCGGTTAAGGTTACAGTCTCATTGGTCTCGTGGTTTTTGACCGTTGCCGTCCACTGTCGCTCGGCACTTGACCAAGATAACTGCTTAACTTCATGGCGATAGCGAATGTGCTTTGTGACATCAAATTCATTTGCCGTATCTGCCAGATAGCTTTTAATATCTTCGCCTTTGGCAAGCATTCTGTGATCGAGCCAAGGCCGAAAGCTATAGCCAAAGGTCAGCGCATCAGAGTCGGAGCGAATACCAGGATAGTTAAACAAGTCCCACGTGCCGCCTAAGTCAGCGCGCTTTTCTAGCACGATAAATCGCTCAGCGCTATTGGGCTTTTGGTGATTGGTATTGCGCCCAAAGATAGTCTTATTGTGCGACTGCTGTAAACGGCTCGCCATGCCGATACCTGCGATGCCCGCACCGATGATAAGCATCTCGCAGTCTACTGACTGAGCGCCATTGGCCTGATGAGCTGAAGATGGAGCTGATGAGGCATCACGGCCGCTTAAGCGTTTTTTAATAGTGTCTTTTATCGCTTTTTTAGTTGTCCGTATATCGATCATTCCCATTTTCCTTATGCAAACTGGCCTATATTAAAAAGGCGTCGGACTCTCCCAGTCCATCCAAGCTTCTAGCACCGGATGTTTTAAGCGCAGCTGCTGAGCATGTAAGTTAAGCCGCGGTGCGATCGCCAGCGCCGATCCTTCAGCATAAATCGGATCGCCGATGATCACATGACCCATGTGCACCATGTGTACTCGTAGCTGATGACTGCGACCCGTGATAGGCTTTAGGGCGACGCGGGTTACCATTTGCGGCTGGTCTGCCTGCGTAACAGCGCTATGCTCTAAAGATTGCGCACCGGCGCCTTGAGCATTGAGACACTCATGCGCGAGCACTTCATAACGAGTCAAGGCCTGCTTTGGCCAATTCGGATCAACGATATGACGCGGTTTGAGCGTTGGCTCATAACGCACGGGCGCAGATATCTTACCTGTGTCTCCTACTTGTTGCCACTGCCCAAACACGCGAGCTTGATAGAGCTTTTGCGGCAGACGCTCGATGAACTGCTTACTGATATGGGTTTGCGCCGCCGCATTTTTGGCAAATATAAGCAGTCCTGAGGTATCCATATCGAGTCGATGAATAAGCTTAACGTTTGGATTCACCTTCTCAAGCCTAGCAAGCAAGCTTACCTTTAAGGTTTTTCCGTCGACGCTCAACAGCCCTGCAGGCTTATCAACCACCCAGATATCATCGTCCTCAAAGACCGTTATCGTTTTAGCGAAATCTTGAAAAAACGCTAGCGGGTAATTTTGTTCTTGCTCGTTAAGAGCGTTAGTTTCTTCTTCAGTAAAGAGCATAAATGAGCTTATTATAAAATAGGGGTAGCGAGCACTGACTATAGAACAGTAGATCACACTACTAGTGATAGGCAGATGCCATTGATAGATTTTGTGCTATTGTTTTATGTTGCGATTGATTGTACTAATATTAATTGTTAAGCATTTTAACGAGCCGAGCGCTATTAAGGTTTAGCAGATATGTTACTATATCGATATTCATTCATTGGTATTAGGGTATTAGCGTTAGTCATCACCTTTAATATATCATCTTTAATAACAGTACGACTAACCCTCGTATAGCCTTGATTGGTTTTATCATAAGGTTATATTTTACCCAAGAATAAAAATTTAAACTTAATAAAAAGAGAGACATATTATGTCAGATTTAATCGTCAACACCACCGATAGCGACTTTGATAAAGACGTACTACAAGCTGACACGCTTGTGTTAGTAGACTTTTGGGCGACTTGGTGTGGTCCTTGCAAATCTATCGCACCTATCTTAGAAGATTTGGCTGCCGATTATGAAGGCAAAGTCAAAATCGTCAAAGTTGATGTCGATAACAACCCACAAGCTGCTAGCCGTTTCGGTATTCGCAACATTCCAACGCTATTTGTCTTCAAAGACGGCGAAAAAGTAGATTCAGTTATGGGCCTACAGCCAAAAGCAGAATTGGCTAAAGTCTTAGATAAGCATCTATAATCTGATCCAAAATAGCACGGTAATAATAACTTGATCACTGATTACTTATGCTTCAAAAAAGCCATTATCTATAACAGATAATGGCTTTTTGCTGACTTTTTGCACAAATAAATCGATTAGCGACTTTTTTTAACAAAAATAATTGACAACCCCCTATCTATAACCGTATAGTCTGCTGACAAGAGTAATACAACCGTTTTTCATAAGCGTCTTGTCGCAAGTCTCCTCGTGTTTGTTACTGCAAAACACAACTATCATTATTAAGCACCATTACCAACTATAATTACTGATATTGAGCTTTTATCGAAGACTCTTATGTCACCTTCTTTATATCCATTGTGAGCGTCCCTATTGTAATATCCTACAATTGGCGCTGAGCTGATATAAAAATCCAAGACAATATAACCCTAATGCTTTGCACACCTTCTACTCATACTCAATACTGTTTGAACCAATGTCGTGGGTTGTGCTGCTTATGACCTCTCTCGCCTGATAACCTGCTAATGACTTTCCTATGAATTTAACTGAATTAAAGAAAAAATCAATCTCTGAGCTCTTGGCTATTGCCAAAGAAATGGGGCTCGATAATATGGCGCGTAGCCGTAAGCAAGACATTATCTTTGCTATATTAAAGACCCATGCGCGTAATGGCGAAGCCATCTATGGCGACGGCGTATTAGAAGTCCTACCAGATGGTTTCGGGTTTTTACGCTCATCAGAAGGCTCTTATTTAGCCGGTCCTGATGATATTTATGTTAGCCCTAGCCAAATCCGCCGTTTTAGTCTCAAAACAGGCGACAGCATCGCGGGTACTATTCGCCCGCCAAAAGACTCTGAGCGCTATTTTGCGCTACTAAAAGTCGGTGAGATTAACTTTGACACCCCAGATCGCTCGCGTCATAAGCTTATCTTTGAGAATTTAACCCCTCTCTTCCCTACTGAACAATTAAAATTAGAGTTAGGTAATGGCACTACTGAGGATCTGACCGGCCGTATTATCGATCTGATCGCTCCGATTGGTAAAGGTCAACGCTCCATTATCGTCGCCCCGCCAAAAGCCGGTAAAACGATGCTGCTGCAGACCATGGCGCAGTCGATCACTCGCAATAACCCTGAGTGCTATTTGATTGTACTCTTGATTGATGAGCGTCCTGAAGAAGTCACCGAGATGGAGCGTACTGTGCGCGGTGAAGTGGTTGCCTCTACCTTTGATGAGCCGCCGCAGCGTCACGTACAAGTGGCGGACATGGTCATCGAAAAAGCCAAACGTCTGGTCGAGCACAAGCAAGACGTGGTTATCTTGCTCGACTCTATCACACGACTCGCCCGCGCTTATAACACAGTGATGCCATCATCCGGTAAAGTCTTGACCGGTGGCTTGGATGCCAATGCGCTTGAGCGCCCCAAACGCTTCTTTGGCGCGGCACGTAACGTAGAAGAAGGCGGCAGTTTAACCATTATTGCTAGTGCCCTTATCGATACCGGCAGTAAGATGGACAGCGTTATCTTTGAGGAATTCAAAGGTACGGGTAACCAAGAGATCACCCTTGAGCGTGATTTGGCCGAAAAACGCGTTTTCCCGGCCATTAATATCAAAAAATCTGGCACTCGCCGCGAAGAGCGTTTGCTTGATGAAGATAAATTACGCAAAGTCTGGATACTGCGTAAACTCTTGCAGCCAATGGATGGGGTGCAAGCCACTGAGTTCTTACTTGAGCGCCTAAAAGAGGCGAAGACCAACGATGAGTTCTTTGAACAAATGAATCGTAAATCTAAAGTCAATTAGCCTAACCGTTGTGTTTAAACGAGATCACTTCATAGTGGTCTTTTTTAGTTTAGGCGATACCTTTTATTCATTTAAATTGTAATGACTAATTATTAGCAAAAGAGTCATCGTACAAACCGTTAGCTTACTACAGCTCATCTGACAAGTAGGTTTAGTCAAAGTCGTACTAAGGAAACAGTATAGACACATCGCTTACACCTCAGATGTAAACAATAGCGTATTCAATACGACTAAATTTTATAATCAGCGTACTATGAGCAATAGTACAAGTGTATTTCTTCTGTATTGATCTTTATTGATAATTGCTATATCTATGGTTATCCACTTTATTATTGGTATATGCTAACAATAATAGTTAATGACGATGACTAGTGACTCCTTTGATAAGCATTTTTATTGTTAACGAGTGACTAGCAGTGACAAATTGTCAATGATAAAAATATTGATCAATTTTACAATTTAATAGGTGATGATATGAAATTTGCTAAAACTTTTGCAATGACTGCGATTACAAGCTCAGCGTTAATTATGACAGGTTGTAATACTGCCGGTTACAACAGTGGCTTAAGTAATACTGCTAAAGGCGCTACTGCTGGTGCAGCCGCTGGCGCTCTTATTAGAAGTGGCGGCGATAGTAAAGATATCGCTCGCGGCGCACTTGGTGGTGCGGCAATTGGCGGTGCTGGTGCTTATATTCTTGAAAACAGCAGATAGTCATATAGCTGTTATCAGTTCTGCTACTGTCATAAATTAATGACAATACAGCTCGAACAAAAAAGCCTACCTGATAAAAGGTAGGCTTTTTTATTGCTCATTAACAATAACGCTTAGCTTATAATTAACGCTTCTCTTTATCCAGATTCTTTAAATGACAGAGCTTTATAAAGAGAAGTACTGCTAGATATTACCCGTTACAGAGCACCGCTGAAAGTATCGCAAGATTGCACATTACCGCTTTCAAGGCCACGAGTGAACCAATCCACGCGCTGTTGACTGGTACCATGGGTGAAACTATCTGGCGTTGCCGCGCGGCCGCTGGCCTGTGCTAGACGATCATCGCCTATTTGTCCGGCAGCGTTAATCGCCTCATCGATATCCCCTGGCTCTAGAAACTGTACTCGTTGCTGATTGCGATTCGCCCATACCCCTGCAAAACAATCAGCTTGCAGCTCTTGCAATACAGACAGATGATTGCCCTGTGCTTGTGTCACTTGCTGGCGAGCTTGATTCACTTGTTGACTGATACCCAGTAACGTCTGCACATGATGACCTACTTCATGTGAGATAACATAAGCTTGGGCAAAATCACCCGCTCTTCCTCGGTTCTCTTGGTCGCCAGAGCCTTGCTGATCGCCACTGATCCCTAGATTTTGACGCATCTCAGTGAAGAAGGAAGTATCCAAATAAATAGTTTGATCTCCTGGACAATAAAAAGGCCCAGTTGCGGAGGTCGCGCTACCACAAGCGGAGCTAACTTGACCATTAAATAGTACCAATGAAGGCTCTTGATAGGTTTTTCCGCCTTCATTAAATATTTGTCCCCAAACTTCTTCGGTGTCCGCTAACACCACTTGCACAAATTGGGTATCACGGTCATCACCAGTTGCAACTTCAGTGGCAGAACTGCCGCCGCCGCCCGTGACGACTTGACCCGTTTGTAGCGCGGTCATAGGGTTGACGCCAAACACTAGCCACAAAATACCCGCGATAATAATACCACCAATACCGCCCCCTATCATTTTACCGCCGCCGCTACTCGTGCGCACGTTCGTACTGCCTCTTCTTCCTCTCCACTTCATAATTGCTATCCTCTACATAACTCATTTATTTATTCTATAACTAATCAATAAAGCTGAAGTTCAACTTATTTCTTGAACTACAAAACCGCAACAGAACTTCAAACCTTTAAACGATATTTGCTTTTCTTTAATAGTACAATCTTTACAGATACAGACCATATAGAGTTAGTCTGAATTTAGGTTACTTATTGTATTTTGTATCGCTAACTGGACTTGTATATCAGGATAATATCGAACATCAAAGCCTATTTTATATTTAATAATGATTGTAAGCTCATTTAAAAACGAGATTTAGCTTAGTTTTTATATTGATCAGTCTTTGTATTGAGTAATAAATCAATATCGTCGTTTTTATCACTTTATACGAAGAAGGACAGTAGAATAAGATTTGTAAATATTGTTTACATTTTTATTGCTCATTACTCACATAAAGTCTTTTCATTCACAAAAAAAGAGTATAGAATGCGGGGAAGCTGAGTAGCTGTGACCATTGACGGTTGAATATTAAGATACTTAAATATAAAGATACTTATAAGTATCTGATTTTAAGTGTCTATTGTATTTAGCCTTTTATTATAGCTAACATACTATTTCATTTTCTGGAGAAACATTATGGATATTAAATTACTAGCATTAGCCGGTATCATGACTGCAACTTTTGGCCTAACTGCTTGCGATAGCAGCACTGAAAACGCCGCTGAAGATTTATCTGACGCTCAAGAAGAAGTGCAAGACGCTCAAGAAGAGCTAAACGAAGCTGCTGCTGAAGGCGAAGTTGTTTCTGCTGACGCCGAAGCTGCTGTTGCTGACGCTGAAGCTGACATTGCTGAAGCACAAGCTGCTACTGCTACTGACGAAATGGACGCTGAAGTTCCTGTCGACGGTACAACAACTAGCATGGATGTTGCTAGCGAAACTGATACTGCTGCTGTAGACGCTGCTGACGAAGTTGTGGTTGTTGAAGAGTAAGCTCAGTAATTTATTACACTTGTAATGAATCCTGACTAATAAAAAAAGAGAGCCTTGGCTCTCTTTTTTTTGGCTACTATTTGGTATTTTAACGAACCACTCTTTTAACCAAAAATACTACTTATTTATATCATTCTCAATTCATAAACTTGTCATTAGCTATAAACAAGGGCTCAGAGCCTATAAGAATAGTAAAGCTCTTACATCGAGCTGACTAAGACTTGCTTCAATAGCATAATGGAGCTGAAAGTTTGAGTCGACTATTATTAAGACCAATAAAATAGCACTCAAAATCGAGACTTAAGCTTCAAATAAATGCTCATCGACTTTTTGGCGAAATTTTTGGCCAGTTTTGAAAGTGACCACTCGGCGCGCGGATACGGCTACGGGCTCGCCGGTTTTTGGGTTGCGGCCTGGGCGACTGCTTTTGTCTTTGAGCTCAAAGTTACCGAAACCTGAAAGCTTAACTTCCTTACCATCAATCAAACTCTCAGACAACTCATCAAAGAAATTTTCGACCAGACAGCGGCCTTCTTGACGGCTTAGGCCTAGATGATCCATTAAATGTTCAATCATATCTGACTTTGTTAAGGTACTCACAGTGCAACTCCTGATTGGTGCGGTAGGCTCCCTTGAATACTATAGTACAGTGACAAAATGAATAGTTACTGTATCAATGGTATGGCTAAGAGAGCCTGCTTTAACTTACGGTGTTATAAAAACGGCATAAGAAAAAATTGATTTTCAACGCTTGTCATTATAAAGGATTTTTTTATAAATTGATGACTAGTTATCATAAAATTCTTTAATAATAACTAGTTAGCATAAGTGAGTGCCGCTTAGCTGTCGCGTAATTGAGCCCCGTGCTGCTCGCTCAAAGCCGCAACCACTTTATCGGTCGTTGTTTTGACCGTGTCATCAGACAAGGTTTGGCTATAATCTTGCCATACTAATGCAAAGGCTAGTGAACGCTGACCTGCAGGTACGTTATCCCCTTGATAAACATCAAATAACCACAAATCAGTTAATAATTCGCCTGCCGCGCTACGTATGGTAGCTTGTAGAGTCTGCAAGCTGATTTTATCATCGACCAAAATAGCGATATCACGGCGTATCTGTGGAAATTTGCTGGGTGTGGTAATCGTCTGCTGTTCACGAGCAAGCTCTAATAAAGGCGCTAGTGAGAGCTGAGCGACCCAAGTGACTGGCAAATCAAGCTGCTTAGCAGTATTAGGGTGTAGCTGACCGAGCCATCCTACGTACAGATCATCTATATAAAGCTTAGCGCTCTGACCTGGGTGTAAAAAGTCCAGCTCACTGCGCTCGTAACGCACTCGCGCGCCGTCGATTAAAGCAGGAAGTAGCTGCTCTACATCATGTTTGAGATCATAAAAATCAATTGCACGGTTTTGGTAGGCTTGTTCATCCCAAACATTACCTACAGCAACGAGCGCTATGCTAGGCGTCTGTACCAACTCACTAACGCTATGACCAACAAAGCTTAGACCGGTCTCAAAAAAGCGCACACGCGACTGTTGACGGTTAAGATTATACTGCACACAGGGCAACAGACTCGATAATAGCGTACGGCGCATCACGGCTAAATCACTCGATATCGGATTGGCTAGAGCTAATACCTCCCCTAGTGCCTCATCTTCGATTAGCGCTTCTATCTTTGCATCACTGAAGCTAAAGCTGATCGCTTCCATATAGCCGATATCGACTAGTGCCAGCTTCATCTCATGAGTCAAATCTGCAGTATCGTCATAGTCCATACTCACTTGTAGATGAGGCAAGGTACTGGGAATATTGTCGTAACCGTATATTCGTGCAATCTCTTCTATCAAATCCTCAGCAATACTCATATCAAAACGATGCGATGGCGGCGTAGCTTTTAAAACATGCCCTTGCTGCTCTACGTCAAACCCTAATTGAGTCAAAATACGTATCATCGTCTCAGGTTCGATATCGATACCTATCACCTCGCCCACCTTTGCAATAGGTAAAGATATGGGCGCTCGTGAGGGTAGCTGTGTAGGACTCTCAGCACTCATTATAGATCCTGCTACGCCGCCTGTAACTGCGGTGATTAATTCGCGAGCTCGCGCTAAAGCAAGCTGTGGCAACTCAAAATCAACGCCGCGCTCAAAGCGCTGAGAAGCATCGGTATGCAGACCGAAACGGCGAGCACGACCGGCGATAGCTAATGGACTAAAAAACGCACTCTCTAGCACGATATTGGTCGTCGTCTCAGTGACGCTGCTGCGCTTGCCGCCCATAATACCAGCAAGGGCTAAGATACCTTGGTCATCAGCGATGACGAGCTCATCACCGCTTAACGTTAGCGTCTGATCATTGAGCAAAGTAACACTCTCTTGCGGCTTAGCCAAACGCACTTGGATATCGCCTTCGATCGTATCGGCATCAAAAGCGTGCAATGGCTGGCCAAGCTCCATCAACACATAATTCGTCACATCGACTAAGAAGTTATGGGTACGTAGACCTGATTGAATAAGTGCGTCACTCAGCCATTTTGGGGTATCGATACTACGATCGATAGCGCTAATCGCTTGCAATAAATAACGCGGGCACTGTTCGGTGGCAGCGACCTTTACATTAGGAGTTTTTACCTCTTCACTAGCGGCAAAAGCTAAGTTTATCTCCGGCGTCTGCATCGATAGCTCATTGATAACGGCTATTTCGCGCGCGATACCGCGTACGCTGAAACAGTCGCCGCGATTCGGCGTGATAGAGATATCTAATATTTGATTGTCTAAGCCTAAGTACTCACGGATATCAGTGCCAGTTGGAGCATCGTCAGGTAGCTCAAGGAGTCCGTCGATATCATCAATCAAATCAATCTCAGAAGCACCGCAAAGCATACCGTTTGAGGCCACGCCGCGTAGCTTGCTTTTTTTAATCTTAAAAGCTGTCTTGTCATCGCTTGGTAGCACAGCACCAACGGTAGCCACAGGCGCTTTCATCCCAGCATAAACATTGGGTGCACCGCAGACGATTTGTAATGGTTCAGCAGTACCAATATTGACCTGAGTAACGCGCAGCTTATCGGCATCTGGATGTTGTTCCACACTAAGCACTTCGCCGACGACCACACCACTAAAAGCGCGGGCAACTGCAAAACGATCGTCAATCTCAAGCCCGGCCATTGTTAGCTGCTCAGCTAACTGCTCGCTAGTATTGGCGGGATTTACCCATTGACGTAGCCATTGTTCGCTAATTTTCATAAATATCTCGGATCTGAATTTTATAATAAAGATTCTATAGTAAGGAAAGGCCTATCAGCACCTAGCGCCCTAAATACAAGTCTATAGCAGACAAGCAGTTAGCCAAATTGCTGCAAAAAGCGCACGTCGTTTTGGAAGAATAGACGCAAATCATCGATACCGTAATAGAGCATCGCAAAACGTTCAATACCCATACCAAAAGCGAAGCCAGTATATTTATCGCTATCGATACCGCAGTTGGTTAGTACTTGCGGATGGACCATGCCGCAGCCCATGACTTCTAGCCACTTACCATTATCATCTAAGATGTCGACTTCGGCTGAAGGTTCAGTAAACGGGAAGAATGAAGGACGGAAACGGACAGTCAGCTCTTTGCCAAAGAAGGCTTGCAAAAACTCGCTAATCAAGCCTTTTAGCTCAGCAAAAGTGCTCGACTCAGTGACCATAAGCCCCTCTAGCTGATGGAACATTGGCGAATGCGTTTGGTCTGAGTCGTTACGATAGACGCGGCCTGGACAGATAATACGAATCGGCGGCGCGCTTTGCTCCATAGTACGAATTTGCACTGGGCTCGTATGCGTGCGCAATAAATAATGCGCGTCAAAATAAAAAGTGTCGTGCATAGCGCGCGCAGGATGATGCGAGGGAATATTTAGCGCTTCAAAATTATAATAGTCGCTCTCAACTTCAGGGCCAGTCGCCACGTTGAAGCCTGCTTGCACAAAAAACTGCTGCATGCGCTGAGTGATCATAGTCACAGGGTGCAAGTGACCTTTTTGAGCGCCGCGCGCAGGCAAAGTGATATCGACACTCTCTTTGGCAAGCTTTGCATTTAAGGCTGCAGTCTCAAGTTGCTGCTGCTGCTCGCTCAAAGCTTGATTAATACGGCTACGAACCCCGTGCAACCAGCCGCCGTACGTCTTTTTGTCGTCGGCAGCCAGCTTACCCATTTGTTTTGACCACTGGGTCAGCGAGCTTTTTTTGCCCGTCAGCTGTACGCGCAGCTCTTGCAGTTCAGGTACGGTGGTCGCTTGCGCAATTAGCGCTACAGCAGCGTCGGCAAAACCGTTTAGCTGCGCTTCATCGAGCTCATTTAATTGCGAAGATAGAGTCGGTAGCGCCGACAAATCGGTAGCAACAGGGGTAGTCATAAGACGCATTATTCCTGGTATAGACAGAGTATAGATTGTAAGGGTTTGCGCAAATATTGCAAATTATTTACCGTCTTTTTATCTGGACGGATTAGGGTCTGTTGAACATAGCGATGTTCGCTATCGTAAATTCTTGACCTATTTGAATATGAGGAAGAGACAAAGATACAAAAAAAGCCACCGACTAGCGGTAGCTTGTTTTATATTGACCTAATCATGCTGATTAACTGGCCCTTAATCACTTAACAATAAAGTCTAAGGGTAGCTAATACTTAAGCCAATTCTGCTTTCGCTTTTTCAACCAGTACGCTAAAAGTCGCCGCATCATGCATAGCGATGTCAGCTAGAACGCGACGATCGATATCGATGTTGGCTTTTTTCATACCGTTGATAAAGCGGCTGTAGCTCAAACCATTTAAGCGTGCACCAGCGTTGATACGAGCGATCCATAGACGACGGAAAGAGCGTTTCTTGTTACGGCGGTCACGATAAGCGTATTGACCCGCTTTCGTTACGGCTTGTACTGCTACACGATAAACACGTGAACGGGCACCGTAGTAGCCTTTTGCACGTTTTAGGATTTTTTTGTGACGGCGATTTGCCTGTACACCACGTTTTACACGGGCCATAATTTACTCCAAGATTCTTTAGATATAATAAGCGATAAATTGCAAAGATCGATTAGATGTATGGGCACATACGACGAACTGCTGCTTCGTCAGACTTGGCCACCATCTTTAGACCACGCAACTGGCGAATACGCTTAGGAGATTTCTTGGTCAAAATATGGCTTTTGAAGGCTTGCTTACGCTTGAAGCCATTCGCGGTTTTTTTGAAGCGTTTTGCGGCGCCGCTTCTAGTTTTCATCTTAACTTTCATGATGAGTTGCCTCTTTGTCTTTGATAGAACCTGGTCGTCAAACGATTATTATCAGCGATTCATAAAATCTGCTCATCAATCAACCATTTGCCTCGAGGTGGGAGGCGCTATTTTAGCAGACTCGCTATTAATTTGCCAACCAAAGTTTCAATTTTTAGCTCTAATTAATGAAACGCTATCATAGTAGCTAGTAGCGAATTTTCTTCAGCAGCCTATTTGTCCTTTTAGCGTGTAAAGCAACCGTTCACCCCTAAAAATATTGAAATTATCCGGCAGCTATGGCTATAATAATGTATTCATATAAATGAATATAACGTACTCTAACGATACCCGTTTATACGATTAGCTCGTGTTAGCTCCTATATGAATTTGTATAGCAATACGTGGCATTAATGATTCGGCGAGGGCACTCCCAAACTTTTACCCTTTAGAGCATCCTTATAGGAGATACTATCGATGATACCAACAGACCGAGAATTAGTCTTCGATGATACTGTATTCGTCTTTGAGACGGTCATGCGGGTGAGAAATAACGAAATTGGTGTTGGTAATTTTTTGACGCCAGAGTCTTTATCTCACCTATTGTCTGAGACTCGCGAGCGATTTTTATATGCCAAAGGTATCCAGCAGATTCATGCCGATTACCAAGGTCTTATTATAGTTGATATGCAATTGAACCTTTTTAGTATGGTGCGCACGCGTGAAGCGCTGTTATTTGAGGTAGGCGTACAGCAGTTATCTACTGAAGGCTGCGATATCAATATTAAGGTCACGCGCATGGATGATGGC
Organism: Psychrobacter sp. TB15; assembly: GCF_000511655.1. NCBI lineage: Bacteria > Pseudomonadati > Pseudomonadota > Gammaproteobacteria > Moraxellales > Moraxellaceae > Psychrobacter > Psychrobacter sp. TB15. The sequence continues at coordinate 46,305 of NZ_AYXN01000031.1, forward strand.
TCTTTAGTAGCCAAATCACGCCAGCATTTTGTTAATTATGATTATCGATCAGGTAAAGTCACGACTCTGAACAAGACAATCAAACAGGCCCTTGATCAATGTAAACAGGCTAACGCCTAAGCCCTACTTTTCTGTTTTTTCTTGCTGTTTTTCTTATTATCGTATCGCATTCAAGCCACCTGTATAGTATTATCGATCTAGCCTAATGCTAATCAACCGCCCTCCCCTTTTTTATCAGACGCTAGAGACATTATGACTGTACCGGCTTGGCTCACTGCTATCACCTTTAATTCCGACGGACTCATTCCAGCAATCGCTCAAGACCATCAATCAGGACGTATCTTGATGATGGCCTGGATGAATAGCGAAGCGCTGCAACTGACTGCCCAAACGCAAACAGCGGTCTACTTTTCGCGCTCTCGTAATCAGCTGTGGCATAAAGGCGAAACCTCAGGGCATACCCAGCACGTACATGATATCCGCTTAGACTGTGACGCTGATGTTATCGTACTCAGTGTCACCCAGGTGGGCGGTATCGCTTGTCATACTGGCCGTGAGTCCTGCTTTTATCAGCGTTTGGACTTGTCGGGCTCAGAGCCCACTTGGCAAGCAGTGGAACCGGTATTAAAAGACCCTGCCGATATCTATAGCACTAACTCTCAAAGCCCTGAAGCTACAGAAACTACGAGTAAAACGAACACTAACTTGGCTGAAGAGAATCATCAAAGCCTGCAAGCTGAAGACTCCATTTTACAGCAGCTCGATCAAGTCCTCAGCGCCCGCAAGCAAGCAGATAGCGATAGCTCTTATGTGGCAAGCCTTTACGCAAAAGGTCTTAACAAGATATTAGAAAAAGTAGGCGAAGAGGCGACCGAGAGCATTATTGCGGCCAAAGACTTGGCCCATAGTGATGCGCAACTAGATAAAGAAGCCTTTGATGCCGCGCGTTATGAGTTTATTTATGAAGTGGCTGATGTCTGGTTCCACAGTTTAATTGGTCTGGCTTGGTTCGATATAGAGTCTGAGGCCGTACTCAATGAGCTGGGACGACGTTTTGGCCTTTCGGGTATTGATGAGAAAGCGTCGAGATAACCTATCATATAGTGAGTTCAGTATAAAAACGATACAGTGGGACTGGAATAAGTTTTTCGCAGCCTCTATCTACGTAGGCACAGCACGCAAGGAAAATTTAGACCAGTTGCACGTTGATATATAATGTATCTGTTTTATTTAGGATCGACTATATGTCGAAAACAAAAGTGCCACTACCTATTTACTCTGTGTGATTGTTGCGACTTTCACCTTTTTGTCATAACGGCAAGGTATAATAGTATTTTTACGTCAGCGTTATGTCTGTATTTTTGTCAAATAGATCAATATTCTATAAAATAACAGTAGCGCGGTGGCGGCAATACTAATGCCAACAACTAAAGAGCAGCATTCACACTCAGAAATCTCAGACATGAGGTCTCAGACATTAAGGATATCATTATGGGCAGTTTTTCTATTACGCATTGGCTCATTCTCTTGGTGGTCGTGGTCGTCGTTTTTGGCACCTCTAAGCTGAGAAATGCCGGTAAAGATTTAGGCGGCGCGGTCAAAGGCTTCAAAGATGCGGTCAAAGACGAAGAAGCCGAAAACGCTAAAAAACACCGCGTACTCGATCATGAAGCTGGCGTGCCCCCCAATAGCAGTGCTAATAAAACGCACGGCACCAAAGTTGATGATATTGAAATCAGTCCTGCTGCAAGCGATGATCAACATAAAGTTTAGTTCGACAGAGTAGTTAGTACAGCCGCTACGTTGGTTATTTTTACCTGCTCTATAGATAGTGATGCTCAGGCCTTATGTTTGATATCGGATTTTCAGAGTTACTCTTATTTGGCGTTATTGCCTTAATCGTGCTTGGCCCGGAGAAGCTGCCACAAGCAGCGCGTACTGCTGGTCAATGGTATGGCAAAATTCGCCGTACTGTCTCAACGCTACAGTCCGAGATAGAAGCTGAGCTTGATCTGGCAGAGACCCGCCAGCAGATGCAAAAAGAGCTGGCAAAAATTCGCGAGACAGAAGCGCAAATGAAGCGCGAGATGGCTGAGTTACGCGGAAACATGCAAGAGTTTGAATCTGCTCAGAATCACAGCTTAAAAGATGAAAATAATTCTACTAGCTTAAAAAAAGAGCCAAACGCTCACAAGGATAATGATACTGCTGTCGATGCTAGCAAAAGCGCGGCGACGCCAACTTTAGATGAACAATATGCTTATGATAGTGACTTGATGGTTGATAAGCAGTCCGAAGCTATAAATACTGACTCAGCCTCTATCGACGATATAAATACGCCTATAATGACGCGTCCATGGGAGAATATGTGGTTTCGCTTAGGGGCTTACGATAAGGCGCGTCGTCTGCCTGCTGCGCCTTACATGCCGAATTATAAAGCTGATACTTTGCTTTATAGCCAAACCGATGCGGATAACCCCATGCCTCATAATGGAGAGGCGAGTTTATGACATTGTTTAAACGCCAAAAAAGCCGGCAAGAAAAACGAGCTCATGAAGAGGCAGTTGATAGCGCATCTTTTGGTAGTGTTGATGCTAAAAGTGCTCAAGACGAAAAATCCGATGATTTATTAGACTCTCTTGCAGACATGCCCATCACTGAGCATTTGATTGAGCTACGCCGGCATCTCATCAAGATCTGCGCCGCGGTATTAATCGTATTCTTAGCACTGGTTGGTTTCTCACGGGAGCTTTATGATTTTTTATCTGACCCATTAGTGGCGCAGCTGCCTGCTAACTCAACGATGATCGCGACCGATATTACCTCTAACTTTATGGCGCCGATACGCTTGACTATATTTGTGGCTGCCTTTTTTGCCATGCCTTATATTCTTTATCAAATTTGGTCTTTTGTCGCACCAGGGCTGTACAAAAAAGAGAAAAAAGTCGCAATACCGGTACTATTATCATCGATCATGCTGTTTTATGCCGGCGTGGCTTTTGCCTATTTTGTGGTACTTAAAGGCGTACTTAAATTCTTTATCGTTTTTGCGCCACAAAACGTATTGCCGATGACCGATATAGACAGTTATCTGAGCTTTGCCTTGAAGTTATTTATGGTGTTTGGGCTGACGTTTGAGATTCCAGTGGTGACTTTGCTGTTGATATTGGTCGGTATTGTCTCCATTCAAAGCTTAGAAGATAAACGCCGTTATATCATTGTGGGCTGTTTTGCCATAGCGGCGGTAGTGACACCGCCAGATGGGGTATCGATGTTGATGCTCGCGTTTCCGATGTGGCTGTTGTTTGAGTTGGGCTTATTTTTAGCTAAAATCTTGCTTAAAGACAAAAAAGAAGATCTAGTCGCTGAGCACTCAGAGCATTAACAAAGCCAAAATGATATCAATGCTTTATGAAATGATTAGTGCGTTATAAGACAATGACTGCTGATAGCAAATGTTTGCTCATAAAGACAAAGCTAATCTGTTAAAATCAGTAGTGCTCATTTACGCATGCGCAACAAACCCTATTCCAATCAAGAAAGCGCCTTTATTTGCGTTTTTTCTCTTCTAATGAGCCATTGTTTACGCAGTGGCTTTTTTTAGCCCCGTGTCTTTTATTTCATGCTTCATTTTATTCTGTTTTACATTTAGGTAGCTTTTTATGTCTGCATCTATGCCCGCTTATATGAGTGACCCTACCGAAGAGCAGCTTGCTGCGCTTAATATGGCGATGGATCATAAATCGTTTAAGGTGGTCGCTTATGCCGGCGCGGGTAAAACGACTACTCTAAAGCTGATTGGTGAGCGGCTGCGTGGTCGCGGTTTGTACTTAGCCTTTAACAAGGCTATAGCTAATGATGCGCGCGCCAAGTTTCCAGGACACGTCGACTGCCGGACCTTTCATTCGCTCGCCTATCGCCATGTGCCGCGAGACATTACCGCTAAGCTATCATTGCCTCGGTTTTCGCCGAAACGCTTAGGTGATGACTTAGGCTTGCAGCCGGTGCAAGTGCGACGGCAGATAGAAGGCTCGAATAAATACATCACTTTGACCCCAGCCCGCCTTGCGCGATTTGTCAGCGATGCGGTGAGTAACTTTTGTAGTACCCATGCCAGCTACCCTGCGCCCCGGCATTTATTGTTTCCCAGCTGGCTCGATGATAGTGACGCTGAGCAGCTACGAGAAATGCTCTATCCGGCAGTTGAGCAGCGTTGGCTACAGTCGATTGACGCGCGTCATCCTGCCGGTATCGGTCATGATATTTATCTTAAATTATGGGCGCTATCTAAGCCTACTATCCCGGCCGACTTTATCTTATTTGATGAAGCGCAGGATGCCGACCCTTTGATGATGGGTATCTTGACGCAGCAATCAAAGCAAGTTATCTATGTTGGCGATGCTCATCAGCAGATCTATGAGTGGCGCGGAGCGGTCAATGCGATGAAAAAGCTACCGCTGCCGCAAACCTTATTGACGCAGTCGTTTCGCTTCGGCGAACCTATTGCTGAGGTGGCGAATACTCTACTCAAAGCGCTACAAGAAGACGTGCCTCTTAAAGGCAACCCCAATAAAAGCTCCTCTACTGAGAAAGGCCTCGTACATAGCAAAAAGGACGCCATTCTTTGCCGTACCAACGCGGCGGCTATGGCGCAATTACTCACAGGGTTAAAGCACGGCCATCGCGTAGCGCTACAAGCCGATACCGAGCGTATGCTAAAGTTCTGCCAAGCGGCAGAAAACCTCAAAAACGGTAAATCTGCTTATGGCGTGCCAGAGCTGGCGTATTTCTATAACTGGTCGGATGTGCAAGAGTATTCAGAAACCAATGAGGGCAGCGATCTAAAAACTTTGGTTAAATTGGTCGATGATCATGGCACTAGCGTCTTGACGCGCGCGGTGAATAGTTTAACTCGTGTTGAGAACGCCGATTACGTCATCTCAACCGCGCACAAAGCCAAAGGCCTTGAGTGGGGAAAGGTACAGCTCGATGATGACTTCTATTATGATGTCACGACCAACGGCATTAAGATTAGCCCTGAAGAATTGCGTTTGTTGTATGTGGCTTGTACTCGCGCACAAAATAACTTAGATATTGCCAATATTGCGCCACTCATCTCAGGACTGCAGACCGGTAAAAAAGTGATTTATGGCAGTTAGTTTGCTCATTTATTTAGCAGCTTAAATTTTTTATGTACTTTGAGCTCTTAGACGTTATAACTAAATTTTAAACTTGGTATTTACCAAGCAATATTTTAATTTTGTATAACGATTTGCTGGGCTAAAGCCGTAGCCTACCCGAACGTTTATAAACCTTGTCATTAAATTCAATTCTCCGCTGTAGACTGTCATTCGCGATACGTAACCTACCGACCCAAAACAGCTAAAACCTTTAATTCTTATACTATGTCTAATAAACAATTTAATCCTTTATTTAGCAACCCCGTCCGCCTACTAGCCCCAATGGAAGGCTTGACCGATCCGTTAATGCGGCAAATCTTAACGCAGATTGCCGCCGATTTGGGTCGCCCTTATGATTGGTCGGTGAGTGAGTTTATTCGCGTCACCCAAACTGTCTTGCCTGCGCATGTATTCTATAAATACGTGCCAGAGCTGCATCATGATGCTAAGACCGCCTCAGGTACGCCTATTCATATCCAGTTGCTCGGTAGCGAAGCGCAGTTGATGGCAGAGAATGCGGTCTTTGCTTGTGAGCTTGGTGCGCCCGCTATCGATATTAATTTTGGTTGTCCTGCTAAGACGGTCAATAGCCATCGCGGCGGCTCAGTGCTGCTCGATGAGCCTGAAGTCATGTATCAGATTATTAGCGCTGTACGCCAAGCAGTCCCTAGCGAAATTCCTGTGTCAGCAAAGATACGTCTCGGCTACACCGATACCAGCCGTATGGATGATATACGCGGGGCAATTGACGCGAGCGGCGCGGATTGGCTAACCATTCATGCCCGCACGAAAACGCAAGGCTATAAGCCGCCCGCTTACTGGGAGAAAATTCAAGGCTTTAATAGCCTAGATATCCCAGTGATTGCTAATGGTGAGATTTGGAACACTGAGGAAGCGAAGCTATGTATCAGGCAATCAGGCACCAACCATTTGATGCTCGGACGCGGGGCGGTGACGCGGCCGGATTTAATTGCGCAAGTGGATAAAATAGATGTAGCTAAGGACGAATCGTTGAAAACGTCGACACTACTTTGGTCAGACTTAATCACTCATCAAATTAGGTTTTTGCAAGGCGAAGCAAAAAATGATGTGGTGCTCGTTGGTCGTTATAAGCAGTGGCTGGGCATGCTGACTAAGGGCTATATGGAAGCACAAAGTCTATGGAATGAGATCAAAAGGCAGAAAGATAAAGCGGCTATTATCGCCGCTTTACAAGCGAGTCGCTGATAAAAATTCTAAATTGAGGTAGCTGTTAAATACCGTTTTTCGCTTTTATTATTTCAACGCTTTGACTTTAACAGCTAAGCGCTAATCCGAATCGCAATATAAAATAGCATTAGCGGACAGGCCATTGATAGCACCCAAAGAATAGAGCGAAAAGTCGCCAAATTAGTAATATAAGCCGCGCAATAACCGATACGGATAATCACATATAGCCAAGCTAAGGTATTAATAATGGGCTGTGGTACAAAGAACAGCATCGCGACAATAACCGCTGCCAAAAATACCGGTAGCGTCTCATAGCTGTTTTGCTGAGCGGCATTCGCCCGCGCCGAAGCACCTGTAGTCTGCCGCAAAAACTCTCGCGGATGGGCGTTATCCGAGAGACCAAAGCCGCCTAACACCTTGGCCGTTATTGCCATCAGTAGCGGCAATAAACTGGCGACCACCATTGCCCATATTGCGGCAGCGGCAGTATCAGGGATAAAACCAAAGAGGTAAATCATCTAACCATCTGCCCCTTCGCCTGTCGTTATGACAAAATCATGAGTGATGTTAACGCCGCCATCTACTAGCATACGACTGGCTGAGCAGTACTTATCAGCGGAAAGTTTAATGGCTTTTTCAACCTGTTTTTCAGCGATATCTTGTCCGCTAACCACAAAATGTAGGTAGATATCTGTATATACTGCTGGGATAGTTTCCGCCCGCTGTGCAGTCAGCTCGCAGCGTACATCCTGCACCTGTTGCCGCGATTTTTGTAAGATAGATACCACGTCGTAGCTGGCACAGCCGCCAAGTCCTAGTAGTACTAGCTCCATGGGACTTGCGCCCTTCTCTTTATCAGCGTCGATCTGAACGTTATGCCCTGATGGCGCTACGCCCATAAAAGCTTTATTCTCTTGCCAAGTGACGCTCGCTTTTGATTCTGCCATCTTCTTATCCTAATATTATTAATTTACGGTACTGATTTATGCCGTTAGTGTAGCACTAGTTTAGCATTAGTTTCATCTAGGGTTTGTCTAGAAACATAAACTTAAAGCCTGTTTGAACCTAAGGGAGCAAGTTTGATTATTTACCGCCTTATCATTATTTAACAAAAGTTGTATTTTAAGTTATTGATTTTAAATCGTTAAATTTGTGAAACATTTTATAGCAAATTATCGTTACACATTTTGACCATTTCTTGTTTTAATAAGGGTAATAAAACTTATTCTAATTTGGCAACGATAGTCACTACCTTATAATAATTATGTTGGCTATCGAATGTCGCTTGGCAATAAGTTATTTTTAGATAAATTAAAAGGTTAAGTCATGATAGATGCAGACGGCTTTCGCGCCAATGTCGGCATCATCTTGGCAAATACACAAGGGCAAGTACTGTGGGCAAAGCGTATCGGACACAACGCTTGGCAGTTTCCGCAAGGCGGTATCGACCGCGGCGAGACGCCAATGGATGCGATGTACCGCGAACTCTGGGAAGAGGTCGGGCTGCATCCGCGCCATGTCGACTTATTGGCAGTCACTCAAGATTGGTTACGCTATCGCTTGCCAAAGCGCTACGTGCGCCATGGGCAGTATCCTTTATGTATTGGGCAAAAACAAAAATGGTTTTTGCTACGCTTAGATGAGCCGAATACTCAACACATTCGCTTTGATGAGGGAAAACCTGAATTTGACCATTGGCAATGGGTCAGCTACTGGTATCCGCTCGGACAAGTGATTCACTTTAAACGCGGGGTCTATCGCCGTGCTTTGCAAGAGCTGGCACGCGAGTTACCCCTTAGACAAGAGCTGATTATTCCGGAACAAAACAATCATTTATTGATGGAATAGACGCTCACGTTAATGAAAGATGCTCGCTGTCATATCTAAAACATCAGATATGACAGCGAGCATTTTTTATGTCTTTAGCTATTTTTCTGGCAAGCCTAATAAAGCATAGCTCCATTTTTCAGCCCCTGTAACCTGTATAACGTCACAATATTGCGTGGAATGCTCGCTACCTAACACTTAACATTATCCGTTTCATGGCTAATCAGCTGCGCTTTTACTTCTGACTTATCTTCACCGCGCAAAGTCAAAATACTTTGCGTACGCGTGCCATAACTTGGCATTGGCGTATCAGTATTACTCAAAGCGACCGCGTCGATGTACACAGACGATAAGGCTTGCTCTATAGCTTTTGGTACGCCTGTTTTCGGCAGCCCTTCCTCAGGCGCTGAGGTGCTATCTGACATCACATTAAGCGCGGCCGCTTGCCAATACGCAAGCGAGCTATCCTCAGCGATGAGCGGCAGCACTTCTTGACGCAAGCGCGCGCGGAGCTTTTCAGTTTTAAACCACTCTTCATCCGGCTGTCCGTTGGAGAAAACATGCAATCCTGCATGTAAAGCGGTCGGCGCATGGCCACGGTTATTGACGATGACCGCTTGCTGGCTATCACCAATGATGAGATTAAACCCAGCGTAGTCTCGTAGCTTAATCTGCCGCGCAAATGCCATCGGGCTGAGTGTACTTGTCAAAAAACTGGTCACTAATTCGCCGCGTGAGCGCTCATCTGCTCTTGCTTGCACGCCATCGCGAAAGTTTAATACCGCCGCCCAGTGACCGTTTTGTTGATATAAAGGGCTTTGATTGTCCTCAGTAGACTGCTGATTCTGTTGTTGACTCTGCTGTTGACGTTCTTGCTGATAAATGCCTAACCAAGTGCCGCCACTTTGGCTGTCGCGGCCAGCATAGATCGGCTGATCTGGCCACTGGTGCAACTGCTCGGTAGGACGCGCTAAGAACTCATCACGATTTGATAAAAGTACTAACGGCAGCTCATCAAAGAGCTGCCAAGCGATAGCGACGATACACATAGTTTTCCTTTTTTAATTACTGATCAATTCTTGCTTAGCCGGATAACTGATTTGCGAGGTCGACTGCACGACTTGCGACTGTTGCGGCGCTAACTTAAAGTCCCAAGCCACGACTCCTTGATTACTATTCCAATCGCGCTCGCTAATTGGCGGCGTATGGGTGGCACTGACTTTTAAGTTATCATCGCGGCTGATAGGCTCGCTGCCTAATACTTGTAAGTTGACCGTTTTATTATGCTGATTAGTAAACTGATAAGCTTCTGTCTTAGTCAAAGTTTGGATGCGATTAAACGCGCCTTTCTCGCCTTGTTTATCTTCATCTACTAATTGTTTAACTCGCATATTATTATCAACACCAAAGCCAATGCCTTGCTCTTTTAGCAGCTGATAGCTATAGCGCGTTTGCCCGATATAATTATCATCACGGTACAGCTGCAGCGAGCCATCGACCCAAGCGGGTGTCAAGAACGGCGCTGACGCATACCAATATCCTGCCAGCTCTGCACTTGGTGTGCTTCGAATCCACAGCTTACTGATTCCTGCTTGCTCATCGATAACAGTACGTACCCGCCGACCATCACTCGGAATACTAACGCGCTGCGGCAAACGGTATTCAGTTATGCCGTTTTTATCTTGCCGGTTGACCGCAAAGCTCGGTAACGGCGCCATATTAGCCATAGCTCCAGCGCTTTCGTCTGCTGAGACCACCACGACTGGCGCTTCCATCATTGGCTGCGCGTATCTTGCGACACTACCTTGCTGCTGCTCGTCATAGAGCGATAAGCGCTGCACATAAGGCAGCTGGCCTGTCGCGTTTTGGTTCGGATTCACTGAGCTGAGCATTAAAGGCACGTTTTGCCAGTTTTCGCCGGTTTGCTGCGCGATAATGGCCGAGGCAGTAATACTTAACTGCTTAGTATCGGTATTGAGCCGTGCTTGATAGGTCGGTTGCCAGCTAGCGCCGCGCACTTGATAGTGCAGCTTGAGGTTACTTGGCGTACGGCTAGCGGTGCGCACGCTGACTTGGGTGACGCTATTTTGCGTGGTCGTGCTGCTACCAGCCATGAGCTGATTGAGTGCATCTTGCGCGCGGGCTTGTTGCTGCTCAATCTCAAGGATTCGCTTATTAATAGCGGCGGCCTGCGTCTCTAGCTCACGAGCATTACTGCCCAAAGTGCCCTCGAAGCTGATTTGGTTGACTTTGGTCATATTTTGCAAATAGGCTTTGACCAAACGCGCCGCTTCTAAATCGGCTTTGATACTGGCTAAGTGATTTTGCTGCGTCTGTACCTTAGCATCGCCTTGATACTGGCACAGTTGAGCTTGCTCACCGCTTAAGGTCTCGATACTGACTTCACCGACATTAACGTCGCCAAGCGCTTGTACGCTCAAGCTGTCTTGATCAAGATAAGGCGACAAGCAAGAAAACACTAACGTTTGCTCACCGCTACCAGCAATCGGCAGCGTACGCGTGACGCTCGCTAAGCCTTGATAAATAGTGATTTGCTCAATGCCGCTTTCAGCCGCTTGAGCACTAATAGGAGGCAATAACAAGCTAAGCGCGGTTAGAGCAAATATCGAACTTGGTATTGTGCCTAATCTTTGCTGAGTCAGCACTGCTCTATTTGACCGATAGGGTTTCATGACTGTCCTTAGTCTTATAGTATTTTTGGTCTTACAGTATTTTTGGTCTTACAGTATTTTTGGTCTTACAGTATTTTGGTATAAACCATCACAATCTCGTTTGTTTTTATCTTAGCGTTTTTTATCCGACATTACTATCTTATAACTTTGTGCGGTTAGCTTACGCTCGCGGCTATAGTAATGATGATTATTTCTCTAGCGCGCGGCTTCTTTACTAGCAGCATTTTTTTAGCATTGCACGCTTACCATACTGCCCAGTATTGCGATGCGAAATTAGTGTTCGTAACAGCTAAATTTGCTATCATGAGCAGCATCTTATTCTCAATATTATGACTTTTATGAACATTCATCCTCAGTATGACCCAGTAGCGTTAGCGCTCGGCCCTATCGAAGTACACTGGTATGGTTTGATGTACTTGCTTGCCTTTGCCGCAGCCTTTGGTCTTGCTTGGTATCGCAGTACTAAACGCGATGCTTGGTCGACGGATATGGTCTCAGACTTAGTGTTCTTTGGCGCGCTTGGGGTGATTTTGGGCGGCCGTATCGGTTACGTGCTCTTCTATCAATTTGGCGAATTACTACAAAATCCGGCCTACTTATTTAGGGTTTGGGAAGGTGGTATGTCTTTTCATGGCGGCCTTATTGGTGTCGCTCTTGGCATGCTTTATTTTGCGCGTAAGTATAAAAAGACGCCTTTTCAAGTCCTCGATTTTATCGTGCCTTGCGTGCCAACGGGCTTATTGTTTGGACGCATTGGCAACTATATCAATGGCGAGCTGTGGGGCCGTGTCTCTGATGGCGGCTATAACTGGCTCACTTATTTCCCGCAAGCGGCGGCCTTTGATGCTCAGCTAATGCAGGCCGACCCAACCTTGCAGCAATTGGCGGCTGAGGTTAGCGGTCAGTATTTACTGCCACGCCATCCCTCGCAGCTCTATCAAGCGTTAACCGAAGGACTGCTGCTGTTTTTGCTACTGTGGTGGTACTCCTCAAAGCCGCGTCCGCGTATGGCGGTGACGGGCGTGTTTATGCTTGGTTATGGCTTTAGCCGCTTTATTGTCGAGTTCTTCCGTCAGCCCGATGCCGATCAAGGTTTTATCCTTTTAGGCTGGGTCACCAAAGGGCAGATCTTAAGCGCACCGATGATTATCATTGGTATCGTGCTCATCATTTATGCTTATAAACGTGACATTTATGATTGGGGTAGACAAGCTGCTTATTAGACCCATATTAGACATTAAATAAACTTAGTTGTTATTAAATATTGAAGTTGTAGACCATGATTACTAGCAAAAACGAACAAGCTTATCTTGATTTACTCCAGTACGTGTTGGCTCACGGCACTGAAAAAGGCGATCGCACTGGCACTGGCACCTTAAGTCATTTCGGCGCGCAATTGCGCTTTGACTTGGCAGAGGGTTTTCCCTTACTGACCACTAAAAAAGTACACTTTAAGTCCATCGTGTATGAGCTATTATGGTTTTTAAGCGGTAGCACGCACGTTGATTATTTGCAGCAAAATAACGTACGCATTTGGAATGAATGGGCCACCGCTGAGCAAACCGCGCGCTTTAATCGCCCTGCTGGGGATCTGGGCCCTGTCTATGGCCATCAATGGCGCAACTATGGCGCAACTAAAAACACTGATGAAAGTGACAACAATGTTTATAATGATGACGGCGTCGATCAAATATCGCAGCTTATTGAGCAAATAAAAATTAACCCCAACTCCAGACGTCTTATCGTCTCTGGTTGGAATCCAAGCGAAGCCAGTCAAGTGGCCTTGCCGCCTTGTCATACATTGTTTCAGTTCTTTGTTGCGGATAATAAGCTCTCTTGTCAGCTTTATCAGCGCTCAGCGGATTTATTCCTATTATACCCCCATAACAATAATGCACAATACGGAGTAATAGATCGTATATAATGCAATACATAACTTAGTCTATGTATTGAGATAGTGATTATTATGGATGTTAAAGTTTGTTCTGATACAAAGTTAGATTTATCTAAGTCTTGTTTACTCAATGAGATTCCAAACTTATCATTGAACAAAACCGTAAAAGTGAATGGTGTTGGAGTATTTGATGATGATGGCAAGATCCTTCCTCTTGTTTCTGAGTATTTGTCGTATCGAACCAAACATCAAATAATCTCTTATAAATCAGCAGTTACTTATGGTAGAAACCTAAGCTACTTCTTAAGTTATATTCGTAGTCGTCCAGATTATGATGACAGTGAATCTGATGAAGTATTTATTACAGTTCCAAAATACGTAATTCAAGAATACCTGACATTTTTAATTCGTGAAGATCATAAGAACTCATCTACTGTTAGAAGTAGAGATGAGACAATACATGCCTTCATCGAATACCTTTGTAGCCCTACAGAAGACCGTGATAAGCTTAGAGAAGATAACCCATATAGCGATGGCTTGCTATCAAAACCACCAAAGCGCACACCCATTAGCTCTTGCACACTTGATGACCTTTTTATATTGATTGAATTTACTGATTCAGAACGAGAAAGAGCTTTACTCCAATTTTTATACGACTCTGGCTTACGTCGTTCAGAACTACCTAGAGTTACTCTTCAGGACTTTAACGATACTAACAACTTCAATTCTGAAAAGTTTATTTCCTCCGATAATGAACAGCCTATCCATGCTGATTACGTGCCTTTAAAAGTCAAAGGAAGTAAAGGCCGTGGTAATCAAATTAAGCCACGCTGGACTTTGCTTAGCTTAGCAACTATCAAACGTGTGCAGAAATATCATGCATCTCCCCTGTATAAAAAATATGCCCGTAAATATGTAGACCCGTCTAAAACCCCAGCATTTTTTAATGCTAAAGGTACTCCCTACACGCCTAGTGCAATCAACAAATTGCTTGAACGTATAAGTGAACGTGCAATAAAGAAAGGTCGCCTTGATCGAAGCATCTCTCCTCACAAGTTAAGGCACGGAAATGCTTATTCAATATTGCAGTCAAATGATTTAGGTTCCGATTACTTAGATCGGCTCGTTATTGTGCAAAAAAACTTAGGGCACAACCATCTCCAGACTACACAGATATATACAAGTATCCCCCAAGATATCTATAACAGTATGTGTGATGAGAACGGTGACTTATTAACTAGGGCCGAGAAGATGAGGCGCTTGTCTGAACAAACGCAATTAAGAATTGGCATTAAGGACATCAAATGAAAAACATTGGAATAACCATTGATGAGTTTCATGAGGATTTTCCTGAGCTAGGGATTTTAGGTGCAGACTGTAAAATCGTTGAAGAAAAACAACCAATTAAAGACGCCGAAGCAGCTGTTATAGAATGGGTATCGAAAACAACTGCGGATACAGAAGCATTATGGGAAATACCAATTAGTAAAGCGGATAATACTTTAGGCTTCAGTGTAGCTGTTAAGCATATTCAGAGTGCTGTAGGTGTCTCATACTCTGTTGCACAAAAATATAGGAGTCTTACTACTCCTTTAATTGAAAGGATGATCGAAGAAGGGATTCTAATAATACCAAGTGAAAGCTACGAAGCGGCTGGCATCGAAAACACTAGAAAACTTTTGAATTGGTACAGAAAGCTAACTGTAGAGGAAAAGCACACTTTACCTATTTTCGGCAACAAAATTTCGATAGGAAAAATGTCTCCAGAACAACTACCTATAAAAAAAGAATCCTTAAGATTTAGTGTTGTTAAAGATGCTTGGGAATTCATTCACAAAGACTTAGAAAAAATTGGAATTATTGATCCAAATTATAGAAGCGTTGCTGAAAGAACAAGCGAAGCGAATGTCAATAGAAGAAATCATAGTGAAAGTCAGATAGAGCGTTTTCATAGACTCGCAGCAAGAGAGCTAAATGCAGCTGATGACTTCTTCCCTCCTTCAAAATTAGAACCGTTTATTCAGGTTGAGCAACTGTTTGCTTGTAGTAGCAAAACTGTCTCTTCAAAATCAGGCAAGAGTAATTATAGAGTTGCGAGTAGTTCATTTATAGAGTTCTTATCTAAACTGTATGGAAATAAACCCTTTAGAATCGTAACAACTTTTGATGAATACCTATTATCTAGATATCGGAAATATTTAGAGGACAAGGTAATAAATAAAGAAATATCAAGTTATCATGCAAATACAGTTTTGAGTTCAGTCCGTATAACATTGAATCGGCTGACTCAAGTACGCGATATAGAATATAGCTTTTTCAATATAAATGGATTTGCTACAACTAGAGAAACAGATGTTAAAAAGCCATTTACAATGAACGAGCGACTTCGAATATTAGAGGCTATTGAAAAAGGATTGAGCGAATCTAGAAAAGCCCTCAAACCTTATAAGAAAACGGGTTTAGGCAGCAATCCTTTGGACGAAAAGGGTTCAGTCATTAGAGGCCTTTCGACACTAGAGAATGCGCGATGGCTCTTTGAAAACCGCTTAATGTGTAAGCCAGTTCATTACAATACAGCTAAATCACCTATTGAGAAGTCTTTCTTAAGAATTATTAATGATTCAGATAAGGGTTTGATAGAGGTATACAACGACTGGGGCATTACCCCAATGATAAATATGGATACACTAACGCCTTACGTTTTAAGGCTTGCTCAAATTACTGGTTTAAATGCAAATCCTTTACTTTCTCTTGATATAAACGATTATGTAGATTCCCATCCGGCAACATCGCGGCCTTGTCTTAGATATTGGAAAGAAAGGTCTGATGGTCATAAAGAATACCACCTCGATCTTTTTAATGCAGAACTGACATGGCTTACGTCATCTCAAGCTAAGTCTATAAAAATTATTTTTGAAGAATTAGTCCAATTGACGAGTAGTTTTCGACAAGATATTGAAGATGATGCCTTTAAAGATAGGTTGTTCATCTATCAGTCGAATAGTACAAAAAAGCACGGCAGAGTATCTCCACTATTAGGAAACAAAGAAAAAAATGCAAAAGCATTGGGAGCTAGTTTGTCCAGGTTTGTTAAGAAATATAATTTAAAAAATGATGCAGGAGATCCCCTAACTCTTACAATAAGTCGGTTTAGACCAACATTTGTTAGTGAGATGCTTAGAAATGGCGTAACTGTACGTGAAATTCAACTCATGTTGGGTCACTCCTCACTCCAAACAACTCTCGGTTATATAGATTCTCTAGATTTTAACTCCATGAGTAGAATGAAGATAAATGATGAATTAGAAGAGATACATCAATCGACTCTGGATAAAAAAGTTGAGAAAGTGCCAGAAGATATAGAGTCCAAAAAAAATGATGAGTTGGTAACAACCTTTCATACTCCTCTAGCTGAATGCAGAAATATTTTTGACCCACCAGATTTTGTAAAAAATCTTTCATCCTACATACCTGGTACTCCATGCTCACAATATAACAAATGTTTGGGTTGTGACAATGTCATTATTACAGCTAAGAATCTGCCTGAAATTTTTGCAATGAAGCGTGACTATACGCTTTTGAAAGAGCACTCCCGTGTCATGGATACACCCTATGGGCATGTTATTTCAGAGAATTTAGAACTGATAAAAGGTATTACAGAACCTGAACTATCTAATTTTTCCTTAGAAGAATTAGAAAATGGACGGCGTTTAGCAGAATACATTGAAACGACCACACTAGTTGATGGAGTAATCTAATGGACTATGAAAAAAAGCTGAATGTATTAACAGGTTTTGCAGAACATCGTTTATATGTTTTAGATGCTCTAGACCATGCTACAGTTCAAAAGAAGAAGCACCTTCAAAATAATTACACAGATGACATAGAGTATGTGACGTACCTTATGGACAAACCTGTATCGAAATTATCAAAGTTTTCTGACGACTTTTGGGACTTTAATGACGACTATCCTAATGCTGCACGAAATGTTCAGGGCGCAAAGCTCCGCATTAGTTTTTCAAAGTATACAGATATCCCAAGATTCGTTTTAATAGAAATAAAAATCATATTCGAGTTGGCCTTGCTAAACAATTCGATTTTCAAGCTTCAAAGTAAGGAAGGCCAAAGTCGAACAAAAAAAGTCTTAAAAGCAAACTCTTTAATTACAATTTTTGAAAATGGATTAACGTTTATTAATGAAATATTTAAACAGGCATCTCATGAGTTAGGCCATGAGTTTGTTCAGGAAAAAATCAGAACACTCTCCGATATAACACCCGAACTGTATTCCAAAGCTGCTGAAAACTACGATCGTGTAAAAAATATAGAGCTAGATAAATTTTTCAAATATCTACGCAGTCCAGCGTCGGTTCAGTATGTATTTGAAAAACCTATCGCTTATGTAGAGTTAAATAGCCTGAAATGGAAGAGACTTGCTAATACTAATACTTCGAAAAAAGAACAAGTACTGCCAGATCTGGTATTTGAATCTCTCTCGAAAATGGCTTCCTTTATCATAGTGGACTTTTTAAACGCTATAGGAGCTTCAGCAAAGATATCAGATCCTAACTCCTTAGAAAGATTTAATACAAGCAACCACGTTTCATGGGCAAACGAAGAAGGAGTAACCCACGAAATTTTAAATGCTTATATTGCTATGAGATTAGGAACTAAAGGCTATCCTTCAAGTTTCATTACAAACATAATTGAACCCTATGATTGGATGCTCAAAAAAGACTCTAGTGTCATGGGTGGACGAACTTTACGTAACGCATTGAAAAAACGTGGTTACAAGTTAGATAATCTTAGAGAATACTTTAACCTCGTAGCGTATGCCTGCGCGTATTTAGTGGGTCAATATACAGGTATGAGACCATCTGAACTATCAGAAATAAGAGTTCAGGATTGTTCGTGCTTAATTCAAAGTGACTCCGTCTGGCTGATTGAAAGTACGGTCAAAAAGCATAAAGATGAAGTTAGTACAGGTTTGTTTGACGACAGATGGGTAGCTATACCAATTGTTAAGGATGCAGTATTAGCAGCTTCGTATATCTCAAAAATTAAGGCGTCGCCCTACTTAATTTCTAATGTAGATACTGTTAAACCTGATAACTCCCCCCAGTCAATGACTAGTACTGGTATCGTGTATCAAATGAATAACTTTATTAGCCAACTCTTAGGCGAAAAAGTTGCTAAAGAACTAAAATTCAATCCATATATGTTAAGACACACATTAACATATCAATTGTTTAAGGCTGAAGTTGGATTGCCTCTTATATCGTTTCAATTGAAACATTTTGTAGAGAGCATCTCTAAGTACACATCTACTGGCGCCACCTCGTCAGTTACGTTAGGCTACGGTGATATAGGTGAGATGCTGTCAAAAGACGGCAACCGAAAAGGTGATACGAAATCACTGCGCCGAGCAGCTGAATTAGATGCTATTAAAACTGCCCATAATCCAAATGGTACATATTATGGTGGTAAAGCGAGTGAGCATAAAAAAGGTCTGATCAAGACGTTTAGTGGATATATGGCTGAAGGATACACAGAGGATGAGATTTATGAGGCTATGGTAGATCAAGGGGTTGCCATGGTCTATATGGGACAAGGGCTTTGCTATGGTGGTAGAGCAGAAGAGTATGACTCAAGCCTACCATGTATTGGTTCACTGCGTTGTAACCCAGCTCGATGCAAACAAGCCGTTGTAACTACTAAGCATGCTCCTAAATGGCGTGAAGTTTACATGTTAAATAAAACCAACCTCAATAAACCAGAATATTTGGAGTCTCGTGAGCAAATTCTAGCAGCAATGAACGAGGCCAAAATGGTATTGGAAAATCTTGGTGAGGCAATCGAACTATGAGTAATGAAGCTTATGATCAAAAAAATAATGACGACTATGAAGCAATAACTTCTGCTCTAAATATTGCCTTAATAGATCTTCAAGATAACAAAAAGCTAAAACCCACTATAGCGCAACTTTCGAAGATGACTGGTATTCATCGAAATACTATTACAAACCGTGGTTGGCCCGTCCAAAAGCTAAACCAGATCAAAGATATCAGAAAAGCTGAAGAGAAATCGCGTAAAGACAAAAGAACCATAGATAATGCTGATGTTAAGAATGCGCTTGAAGCAAAGATGATTCAAGCACAAAATGAGGTTATCTACTGGTTTAATGAATATCAAGATATAAAAAGAGTCGCTCAACACTCAGATAAACGGTTACAAAAAATGAAAGAGTCACGAGATTATTATAAAAAACAATCTGATACAGATAAAAGGTCGTTATTAGAAGCTAGACAGGAGATTAAAAAACTGAGACAAATGTTAGCTTTAAAAGATGCAACACCGAACCAGCTGATGCACTAATCTATCGAGACCACCT
The DNA here is from genome assembly GCF_000511655.1 of Psychrobacter sp. TB15. Classification (NCBI taxonomy): domain Bacteria; kingdom Pseudomonadati; phylum Pseudomonadota; class Gammaproteobacteria; order Moraxellales; family Moraxellaceae; genus Psychrobacter; species Psychrobacter sp. TB15. The sequence continues at coordinate 65,499 of NZ_AYXN01000031.1, forward strand.
TTGTTATAAAAGTATAAACTTAATTTCCTTGTACTTAAGAGCTAGCAAGAGCTTAGCTAATAAGCATATACCCTATAGCATAAATCACATATACTGATACTTTATGCCTAATAGAAATTTATCACTTTTCTCGAGCCTTTCCCAAACTCTGTGTAACTGCTTATAATCCACTAACAGGAGAATAAGCAATGACGACTCAATCTGACATTAAAAAACTGGCCGAGCAAATGGCTGGTAGCATGAAAAGCTTTGATGACATTAAAGACTTCCAAAAGCAGCTCATGCAATCCTTTATCGACACTGCACTAGAAGCTGAGATGGAAGATCATCTCGGCTATCCCAAGCATGAAAAGGCGGATAAACCTAATAAGCGCAACGGACACACTAAAAAGAGAGTCCGTAGCGACACAGGCGATATTGAGATATCCACCCCAAGAGACCGTCATGGTGACTTTGAACCTACACTCGTGCGCAAGCATCAAACCCGTATTAGTGGCCTTGATGACAAGATCATATTCCTTTATGCCAAGGGTCAAACCACCACCGAGATTGTAGAGAGCATTAAAGAGCTCTATGACGTCGATATCTCAAGCTCTCTTGTCTCAAGAGTCACTGACAACATCTTAGAGGACATCACAGCTTGGCAGAACCGGCCATTGAGCAGTGTTTATCCTATCGTCTATCTAGACTGCATTGTCGTCAAGGTACGTCAAGACAAGCAGATCATCAACAAGGCGATCTATCTGGCCTTAGGCGTGGGACTTGATGGTAAAAAAGAGCTGCTTGGTATGTGGCTCTCAGAGAATGAAGGCGCTAAGTTCTGGCTGGGTGTTCTTACTGAACTACAAAACCGCGGGGTACAAGATATCCTCATTGCCTGTGTCGATGGTTTAAAAGGCTTCCCTGATGCCATCAACACCGTTTACCCCAACGCTCAGGTTCAGCTGTGTATCGTGCATATGGTGCGTTATTCAATGAAGTTCGTACCGTGGACGGACAAAAAGGCCGTAGCGGCTGATTTAAAGGCCATCTATGGCGCTGATACCCTCGAGATGGCAGAGGCTAATCTTGAGCACTTTGATGATACTTGGGGTAAGGACTATCCGCACGTGGTTAAGTCTTGGCGCAATAACTGGGAGGGCTTAACGGTGTTCTTCGAGTATCCTAAAGATATCAGAAAAGCTATATATACTACCAATGCTATCGAGTCGCTAAACAGTGTCATTCGGACAGCGGTGAATAAGCGTAAGGTGTTCCCCTCTGATCAGGCAGCATTCAAGGTGATTTATCTGGCGACTCAGCAAGCATCGTCAAGGTGGTCGATGCCCATCCGTAACTGGACGTCTGCTCTGAATCGTTTTATGATTATGTTTGATGACCGTATCAGTAAGCATTTAATCTAAATGGCAGTTACACAGAATCTGGGATGGTCTCCTTTTCTCAGCTTTCACTTTATGCTGATATCAAACTGAGAATGGATAGGCAATAGACTCATGATACTGGTATCCTTCAACTCTAAAATCATCCAATGTTACCCATGTTTCAATATCTTCGAGAGACTTAATTTCAGGGTTAATATGAAGCTTAGGTGCCGGATAAGGTTCGCGTTTTAATTGCACGTCACGCATTAATTGTAATTGATCTTCATAAATATGTGCATTTACGATCTTATGATAAGCTTTTCCGGCCTCGTGGCCCGTAATTTGAGCCATGAGAGCTAGTAAGGTAAACACTTGAATCTGATTAAAATTTTGACCTAATGGTACATCACATGAACGTTGTGATGAAGTCAAATAAAGCTTGCCACCTAACAACGAAAATGTATGAGTATGCATACAAGGACGTAAACATCCCATATGAAACTCACCTGGATTGTAGAAGGTTAGAATTTCACCTCGGTCATCAATACCGTTTCGCAAGTTATCATAGATCTTATGAAGCTGGTCAAACTCCTCTCCTACTGAATTACGCCACCTGCGCCCCTGTACACCATAAACTCGGCCCATATCATCCTTACCTTTACGATAAGGATTAGCTAACCAAGCTTCATTTTCATTGGCATTAGCGTTCCATGTATTACATCCAATAGCTCGAAACTGAGCTGCGCTATCATAACCACGTAGATACCCTAATAATTCTGCGATAGCTGCTTTCCAATAACTCTTTCGAGTAGTTACTAAGGGAAACTCATTAGCTCCTACATTGTAGTTTAAATCAGCATTAATAACGGTTAAGCAGCGTTTTCCAGTCCGTTCATTCTCGACCCATACACCCTCATCAACTATACGTTGACATAAATCTAGATACTGTTTCATTCAATAACCTTAGTTGGACTACAAACTTATCTCAAAAGGTGATTTTTGTTGAACTGCGTGGACAATACATTTTACCTTTTGATTTCATTGAGCATTATAAAGTTTCAAGGCTCAATTGTACAAACCTGTTCGTAACAACTAATTGTCTTAATAACTTATCAACAGGCTATGCCCCAATGGATCCAATGAAACCGAATCATTCTATCTAAAACCATTTACCATAATGTACCTTTATGGGAATAAAAAGTACTGCTGGCATACCTAATAACAAGTCCAATGGTTAGGTATTAAGCTCTTCGCTCACCTTTTAATATCATTATTCTCAACAAGATCTAGTGACTTGGCATACCATAGTGATTTGCGATTAGCTCAACGGTGCGATATTGGGCGGGGCGCGAATAGCCCTGAACAACCAGCATTACCTCGTCAACCCCTGTCTTTTCCTGAATATCCTCTAAACCTTTTGCGACCTCGGCAGCAGTACCATGAAGGGTTTGATCAGTATATTTGTCAATAATCTGATGCTCTTGTACATTACCTTGAAAAGCCGCCACTTCATCAGGTGGCAGTAGGGCAAAAGGTTTACGTTGGAACATTCTTAACATTGCCATAGCAGTAGAACTTGACTGGCGACGTGCCTCTACAGGGTCTTCATCTGCAATCGCACCAATACTGACCAAACTGTATGGCTTGGCTAGGATTTTTGAGGGACGGAAATTCTCTCGGTAAATCCGCATGGCATTTAAGACATCAGCACTGCCAAACTGCAAAGCGAATGCATAAGGTCTGCCAAGCTGTGCTGCCAGATGCGCTGAATAAGTCGATGACCCCAAGATCCAGACATCAGCTGTGGTCTTCGATGGTGGCACTCGATTTTGCTCGGCCTGCCATGGGCCTGGCACCGCATGAACCTCACTATAAGGATGGTCTTGTGGAAAACTATTTTCTAAAAAGCCCAACAACTCTGCGACTTGCTGAGGAAACTCATCGTTTGCCGCATGGTGACGACGCAAAGCTGAAGCTGTTGCGCCATCCGTACCTGGTGCCCTTCCCAAACCCAGATCAATCCGTCCTGGCGCCAGCGCATCAAGCATACCAAATTGCTCAGCGACCACCAGAGGCACATGATTCGGTAGCATGATGCCGCCTGCACCAAGCCTAATGCTTTCGGTTTCCCCCGTTAGACGTGCAACCATCATCTGTGGCGAAGGAACCGCGGCGCCAGGCATGGCATGATGTTCAGACATCCAAAACCGCTGAAAGCCCCTTTTATCCGCCAGTTTCGCAAGCGCAATCATCTCTTGAAAGGTGTTCTCTACTGTGTGGCCAACGCCGGTGAAGGCATTGTCAAGCACCGAAAGGACGAAAGGTGCGCTACCTGAATAATTTGGAATATTCATAAGCTGTCTCAGTTGTGCCATATTTATCATGTCTAGCAATACTCAAAAAGTACGACTAGACAAAAGTGATTCTAAAAACAAATCCATAAAGAACTAGAACTTGTAGTACTGACCATCATCAGGGACAAGCGTACGTTGTTTATCCAGATGTTTTTGCTCGATAAAACGGCGCAGCTCTGCCTTCGACAGTGCGCCATGATTGACCGTATCCATGTGCACATTAATTATCTGAGCATTAGGTGAGAATTGATACGCACGGTATACATCGTCTTTACCCATAATGATAGAGTCATCGACAAAGGTAGTCAGCTGTGCATAGCCTGTATTCAAGATAACCGCATCAGGCTTGTAGCGAGTAAGTGCATCTTCTACTTCCTTATCCCAAATGGTATCTCCTACTACATAGACGGTCTTATAGTTTGGCTTTTGGAACACAATTCCCATCGTTTTGCCAAGTAACTGAGCAAGCGCTGGAACTTTATACATCGCATCAGTGCCATGCTGTCCGATGGTTTTATTGATTTTAGTGCCTTTAAACACCACACCTTGCTTTGTCAATACTCTGACATCGGTAAAGCCATCTTTACGTACGATTGCTGCATCGGCTTCATCTTGGGTAAAAATTGGCATGTCACGAGGCACTAAGTTACGTGCAGCATCATCCCAATGATCAGCATGTAAATGGGTCAAAATAATAGCATCCGCCTTAAGCACCTCTTCAACGGATATAGGCAAATCGACCATTGGATAGCGTATTTGGCTATTTACTGTGCCTTCAAACCCTGGATAAGCGTTTTTAGCCGCTAGCATAGGATCCACTAAAAAAGTAGTACCTGCATAATCAAGCTTAATCGTGGCATTACGGATTTGCTGAAATTGAACGGTATTGGTCGCCGTCTGTTTGTCAGCGTTAGGATTAGCCGCTGGAGTGGCAAAGGTGGTACATGCGGTTAACAACATCACGCCACTTAACAGCGTGGTACTGGTGAGCGATTTCGCTATATTCATAATTTGATACCTTGTTAATGAGATTCTTGTTGATGAGTCTGTTTTACGACTTAATGAGGGTTTGGTTAAACACTCAGTATTAACGTGCAATCCAGGTTTGGGTATCAATCACTTCGCCATACATAAACTCAATGGCTGCCATAATAGTGGCATGAACCTGAGCTGCGGGTACGGTCGTGCCATTAAATTCAAGATCAAGCGTGGCACAAGCATCATGAATCGTGGTCGTGGTATAACCAAAGTCCACTGCCGCGCGAACGGTTGCATCAATACACATGTGGCTCATGGCGCCAATTACGGTCACCTCTTTAATGCCTTCTTTATCTAACAGCTCTTTCAGAGTCGTCTCACGGAATGAATTGGCATAATGCTTCACAACGACGACTTCACCCTCTATCGGTTTTACCTTCTCATGGATCTCTACACCATCGGTATTAGGCGTAAATATCGGCGCATCAATAGAGGGCATTTCATGGCGGATATGAATGACGGTATGGCCTTTTTCTCTAGCAGACTCAATCACCAAAGCTGCATTATCAGCGGCTTCATTGATACCTACGAGTGATAATTTACCTTGCGGAAAATACTCATTTTGAATATCTACAACGATAAGTGCTTTTGTGCTCATGATGATTCCTTTTTTTATCAAAGTGACTGTATAGGCGTATATTTTACAAGCTCTATGCTACACTAACGAGTGGCTACATCGACACATAAGAGGTTAATAACGACATATGAATCAAAAATATGCTATTGAAATCGGCTTAATTGTCTATGAGAAAGCACAAATGGCGGCCATCCTTGGGCTAACTGATTTACTGATGGTGGCCAGTAAAATCGCTGCCGAACGTCAAGATACAACCGATCTGCCTTTACAGGTCAGTCACTGGGAGATTACGGGTTCTGAGCAGCAGCCTACCTGCACTTTTTCGAGCAATCCCGATAGTGTAGGAAAATTAAAAGCCGTCATCATTCCACCCACGTTAGAGGCGCCTACTGCAAAGCAAGCAGCAGCACCTTGGCTTGAATGGCTAAAAGAGCATCATTCAGGAGGTGTGATAATGTCATCTGTTTGCGCCGGTGCTTTTTTGTTGGGCGAAACAGGACTACTATCTAAGCGCAAGGCGACTACGCATTGGGGTTATGCAGAGGATTTTAAGCAGCGCTTTTCTGATGTGGATCTTGATGTGGATCGCATTATTATCGAAGACGGCGATATTGTGACCGCTGGTGGCGCGATGGCTTGGACAGATTTAGGACTTAGAATGGTAGATCGCTTTCTTGGCTCACAAGTGATGAATGAGACCGCTCGTGCATTGTTAATTGACCCCTCAAGGCGTGAACAATGCTATTACAGTGCGTTCTCACCCAACCTCACCCATGGTGACGCGGCCATACTAAAGGTGCAGCATTGGCTACAAAAAACAGAAGCACGGGTTATTGATTTATCCACCCTAGCCAGTTGTGCGCAGTTAGAGGAGCGCACTTTTCTGCGCCGTTTCCATAAGGCGACGGGCATGACATCAACAGAATACTGTCAGCGATTACGCATTGGTAGTGCAAAAGACTTTCTACAGTTCTCTTTAATGCCTGTTGAGCAAATAGCGTGGAAGGTGGGTTATAGTGATGTTAGTGCGTTTCGTAAAATATTTAAGCGTGTTGTTGGTTTGACACCAAGTGAGTATCGGCGCAGATTTACTCTGGATAAAGAGTAATGTACTCAGGCGATTACTTTTTTAAAGCGCATCAATAAGATGCAGTTGCTCATTCCAGCTTTTCTCCAACTGGTCAATATTTTCAGATGTGATTCAGCCCATCGTCCTTTCTGTCAAACAGATAGGCTGCGCGTTTATAAGGCTGATTCATTGCGCTTGTGCAGGGAAACCGCCTTTTGCTAAAGCAGCTGTCATCTGCTCAATACTGGCGATGGTTTCGATACTGACCACTTTGGCTGCTAAATCAATCTTAACCTTGGCCTTTGAGTCGATATTCTGAATAGCTGCTGTCACACCACGGGCACAACCGCCACAGTTCATATTTGCAATCAATAGTTTCATACCCTTTCTCCAAATAAGTTTTATTTCATCACTAAGCTTAAGCCTTGTCATAATGGTAAGGTCAAACACATTTTTGAAAAAATATACTTGACCTTACCATGATGTCAACCTATATGCTGTTGATAATAGATTGAACATGATAGAGGCTGTTATGAATTCAGAAAATAGTAAGTCTTATCTTTATAGTGAGACATTGCCCATTGAGGGTATGACTTGTGCTTCATGTGTGGGACGAGTAGAAAAAGCATTAAAAAAAGTTGAAGGTGTTGAAAATGCTGAGGTGAATCTTGCGACTGAAAAAGCCATGATTTCCTCATCTCAACCTTTAGACCTTATCGCAGTAACCAAAGCCGTAGAACGAGCCGGTTATAAGATCTTGGCATCTCAGCCGATTGAGCTGTCGATAGAAGGTATGACTTGTGCTTCCTGTGTGGGACGGGTAGAAAAAGCATTAAAAAAAGTTGAGGGCGTACAACAAGCAAACGTCAACCTTGCTACTGAACGCGCATGGGTACAAGGCAACGCTCAAGTACAGAGCAGCGATTTGATTCAAGCCGTTAAAAAAGCGGGATACACAGCTAAGCAGATTGAGCAAAGTGTGAGTGTTCAACAGGATAAAAAAGCCACGGAACAGCAACAGCTGAAACGAGATTTAATGATCTCTTTAATTTTAGCCATGCCTGTTTTTATTCTAGAAATGGGATCACATATGATTCCAGCTTTTCATATGTGGGTCGTGGACAATATCGGCACGCAACAAAGCTGGTTGATTCAATTTGTTTTGACGACGCTGGTTCTTATCTTTCCAGGGCGACGTTTTTATCAAAAAGGTATTCCGGCATTATGGCGTTTTGCACCGGATATGAATTCATTGGTCGCGGTTGGAACACTGGCGGCTTATAGTTTTTCGCTAGTCGCAACATTTATTCCACAAGTTCTACCCGAGGGCACTGTGAATGTTTATTACGAAGCGGCCGCTGTGATTGTAAGCTTAATTTTATTAGGGCGTTATTTTGAGGCAAAAGCCAAAGGACGTACCTCTCAAGCCATTCAACATCTAGTGGGTATGCAGGCAAAAACAGCGCGTGTTCACCATAATGGGCAAGTGAATGAAGTACCGATTGCAGAAGTAACCACAGAAACGATCGTTGAGATTCGTCCCGGTGAGCGTGTTCCTGTTGATGGTGAAGTGGTTGAAGGTCAAAGCTATATTGATGAATCCATGATTACGGGTGAACCCGTTCCTGTTAAAAAACAAGTGGGTGATCAAGTGGTAGGAGGGACGGTCAATCAGAATGGAACATTGAATTTTCGGGCAACGGCCATTGGCGACTCTTCGGTATTGGCGCAAATCATTCGCATGGTTGAACAGGCTCAAGGATCTAAATTACCGATTCAGGCATTGGTTGATAAAGTCACTATGTGGTTTGTTCCCATGGTCATGTTCTTAGCAGCTCTGACTTTTGCTGTGTGGTTTGTTCTTGGTCCTGAGCCTGCTTTGACGTTTAGTCTCGTTAATGCCGTTGCTGTCTTAATCATTGCTTGTCCCTGTGCAATGGGATTGGCAACCCCTACCTCCATTATGGTTGGTACAGGTCGCGGTGCAGAAATGGGCGTCTTATTCCGTAAAGGTGAAGCGTTACAAGCTTTACAGGAAGTTAAAGTCATTGCGGTCGATAAAACCGGCACCTTGACCGAAGGTAAACCAACCTTAACGGATTTTCATGTCCAACAAGGATTTCAACATGAGCAAGTCTTGCGTATTGTGGCATCGGTTGAAGCAAAGTCTGAACATCCCATTGCCGTAGCCATTGTTCAAGCCGCAGAACAACAAAATATCAGCTTATTACCGATTACCGCCTTTGACTCTGTGACCGGACTAGGGATTAAAGCGGAAGTGACAGGTCAAACCATTCATATTGGTGCTGATCGTTATATGAAGCAATTAGAGCTTGATGTTACACCTTTTGAAAATGAGGCTGCACGCTTAGGACAAGAAGGTAAAACCCCACTTTATGTCGCGATTGACCAAAAGCTAGCAGCCATTATTGCCGTTGCAGACCCTATTAAAGATACCACTTATACTGCTATTGCAGGTTTACATCAACTGGGCTTAAAAGTGGCAATGATTACAGGCGACAATCGGCATACCGCCCAAGCAATTGCAGCAAAATTACATATTGATCAAGTGGTCGCAGAAGTGTTGCCTGATGGAAAAGTAGATGCACTACGTCAGCTGCAACAACAGTATGGACGAGTGGCTTTTGTTGGTGATGGGATTAATGATGCCCCTGCTCTTGCTCAAGCGGATGTCGGTCTGGCAATTGGGACAGGGACAGATGTGGCAATTGAAGCAGCAGACGTGGTGTTGATGTCAGGTAGTCTACAAGGCGTCCCTAATGCGATTGCTTTAAGTAAAGCGACTATCAAAAATATTCGACAGAATCTATTTTGGGCATTTTTCTATAACATTGCCCTGATTCCAATTGCCGCAGGGGTTTTATATCCAGCATTTGGTATTTTGCTGTCACCCATTTTTGCCGCAGGAGCAATGGCGCTATCCTCTGTTTTTGTGCTAGGTAATGCCTTACGTTTAAAGTACTTTCAGGTGCCAGCGATTAAAGCATAGATTATATTAAGATAGGGTTAAAGTAGCCGTTTGGCTTTAACCCTTTTTATATCAGGAGGAAAGTTATGAATATCGGTCAAGCGTCAGAGCGATCAGGAATCTCTCCCAAAATGATTCGCTATTATGAACAAATCGGTTTGCTTGATACCGCCAAACGCTCGAATTCAGGTTATCGAATCTACTCTAATCAAGATATAAAAAACTTATGCTTTTTAAGACAGGCTCGTGATTTAGGTTTTTCCTCCAAACAGATGAAAGAATTGCTTAATTTGTGGAAAAATACAGATCGGCAGAGTGCTGATGTTAAAAAATTAACACTGACACATATAGAAACTTTAAACCGAAAAATAGCTCAGTTGCAAGATATGGTGAGCTTATTACAGATTTCTGCTGATCATTGCTCAGGTAATGAAAACGCAGAGTGTGCCATATTAGAAGATCTTGAACAGGGTGAATAAAATAAATTGAACAGGGTGAATAAAATAAATTGCATTTGATCTTATCTATTTCCTTATCTATATATCAGTCTGAAAAACGTATACCTGCGGTGAACTAATCAGGTGCTTTCACTGGTTCGGTACCCTAGTGAGGACTTGAATCTTAGCCTGTAGCTAAGCGATTTCAATAGTTATAGGCTATTGGGTTTAATTAGTGTACATCTGAGTGTACTTGATAAGATTAGCTTTGTGATTCTTTGACTAGGATATTCCCTAATAACCTAGTCTTTATTCATCCTCTGTCCTTATACCCAAGTTGTTACAACCTAATTGATATCCATTGTCACAAGCCTTGGAAAAGTACTTTTTCGCTATAACTGTATTTCGACGTACGCCTATGCCATTAAGATACATCATGCCAAGATTATATTGAGATCTAGCATCTCCTTGATTGGCGGCTTTTAGATACCACTTACCGGCTTTAGCATAATCCTGAGGAGCACCTTCGCCATAGCTATAGATTGTTCCAAGTTGGTATTGGGCAGGAACATATCCTTGGTCAGCGGCTTTTGTATACCACTCGATAGCTTTAGGATAATCCTGACGTACACCTTTACCCTCGTAGTAAGCGTTACCAATGTTGAATTGAGCCTCAACATCGCCTTGGTTAGCTAATTTCTGCCACGCCTCAACGACTTTGGCATCATTTTGACGCACACGCTCGCTCTTTCGATGTGGTACGCCATTGATGAATTTCATCGGACCAATCCCTTGGTTAACAGCTTTTGTGCGCCAATCGATATGCTTATCGTAATCCTCACGTGTACCTTTGCCATCGTAATTGTGGTAAGTTCTACTAAGTTCAAGTTGAGCCTTAGCATAGCCTTGATTAGCGGCTTTTGTGAACCATTCAATAGCTTTAGAGCGATCCTGATCTACCCCTTCGCCATCGTCGTACATAATTGCAAGGTTATATTGAGCAAGATCATATCCTTGGTTGGCAGATTTTGTATACCACTCAATGGCTTTAGCGTTATCCTCGCGTGTACCTTCGCCCTCGTCATACATTACTGCAAGGCTATATTGAGCCTCAGCATCGCCTTGATTAGCTTGTACTGCAATGTCTTCAAATTCTTTTTCAACAGCTGATTTTACGGCTGAAACTACGTTTTGAGAACTACTTATTTGAGTAACAATGGCTTTATGACACCCTGTCAGCAGAATGCCAGTCAGTAAAAATGTTGCTAGCCTTTTTTTCATAGCTGTTCGTCCTGTTCGTTAATCAAGATAACACTACAATTTATCATTTACATGCCTATCGTGATGATCTTAAATACATTAGTAGATAGTATTGTTAGGCATACTTATAAAATTTACACCAGTGTTTGATTACAGTCCCCTAAATTTGACAGTCTTACCATATCAAAGTAAAGCGACCAAGATTGACCCCTGCCGTCAATCCCGTAGACTTAAATTTGGGAGATTTTAATTACGCAGCCTGACGATAATAGTCAAACCACATCTGTCTTGGCAATTTATAACTCAAACCCTTTTGAATCCTCGTTTGGTTGTAGTACAGCTCAATATAGCCAATGATATCGCTGATGGCTGTAAATCTTGTTTTATAGTCTTCGTGATACACCAACTCATTCTTTAATACGCCCCAGAAACTTTCTATCGGAGCGTTGTCGAAACAATTGCCTTTGCCACTCATAGATCCTGTAAACTGATGCTGTTTAATGATCTTGTGGTAGGCATGGCTACAGTACTGACTGCCTCTATCAGAATGAACGATTAGCCCTTTAGTAGGTCGTTTATTCTTAATCGCTATGTTGAGTGCACGGCATACTAAATCTGCGGTCATACGCTTGTTAATAGCGTAACCGACAAGCTCTTTGGTGTATAAGTCTTTAACACCTGCTAAGTATAGCCAACCCTCATCTGTCCAAATATAAGTGATGTCACTGACCCAAGCCTCATTAGGGCGATTGGCATTAAATTTCTGTTCTAGACGGTTTAGATAGATAAGCTTGTTATGGTTTGAGTTGGTGGTGACTTTAAAGCGCTTGTGACGACGGCATTTTATGCCATGTTCTTCTTTGATACGTCTGACCATGTACAAGCTAATATCATGGCCTTGCTCTATGAGCTTTGCATGCAGTCGCTCAATACCATAGCGCTCACGAGTTTCACTGTGAGCAGCCCTAACCAGTAGCTCAGACTGATTACGATGTACCTGCTGACAGCTGATATGACGACTTAGCCAGTCGTAATAGCTTGATGGCTTAACACTTAGCACACGGCACATAGTGGTGATGCTAAAGAAGTGCTGGTTATCTTTGATAAAGGCGTACCTGACTAGCTGTCACTGCGGACATAGCCCTTCGCCTTGCGTCACTAAAACAGTCTCCCAGACTGTTTCTTAACGTTCCTCATTCGCAAAGTACGCCGTGGCCTCATTCGAACATAGCTCTCATCTTGCGTCGGGGCGAAGCGGTGCTTCGCTTTATCCCTCCTCATTTAGTATTTCGCGTTCCTCTTTAGCCACTTTAAGCTGGCGTTTGAGCTGCTTTATTTCTTGAAGAGCACTTATAAGATCAGGATTATATTGTTCTGTGCCGATAAGTTTGCCTTGATTGGCTTTATTATGCCAATTAGTTAAGGTTTGCATGGGGATGCCAAGCTGCTTTGCGGTCGCTGAAATATTGCCGTTGTTGTCCGCTATCTTTTTAACAGCTTCGGCTTTAAATTCGTCACTGTAGGTTCTTACTTTCTTGGTCATGATAAACTCCGGTTAATACGCTTAGTTTACCAAGTTTAGTTGTACGGTTTCTTCAGCATAGCTCACTCAAAGCTAAGTCTAAGTTTCAATATATGAAAAATAGTAAAGCCATAGGAGCAATGACTTTTATGGCTTTTTTAATTTGGAGGTTTTATCCTAGATTCTGTGTAACTGCCATTTAGATTAAAGGCTTACTAACACGATCATCAAACATAATCATAAAGTGATTTTCTGATGTCTTTAGGGTAGTCAAAGAATACCGTTAAGCCATCCTAGTACTGCGTCAATAAAAAATAGGTTATATCAGCTGATTCTCTTGCCTGTAATGGCTTGGTGTCATGCCATAGTTTTTTTTGAAGGCGCTAGAGAATGCACTGTTATCGATAAAGCCGCTTGCTAATACGATTTGGCTAATAGGCAGCGTAGTATGTTTAAGAATATATTTGGCGTGTTCAAGGCGCAATCGCACGTAATACTGTTGCGGTGAACAACTAAAATTTTTGTTAAATATGCGCTGTAATTGTCTACTTGATAATCCAAGATGATGGGCAATATCCTTAATGCTTAAAGGCTCTTCAAGATTGGTTTTCATCAATGCAATAGCATCTATTACATTGGTATAGCTACTGCTCAGTATTTTTGGCTTGGGCATATGCTGTACGTAAGTAGGCTCACGTATAGAGGTGATAATAAACATGTCTTGTATCTTGGAAACGATATGATGACCATGATGCTTATTGATGATATGTAAAGTCATATCCAATGCGCAAGCTCCACCTGAACAAGAATATAGCTGCGGTGCTATTGTAAATATTTGGTCATTAAAAATAACACCTGGATAGCTTTCTTGGGCTACGCTGATGTTCTCCCAATGCAATGAGGCTGCTTGCTGCTCAAGTAAGCCCGCAGCAGCCAATGCTAGCGCTCCTGTACACAAACCGCCAAGTGCAATATCCCGTACTGCCAATCGCTGAATTAAGGTAATGAGCTTACTAGATTCCAAGTAATCTGTTTGGTGTCCTCCGCATACAAATACCAAGTCGCAGGTTAATAAGTAGTCGAGTGGTGCAGTATGACTTAACTTAATACCGTTACTACTACTGGTTTTATTGTCATCGAACCCTGCCACCACCCACGAGTATAAGAGTTGCTCGCTCACATAATTCGCCATTCGAAGTGGCTCAATGATATTGCTGAACGCGAGCATGGTAAAGCCATTAATCAGTAGAAACCCAATACGCCTAGGCTTGTCTATCATCTTTTCCGTTATCTGAGTCATTTTTTGTCGCCTTCAGAACATACCTAAAATTCTGGCTAATGTTAAGTTGTTTGTCTATATGTCCGATTATAAACATAAAATGTCGCTTATGAAAAAATACCTTATGAATTTTACCTCTATTATCGAACGTGTTCTCAGTTAATTATTACCTACTTTGGAGACGTTCCATGTCAGCACTAAAAGACCTTACTAGCACGTTATCTTCTACAGATTTTTCTCGAGAATTGATGAATTCATTAAACCTAACCTCTTTAGATGGCTCATTAGATAATCTGCATCTCCCAAGTCTAATCGAAATTAAAAACGGCCAGAAAGTGCAACCGACTTTTAGTCATCAAGAATATGCAAATCGTCATGAGAAACTTCGTGAGTATTTAGATAATCATGGCATTGTGGCGGCGCTTTTCACCTCGATACATAACATCAATTACTACTCTGACTTTATATATTGCTCTTTTGGGCGACCTTATGGACTAGTCGTTACTTCAAAAGAAGTCGTGTCAATCTCTGCTAATATCGATGGTGGACAGCCTTGGCGGCGTACTGTGGGCGACAATAATATTGTTTACACTGATTGGCAGCGTGATAACTATTTCAAAGCCATTGCTCAACAAATTCCTCATCACGGCCGTGTAGGTATTGAGTTTGATCATTTACCAATGGATCGCTTTGCTAAGCTCAAAGCTATTTTACCCAATGTAGAGTTTGTTGATATTAGCCTAGCATGTATGACCATGAGAATGGTTAAGTCCTCTGAAGAGATAGCGCTAATAACAAAGGGCGCTCAGGTCTGTGATATTGGTGGGGCGGCATTGGTACAGGCTGTTTATGATGGCGTGCCCGAATACGAAGTTGCCTTGGCATCTACACAAGCGATGGTGAAGGCTATTGGGGAGCAGTTTGGTCAAGTAGAACTCATGGATACATGGACATGGTTTCAGTCAGGTATTAATACGGATGGTGCCCACAATCCAGTAACCAATCGTCGTGTCCAGTCGGGTGATATATTGAGTCTTAACTGTTTTTCTATGATAGCAGGCTACTATACCGCGCTTGAACGCACATTGTTCTTGGATAAATGTGATGCAGATTCACTACGCTACTGGCAGATAAATTGTGAAGTGCATGAAGCAGGTCTTGAGCTTATAAAACCTGGCGTGCGCTGCTGCGATATCGCACATGAGCTGAATAAAATTTATGCAAAATACGACTTATTAGAAAAACGCAGCTTTGGTTATGGACATTCTTTTGGTGTGCTCAGCCATTATTATGGACGCGAGGCAGGACTTGAGCTACGTGAAGATATTGAAACAGTGCTTGAGCCAGGTATGGTCATCTCTATGGAGCCGATGATTATGATTCCAGAGGGCATGCCGGGTGCTGGCGGTTATCGAGAGCATGACATTTTAGTCATCAATGAGACGGGCGCTGATAATATCACAGGCTTTAAGTACGGCCCTGAGCATAATATTATCGGTCGTTAATGTAGGGGAGTGTCATCAATCAATACTGTCTATATTGAGTGGGCTAACATGAATAAGTTTCTTATTTTAAGCCCGCCAATATAGATGATGATGCGCCTCGCACAATGCAATTATTTTCACATTTTACTTATTAAGGAAATAACATTATGGACCTGTTTCTTAACAGCTGGACGTTATTTTGGTTTTTGACCATTAATGTACTGACGCTATTACTGGCAGTGAGTTATTTCTTCGTAGAGCGTCATAACAAGTAATGTAGTAAACGATACGAGGAATCGACATGTTTATTAATTGGATGATATTGTTAGCAGCAATTGCACTTCTCATTGTATTGGCTAGTAAAGCGTCAAAAGTCATGTCAGCAGATGAGGAAAGTGGTTTTTTAGTAGCCGGTCGCTCATTAGGGCCTTTTGTTATAGCAGGTACTGTCGTGGCGACTGGGTTTAGTGGTTGGGGCTTTATGGGTTCACCTGGTGCCGCATACCAATACGGGACGATTGAGCTTTTAGGTAATTTCTTTTTTGCACCAGCCATGGTCGTCGCCGTATTATTCTTTGCGGTCTATTTGCGTAATAGAGCCATGAAGATGGGTAGTAGTACCATTCCTGAATTTATTGTCAACTTGCACTGTAATGATCGAAATTCAATATCTGCTCGCACTTTGCGTATTGTCACGTCTTTGGGCATGGTTATATTTTTGACCGTATTTTTGACGGCTCAGATTAGAGCGCTTGGTATGTTGGGTAGTAGCTGGCTCGGCATTTCACCTCTTCTGGCTTCTGCGCTTTTATTGGTGATTATTACTATTTATACCATGGCAGGCGGATTGCTCGCTGTTGCTTGGACTGATACTTTTATGGTGATTGGGATGGCTACCGCTGCCATTTATATAGTGGTTCAGGTGTTCACTGACATTCCGTTAGCAGATATGATGACGCAGCTGAATGCGATAGATCCAAACCTTGTCAATCCAGAGAGTTCTAACCCATATGGTAATGCCAAAGCTTCTGTTTTTCTAGTATTTGTCTATGCGCTTATCTTTAGTACTGCATTGCCTTATATGTCAGTACGTTTTTTGGCGATGAAATCTAATATTAGTATTGCCAAAACAGGCTTTTATACGGCCATTCTAGGGTGTATTTTGAGTTTGGTGCCTATCGTTGGCTTATATGTTCGTATCAAAAACCCAGGTCTGATCAATCCCGATGAAGCAATGCCTTGGTATTTAGCCAATGCTATTCCAAGTGTGGTAGGTAGTGTGATCACTTTGTTTATTCTTTTTGCTATGAAGTCTACGGCAAACTCTATCTTGCATACCTTATCAACTGCTGCCTCACATGATTTGCGTTTGGCTATATTTGACAATAAACCTCGCACTGAGGCTGAACTATTGAAACTGAATAGATTGTGGGTCGCTATTGTGGCTGCTATCGCCTTCATTTCTACTTTCTTCTTACCTGAAGCGATGCTTAGCTATCTAGGCATATTCTCTAGCGGTACTTTAATGGCAGCTCTATCTGGTGTACTTTTGGTGACTATCTTTTATAAAGGCTCAACGATGGCTGCTATTGCCTCTATTATCGTCGGTGCTGTTTGCAGTAGTTATCTCTTAACATCAGGTATTGTCGGCTGGGTAGAGGGGCCTCTTATCGGATCAGCTGCATCAGCCATCACTTACGTGGTCGTTAGTGTATTGGTTCCTAATAGAGTCAAAGCCATATCAGAAGAATCTGTCAGCGCTTAGATATAGATACTTATATTTATGAATACTTAACAGAGCCTAAACTAACCGCTGAGTTTATTGACTGATAGTCATAAATTCAGCGGTTTACGTATCCAGTAAGGCTGGCAAGTATGAGTTGTATAGATAAGCTAATGCTGATTAACACTCAGTCATTTTGTACCAGTTTTATATTTACTCAATGATATTACGAACATTTTATGTTCAATAATAGAGGTGACTAGTCGTGGAAGTATTGAAAACCAGACCTATAGCGGTTGATGTCAAGCCATGGATTGGCACCATACAAATTGTCATGGCGGCCATATGTTGGGGCACACTTGGTATATTTTCGACTTATCTTAGTCAATTAGGTTTTAGTAGTTGGCAAATTACGATATTGCGTATCATAACGGCAGCTATTATTGCTATAACGATGTTGCCTAAGATCTGGAAACCATTAAGTAGGCTAACACTCGGTCAATGGTTTGGGCTTGGTCTACAATCCCTAATTGGCGTGCTGGGTATGACGGTTTGCTACTTATTTGCAGTGCTTCATGTGGGAGCAGGCACAGCAGTCGCATTACTCTATACGGCGCCAGTCTTTAGCTTGATATTCTCGCACCTATTATTAGATGAGCGAATTACTTATAAAGCTGCATTGTTAGCAATTGTAGCAGTGATTGGCGTTAGTATGACTACGATGGGTGGCACTACTGAAGGGAATTTGGGTATTGCCGTTGGGCTGCTTTCTGGCGTTTGTTACTCTTTATATGGTGTGCTTGGTAAACGCGCCATGCATCATAAACACTCTGCACCACTTGTCTTTTTTACGTCAATTTTGTTCAGTGGCATTGTATTATTGTTCATTCCTACCACGTATACAACTTATTATAAGCTGATACAGCTTCCCGTTATTAGCTGGATATATGTACTGGGCTTATCTTTGGTAGGTACGATTGCACCTTTTGCATTATATATGAAAGCATTAGAAAAACTACCAGCCACACGCGCGTCAGTATTTACTATCTTTGAACCTTTGACCGCAATATTTTTGGCAGTGTTGCTCCTGCATCAAATGTTATCAGGTATTCAATATATAGGCGTTTTTTTGATTTTGCTCGTTGCTTTATTAAATGGGCTAACAAATTCGACCAATGTACAACTGCCGAGATGGTTTAGAAGACAAAAATTATCGTAATTTAGTCTTATAAACATTATTATTTATAGTACAACTCTCTCAAATCAGTTGCTGAGCTCTCAAAAATATTGAGGTGCGCTACAAGTTAATAGACAGTTATTGAAAGCACTCTAAATATTGAGTATACAACTTAGAGTTCGATTCCTGTATAGGGAACCGAACCAGTGCGAGCGTCTGATTGGTTCGCCATAGGTATACCCCAAAGGAACCAGCTATTTCACCCTTTAAACCTATTAACAGACTACTCAAAATAGACTGTTAATATGGAACTATCTATAACAGGCTTTTGAATTATGGGACTGGTCGCCGCGCTTTTGCCCTATCATTAGCCTATACCTTAACAGTAAAATCATTAAATAATAACTCAACCTATCATTAGTCTTGTTTTACATATTAAACGATAGTATTATTCTTAAACACTAAATTACAAGTCTAAACGATAGGATAATGCTATGACAGTCAGAATTTATGTAAGAGCGAGCACTAAAGACCAAGATGCCAAGAGAGCCTTGTCTGAGTTGATTAGCTTTAGCAAAAGCTATGAAGATGACCATGCTGAGTATGTTGAAAATTACAGTGGTACTAAGTTAGATAGACCAGCGCTTACTAAATTGCTTGTTGATGCTAATCAAGACGATATATTGCTTGTTGAGAGTGTAGATAGATTGAGTAGATTATCCCAGGATGACTTTGCTATTTTAAAGCAAAGAATTAAAGACAAAGGGTTAAGGCTAGTAGTAGCAGACCTACCCACCACTCATACAATTAACGTTGGTATGAGTGGTGAAATTCTAAACGTAGTAAATAACATGCTCATAGACTTATTAGCTACGATGGCTAAATTAGATAATGACAAGCGTAGAGAGCGGATCAAACAGGGTTTAGCTAGAAGTGGTTATAAGCCCTCAGGTAAGAAGCCTAATATAGCAAAGCATAAACGTATCTTAGAATTAGATAGTCAAAACACTATGACAAAAGATGAGATAGCCAAGGCGGTTGGTGTTGGTGTGGCTACTGTCTATCGAGTATTAAAAGAGAGCTAGTGTCTTAGGTATTTTAGATAGATATACATCCTTTTCATTGCTCCTATTCATTAGTTTTAATATATGATACAAGTATTTATTAAGAGCTCCTTTGATAGGAGTTTTATATTTACCTTAACTCATAATACCGTCTATTAATATGACTCTATAATTAAAGCATTTGAAGGTTGAACTCAATGCAACTAAAACCTATCGCTGATGTACTCAATCCACTTAATTTAAATTCGCCCGACTTAGAAATGTTACGTCCAGATGAGAGACGATATACAACACTACTTATGCAACCTGATGGTCCTATATTCGCAAGTAAAGAAAGAATAGGAGCATTCGATCAAACTAAAGCCAAGATTAAAGGTAAAAAATTCTTAGAAACTGCAAATGAACGTGGTGCAACTCTTGCGATTACCCCTGAGTATTTTTTGCCTTGGGATACCTTATCAGAAGGTATTGCAGGGGGGTTAGTACCATCTGATAATGCTTTGTGGGTTCTTGGTACTGAAAGTATCACACAAGAGGGACTTGAAAGTTTCAAACAACAAGTTAGTGATCTGTGCATTATTATTCACGAGCCTTTAGAAGATCTTCCTCGAGATCGTCATCTTCTCGGTACGGTAGCACTTTTATTTCAGACAACACATATTGATGGCACAAAAAAACTCATAATATTAATTCAGTTTAAGACGTATCCATCTCGTGACGATTTGTTTTTTGAGGAATCTGTTTTAAGAAGAGGTTCGGTCGTTTACCAGTTCAAGGGTATTAATGGCCCATTAACTGCTGCCGTTATTATTTGTGCAGATGCTTTTGCTCTTGCTGAACTGGACCCTCAATCATTAAGTGACTTCAGTAATCAATCGACACTTATACATATCCAACTCAATCCTGATCCTAGAAATTCTGCTTTTAGGAGGTATCGCACAGCTACTTTTGGTACTGATCCTAGGGTAACAAACTGTCATATTGTTTGTCTTAACTGGGCACAATCCATTGTGCAATGTGATGAGCAAGGAAACGGAATCCATGACTGGCAAAATATAGCAGGATCAACTTGGTACTGTCCTGCCGATTCATGTTCATACAAAGACGAAGTTATTTTGCCTAATCATAAACTTGGTTTGTACTATGCTTATATGAAAGAGCGTCGACACGCTTTACTCTTTCATTATGACGAGGCAGTATTTGAAATATTAGTTCCTAAGATTCTTAGTTTCGGAAATGCAGTTGTTGCCAATCGGAATGGTCCTGTTGCGGTAAGTCGATATGAATGGAAAGAAGACATTAATACGTGGAAGAATGATGTTCCTCCTCCCGAAACAGGTTTTGATAATTTGATAGACAAAACTCCTGATACACGATTAGCACTAACTCACGTATTATCAGAAAACAATGCTATGAATATCGAGCGAGTGCTTGCTTTGAGTGCAGGAGCTATACCTGGAGTAGATGACTGGTATATAGCTAAAAATATAGATTCGTGTCAAATAGAGAAAGATGAAATAATTAATAGAGTGACAGTGGCTCAAGACAATAGTGAGCCTGCCACAAATTTTCGAGATATGAGACTCAAACCAGTTACACATATTCATCATGAACTTATAAACTACGAAAAATGGCCTCCACAGGTTTCAGACATTGATAAGGGTTCCACAATAAACTGGTCAAAAAGAAGCCCTAATTTCAATGTATTAACTTCTGATAAAAAACCTACACTTATTGTTTATCTAGGAGATTCTCCGTCAGCTGATGAGCTAAGTAAAAAAGGGGATATGTTTTACCATCTATTGCGCAAAGAAGGCGGTCCTCATCAGAATCGATTTTGCCTTATATATCGAAAATATGGAGAAATAAAATTCGCTTCGATTCCTACAATGACTCGCATCGATAATCCTATAGAAGATCAAACTGACATTACGTCTGTTACTCCATTTTAAAACATGAGAAATAAAAATGAATGATGTAACCACAGTACTTGAAATAATAAAAAAACAATTTTCAAGCATCCAAGATTTAGGTAAGGGTTTATTCCGATGTGAGCGGTCTTATTCAGGAAAAGTTTTCGCCACAGTTTACTTTGATATTTCAGATGATGTAGTAAAACGTGCTAATAATTTGCACGATTTCCAAGAAGGTTTGTTAGGAGCTGACTTCTTCAAAGTAAATGTTGATAGACGTTGGAATAACTATTTGTATTTTTGGGCAGGTCCAAAATCAAAAAAAGATAGTAAATTTTCTGAAGCGAAGTCTTCTATCGAAAAGGATAGACACTTTGCTCGGAAGTTTGTCCTTTCAGCAGATGAACTCTCAGGACATCTTTGTAGTATAAGTAGCCAAACGTCGCAACCGCATATTAGCGAAGATGCTAGTGTTCGATGGGGAGAGTTGTTAACTTCTGCTTCACTTGGCATAATACTGGAGAAGCGTCCACGTACTCGAGTTATTGAACTTATAAGTTCTGGAGAGGCATTCGTTTTAGATAATAGTCCAGTAGATAAATCAGTTTTAAATTTCGACCAAGATCCATTGGGAACAGGGTTTTTGCATCATTTACAGATTAATGGTTTTAGGCCAGCAATAAATGATAGCAAATTCTCATTTAGCAATGTAAACCTGATATTTGGTCAAAACGGTGCAGGTAAAACCTCTCTACTCGAATCAATAGAGGGTCTTTATTGTGGTCGAATACGGAGAGATTCTGATGCAAATATTAGTGGGATACAGGGTTGTTTAGAAATGCCGAATGGCTCTCTAGTTAATGTTAAGACTACAACTATTGCTTCAGTTATCAAAGAACGTAATCTCAGTTGGTATGGCCGATCTAATCAGCTATCAAGTGCGATTACAAACTCATTTACTAGATTCAACTTCCTTGATACAGACGCCGCTTTTAGACTCGCAAGTGATAATAATGCTGAGGATATAAAGGAAGATCTTAGCCTTTTATTGGTTGGGCCTGAAGCTTCATCCCTATGGACATATATTAAAAAGATAAACAGCGATATAGCCGATAAATATTCTGAAGCTTGCAAACAAATTCCATTTCTTTTAAAAGAAACGGATTATTTAGGTCGTGAACTAAAGCGTTTAAAAGAGTCACCCTCTGAATCAGCCACTCTAATTAAAACATATCAAGCAGGTTTGCAAGCCATTGGTATCAAATGGGATCTAGTAGAAAAATCAACATCTATTAATTTGTCCGAAAGAACTGACTTAGAGTACTTATTGAGAGGCTTTAGGAGTGCTATTTCGGTTGTCCAATCTACATCAGTTACAAAACGATTGCTGCAAGACCACAAAATATTGGTTATGGAAACTATCAATACTTTAAATGATAGTGTCAAAGAGTTTAATGCTATAAGAAAAAAAACTATAGATACTGAAGCGCTGATGAGTAAATATAAATCTGACCTTCATCTACTCAGAAGCTGGATGACATATTGCGAGAATGGTGCTCCGATAGTTCATGAATCCATAGCTCAAAAAACCAAAGCTCTTTCAGTAGTGCGTAAAACCATCGGTGACATATTTATTGATGATGTATATGAACTGTCTGAAAAGTATGAGTTACATTCTATTAGTGATGCTTTGCAAGCTGCAACTGATAATTTGAAACGTGCAACACAAGAAGAAGCTTCTTTTATCAATAGTCTTGAGCAAATAGAAGGACTAGAGGAATCAGTAGACGCATTACGTAGTGATCTGCGTTCTGCAGTAATCTCCATTATAGATCGTACAGGAGATCCAAATCACTGTCCTGTATGTATGACATTTCATAAAGAAAATGAATTATTACAAAAGATTGAAAAGCTTACTTTAGCAGAGGTGTCATCGACTACCGAAACATTACGCCAATCTGTTAAGTCGGCGAAAATGTATGCACAACAAGAAAGAAATGAAATCAAGTCTTTAGAGGCTTTGAAACGTTTTGCCGATACAAATATGCTCTCTAGCAAGCTTGTTGTAGGTGATATTCAGGAATTACTATTATCAAAATATCATGATATTTCTGTTCTTAATGAAGAATTATCAAGTCTTGAGTCCAAATTTGAATCGCTAAGCTTGCTTGGCATAGACTGGAGTAAATATGATGAGATTCGCCATGCTGCAACTATAGTTTTAGGTAAAAATGGTCACGTCTCTTCTTTGGAAGATGTTAATAAACATATACTTCTATTAAATAAAAATATTGAGATAACGTTCAAAGAACTCTCAAATCTTAGGCTTAATTTGAAAGAAATAACTGAGAAATCTTTGCATGGTTCTGCGCCTATAATTGTTCCAAATGACTTAAGTATTACTCCAATAGGACTGTTATCAAATGTGAAAGAAATAGCCGACAACCTTGAAAGCTCGATTAATTTTTTACAAGCAGCCGAACAGCAGATTGATTTAGATAGTAAAGACTCTTTCGAGGAAATCATACTATCTCTAGAGCAAATTTTAAATGATTTTGACCGCGCTTATTATGCTTTTCAAAATGAAGTAGTAGCGAAAACAGAGTTAGTTAAGAAAATGGAAGAGCTGAGCAAATCTACCGAACAGCTATATAAATATTCTTTAAATCGGGATAATTTAGAGAAGGCAAAAGTTTTACTTGACCATATAATACAAGATTACTCTCTTGAAAAAGCAACACAAAAATCTCTTGAGTCTATTCGTACACATGTGAGTAGTATATTCTCAAGAGTTCATGCCCCAATTGAATATACACTTGGGGACTTTCAGAGTGAAACACTGCTAGTTAGTCGCTCAGGAACAAACCACGGTATAAATCAAGTAAGCACTGGTCAAAGAGCAGCATTTGCACTATCTATTTTTCTTGCTCTTAATCTAAGTGCAGAAAGTGCCCCTCCAATCATTCTTATTGATGACCCTATAGCTCATATAGATGATTTAAATGCTCTCTCGTTTATAGATTATTTAAGAGATCTAGCGATTGAAACTAATAAGCAGATTTTTTTTGCTACAGCCGACTCAAAGCTTGCAGCCCTCTTTGAGAAAAAATTTGAGTTCCTAGGTGATCGCTATAAAAAAATTGTTCTAACCAAGTAAGCGACGTCTTCAATGGGTGAGTCATACAGTCTTTTACAATTTAATAATTGCATCGATTTCCTGATATGAGCGGTTCAATCCTAATAGGCTATTAATACACAACATATGTTAGAGTATAGGCTATCACTAACGCTAGCTATATAGGAAACGTACTGCCATGGCTGGTATCAACAAATTAGAATTATCCGAAGCGGACATTATCAGTAAGTTCATTCTACCTGCCGTTATCGGTTCAGGCTGGGATGACATGACCCAAATTCGTGAAGAGGTTAAGCTTCGTGATGGTAAGGTTATCGTTCGCGGTCAAATGGCAGTACGTAAAACAGTCAAGTCTGCTGACATTGTTTTATATCACAAGCCTAATCTGCCGCTTGCTGTTATCGAGGCCAAAGCTAATAAACACTCTATTGGTAAAGGTATGCAGCAAGCGCTTGATTATGCTGGGCTGCTCGAAGTACCGTTTGTATTTTCATCTAATGGTGATGGCTTTATTTTTCATGATAAAACCAATAGCACTATCCTCGAAACAGAGATTTCACTATCAGACTTCCCAACACCAGCTGAGCTATGGGATAAGTATTGTCAGTGGAAAGGCTATACGCAAGCTCAGTTGCCTATCATCACTCAAGACTATCATGATGATGGCAGTGGTAAGTCACCACGCTACTATCAGCTACAAGCCATCAATAAGACCATAGAGGCCATTGCTTGCGGACAGAATCGTATCCTGCTCGTGATGGCAACAGGAACGGGCAAAACCTACACTGCCTTTCAAATCATTTGGCGTCTGTGGAAAGCGAGAGAAAAAAAGCGCATTTTGTTTTTAGCTGACCGCAATATTTTAGTCGATCAAACTCGCGTTAATGACTTTCAGCCTTTTGGCACTGCGATGACCAAAATAGAAGGTCGTACGGTTGATCCTGCCTTTGAGATTCATCTTGGCTTATATCAAGCGTTAACAGGCCCAGAAGAGCATCAGAAAGCCTTTAAACAGGTTGCACCAGACTTCTTTGACCTAATTGTCATTGACGAGTGCCACAGAGGCAGCGCTGCTGAAAACAGTGCTTGGCGTGAGATATTGGAATACTTTAATAGCGCTACGCAGGTCGGTTTGACAGCGACCCCTAAAGAGACTGAAGAGGTATCTAATTCTTATTACTTTGGCGACCCTCTTTATACTTATACCTTAAAGCAAGGTATCGAAGATGGATTTTTAGCGCCCTATAAAGTGGTTCGGGTTGATATCGATATTGATATGCAAGGCTGGCGTCCAACGAAAGGACAGATAGATAAGCATGGTGAGTTGATTGAGGATCGTATCTATAATCAAAAAGACTTTGATCGCACTTTAGTAATTGATGAGCGTACGGAATTGGTGGCTCAGACCATTACAAGCTACCTTGAGCGCACTGATCCAATGGCCAAAACCATTGTGTTCTGTAATGACATTGATCATGCGGAGCGAATGCGTCGTGCGCTGATTAATTGCAATCCAGAGCAGGTCAAAAAGAACGAAAAGTATGTTATGAAAATCACGGGTGATGATGAGTTGGGTAAGGCTCAGCTTGATAATTTCATCAACCCCAAAAAGCCCTATCCAGTGATAGCGACGACTTCAGAGCTGATGACTACAGGTGTCGATGCCCAAACCTGTAAGCTAATCGTGCTAGATCAAAATATCAAATCGATGACCAAGTTTAAGCAAATTATCGGTCGTGGCACCCGTATCAATGATAAATACGGTAAGCTTTGGTTTACGATTCTCGACTTCAAAAAAGCGACTGAGCTATTTGCAGATGAACGCTTTGATGGTGTTCCTGAACGTATCATGACTGTGACGCCATCGCAGATTAATGAAGGCAGCGACGAGCTTGATGAAGTGGTAGATGGTGAGTCAGACGCAGATCTAGATATTGTCAATGGCACCGACCCAGCTTATACAACCCAGAGTGATGATAGGGGCTTTGATTTAGGGGCTGGTATGGGTGATGACATAGGTGTTAGTGAGCCTGCTAAAAAATACCATGTGAAAGGCGTATCTGTAAAAGTAATGGCTCAGCGTATCCAGTACTATGATACTGATGGTAAACTGGTCACCGAATCCTTTCAGGACTATACTCGCAAAACCTTCAGCAAGCAGTTTGCTAGTTTGGATGAGTTTATAAAGCGTTGGAACGCTACTGAGCGTAAACAAACCATTATTGATGAGCTGGCAAACGCTGGTATTATTTGGGAAGCATTGCAAGAAGAGATCGGCTCGGATATGGATCCTTTCGATCTGATTTGTCATGTGGTTTATGACCAACCGCCCTTGACCCGACGTGAACGTGCGAATGAAGTCAAAAAGCGCAATTACTTTACCAAGTACTCAGATACTGCTCAAAAAGTACTGAACGCCTTGCTTGATAAATATGCTGATGCTGGTGTAGAAGAGATCGAAAGCCTAAATGTGCTCAAAGTAAAACCACTTGATCAGTTAGGTAGTCCGATGGAAATTGTCAGAGAAGGCTTTGGTAGCAAAAAAGACTATCAGCAAGCCATTAGTGATCTCGAAGATGAAATATATTGGACACCACCGCCTAAGCAAGCTTAAGCAACTAGAAAGAATTAGCTACGATCTACATATCTAAGCCTCTTATTGAGGCTTGTTTTATTCCTATCGTTTATTAAAAAGAGAAACCACATGTCAATCAGTTCGGTTATCAAGTCTATTCAAGATATCATGCGCCAAGATGCTGGTGTCGATGGTGATGCCCAACGTCTAAGCCAATTGTCATGGTTATTGTTTCTCAAGATATTTGATGCCCAAGAAGAAGCGCTTGAGTTCGAACAAGAAAACTATAAAACGCCCATTCCTGAGAAGTATCTCTGGCGTAATTGGGCAGCTGATCCTGAAGGTATCACTGGTGAGGAGCTACTAGAGTTCGTCAACGATGAAATATTCGTTGAGCTAAAAAACCTGACAGCGCCAGTAGATACCAATCCGCGTGGCTTTGTCGTGCGTCAGGGTTTGAGCGATGCCTACAACTATATGAAGAACGGCACGTTGCTACGCCAAGTAATAAACAAGCTCAACGAAGTGGACTTTAACCGCTCAGATGAGCGTCATCTGTTTGGTGATATTTATGAGCAGCTACTGCGTGATTTACAGAGTGCGGGCAATGCAGGTGAGTTTTATACCCCTCGTGCCGTGACACGCTTCATCGTTGATCGTGTGGATCCAAAGCTCGGTGAGCGCGTCATGGATCCAGCTTGTGGTACAGGTGGGTTTTTGGCCTGTGCGTTCGATCATGTCAAAAACAATTATGTTGAAACTGCTGAAGATCACCAAGTACTACAGCAGCAGATTTTAGGGTTTGAAAAGAAACAATTGCCACATTTGCTCTGTACGACCAATATGATGCTGCATGGTATCGAAGTACCCGTACAGATACGCCACGATAATACCCTAAATAAGCCGCTGTCGAGCTGGGACAGTGATATTGATGTCATCGTAACCAACCCACCTTTTGGTGGCACTGAAGAGCACGGTATCGAAAAGGATTTCCCTGCTGAGTTCCAAACGCGTGAAACGGCAGATTTGTTTTTACAATTAATCATTGAGGTCTTGAAAGATAAAGGTCGCGCTGCCGTCGTATTGCCTGATGGCACCTTGTTTGGTGAAGGGGTAAAAACCAAGCTAAAGAAAATGCTAACCGAAGAATGTAATCTGCATACCATCGTGCGCCTGCCAAATGGTGTGTTTAACCCTTATACAAGCATTAAAACCAATATTCTCTTCTTTACCAAAGGTCAGCCAACCAAAGATATTTGGTTTTATGAGCATCCTTATCCTGAAGGCGTCAAAAACTATAGCAAAACCAAACCAATGAAGTTCGAAGAGTTTCAAACAGAGATTGATTGGTGGGGTGATGAATCTGATGGTTTTACCAGTCGTATCGAAAACAATCAGGCTTGGAAGGTCAGCATTGATGAAGTCATCGAGCGTAACTATAACCTCGATATCTCCAACCCCTACCAAGGTGAAGTCATTGATTATGATCCTAATAAGCTACTGGCTGACTATACTAAACAGCAACAGAGCATCGATACGTTACGCAGCCAATTAAAAGACGTGCTGGGCGCTGCGCTGTCTGCTAACACGACAGAGGGCAAGTAGCTATGAATGTAAAGACGAGCTTAGAGATGAGTAAAGACATAAGCAAGCCAGAGCAGCTAATCACTGAACATATCGATATCTGGACCAGCGCTATACTAGCTAAGTCGACTAGTGGACGTGGCAGCAGTAAAAAGTATGAGCTGTATGGTATTACTAAATTACGTGAACTGATCTTGGAGTTAGCTGTATATGGAAAGTTAATTCCACAAGATCCTACGGATGAGCCCGCTGCGGTTTTACTTGAACGTATTGCGGTAGAAAAATCTCAGTTAGTCAAAGATAAAAAGATAAAAAAGCAAAAAGCATTGCCGTCATTGGAAGAAGCTGGAGTTGAGCAGAATACTTTACCACAGGGATGGACGTGGGCATTTATGCCTCAAGTGATAGCCCACGATGACTATGCAATTAAGAGAGGACCTTTTGGGAGTGCTTTAAAAAAAGCATATTTTGTTAATTCTGGCTATAAAGTATATGAGCAGCAGCATGCAATAAACGATGATTTTTCACGTGGAGAATATTATATTGATGAGACAAAGTTTAATGAGCTGAAAGCATTTGAAGTTAAGCCTTATGACTTGATTATTAGTTGCTCTGGTACTGTTGGTAAAGTCGCAATAGCCCCACCAAATATGGAGAGAGGAGTCATTAACCAAGCTTTACTTAAAATAGCTTTGAATAATAATGCACTTATAAATGAATATTTTAAAATCTTATTCCCTGCCTTTTTTATGCGTACAGATACATTGTCTGATCTAAAGGGGACCGCCCAAAAGAATATGGTTTCAGTTGATACATTAAGGAAAGAACCATTTCCATATCCTCCATTAGCAGAACAACGCCGCATCGTCGCTAAAGTCGATGAGCTGATGCTGCTATGTGATCAGCTAGAGCAGCAAACCGAAGCCAGTATCGACGCTCACGCGACGCTTGTAGAAGTATTATTATCCACGTTGACAGATAGTGCGGACGCTGATGAGCTAGCACAAAATTGGGCAAGAATTGCCGAGCATTTCGATAGCCTATTTACGACCGAGCAAAGCATTGACGCTCTAAAGCAAACCGTTTTGCAATTGGCAGTGATGGGTAAGCTAGTTTCACAGAGTTCAGATGACGAACCTGCTTCAGTATTGTTAGAAAAGATTGCGGAAGAGAAAGAGCAGTTGATTCAAGAGAAGAAGATTAAACCACGTAAAGCATTACCACCTATTGAAGATGAAGAAAGATTATTTGATTTGCCCTTAGGTTGGGAATGGTGTCGATTAGATGATATATGCGATGGTATAACTTCTGGATCAACGCCACCTAAGAGTTCATTTATAGATGATACAGGTATCCCATACTTGAAGGTTTATAATATAAGAAACCAAAAAATAGATTTTGAATACCAACCACAATTTATTGAGGAAGGTTATCACTCTTCAAGTTTGAAGCGCTCTCAGCTTTGCCCAGGAGATGTGATAATGAATATCGTGGGTCCACCTCTTGGAAAGATAGCTATCATTCCCGATACCTATCCAGAATGGAACTGCAATCAGGCCATTGTGATGTTTAGACCATTCATTTCGAATCTAAATAAATTTATCTATACCTACTTAGTTTCAGGTATGTTTCTTGATAAAATTGCGCTTATAGGAACAGCTGGTCAGGACAATATTTCAGTCACAAAAAGTCGTTCAATCTTATTACCAACACCACCTCTTGCAGAACAACATCGCATTGTTGCTAAAGTCGATGAACTAATGGCTATTTGCGATCAGCTAAAAGAGAAGCTAAAGCAGTCCCAAGAGACGCAAGTTCAGCTTACCGATGCGTTGGTTGATCGGGCTTTAGGGTGAGTTTTAGTGTTAGAGCAATCATGTTTTATATGCTTTGGTAAAACTAAAAGAAATAAATAAGACCTTCTATTAACAGCGATATTTTAAAATCAGGTATAATAACCTTGTACGTATAAGTCGTATTGTGCAGAATTAAAAGTGCACAATGCTATTATAGTTGTTAAGGCTATATTATTAGGCGTCTTGTGCATAAATTAGGGGTTATAATATTCCTGGGTGTGCCTTTTAACATCGCCAGTTATGCGCTATTAACGCATATGATCGCGCAAGTGTGTGATTTAGAAGTGGGCGAATTTATCTGGACGGGCGGCGATTGTCATATTTACCAAAACCACCGCGAGCAAGTTGAATTACAGTTGACGCGGGATCTTTATCAGCTGCCGACCTTGTCATTGAATCCAAAAGTTAAAGATATCTTTGCTTTTACTTTTGAAGACATCAGCGTTAATGGTTACGAGTCGCATCCGGCTATCAAGGCGAAAGTCGCAGTTTAAGCGACTAAACTGTAAAATTGAAAATAACTGTAAAACTAGAAAACTAGAAAACTAGAAAACTGATAAATAATAAAAGGGATAAGTGATGAGTTACGCGCATACTGAAGTGGCCCAAATCGCAGCGATTAGTAGCAACCGCTGTATCGGTAAAGACAATGAGCTACCCTGGCATATCTCAGCGGATCTACAGCATTTTAAGGCTATGACCACTAAGCAAAACGATGGCGATGCAGATAGCATTCAAGGTATCGTCATTATGGGCCGCAAAACCTATGAGTCGATGGGCAGTAAGCCGCTTCCTAAGCGAGTCAGCTTTATCATCAGCACTCAGCTTGATTATGCTGAACAAAAGAACCTCACTGATCGTGATGATGCTTATGTGGTGCATAATTTAGATGACGCCTTGACGCAAGCGGCTAGCCTCGCTCATGGCGCGCATTTAGATACAATCTGGGTGATCGGCGGCGAAAAAGTGTTTAAAGATGCGATTATGTACACCGATCGCATCGAGCTGACCCATGTCGATACTGAAATCAGCGATGGTGATGCATTTTTCCCGGAGCTGCCAAGCGATTTTATCGCCGCAGAAACCTCCGACACTCAGCATGATGAAAAAAGTGGTTTGGACTTTCAGTTTGTGAGTTATAGAAGACAAGGTTAGTTTATCATTTGTTAAAAAAATGCTGGGTCAAAAACCCAGCCTACAGCTAGCTAAATTCTAGCCCATAAAAAAGCTAGGCTATTTAAAGCCTAGCTTAAACCAATGCCATTTAAAACCTAGGGCGTGTTGAACATTCACAAATGCGCACTGCTGATCGCTAAAATAGTTCTAGTCTAAGTGAAAATTGCAGGTAATGCTTATTGCATTGGTTAGCTGATTTTATTTAAACAGTCGCAACGACTAGGGCGATTTTAGCATCAGCCCTCACGACAACAATAGGGACAGGACTATTTTTTGCCGCTTTATTGATAAAAATAGACGCTTAGAACGACTAAACTTACCATTTTTATCTGCAAATCGCCTAAAAAATAGTCTCTGTCAGTGCCATGGTCGAATGTTCAACACGCCCTAATATAGCTATAAAATAGCGAGTGGTTGCAAACTCTACTCATGCAACACCTTATAAATCGTCTTGGCAAGTACAGGTCCAATGCCGTTAACGCCTGCCAGCTCCTGCTGCGATGCACCCAATAGTTGCTGCATACCGCCAAAGTGATTGAGCAGATCACGGCGACGCTTTTCGCCCAGTCCAGGTATCACTTCTAACACTGAAGAAGAGCGACGCTTATCACGCTTTTTACGGTGCGCGGTGATGGCAAAACGGTGCGCCTCATCACGGATATGCATCAGTAGATGCAGCGCTTTACTGTCCATAGGTAGATCAAGCGGCTCATGGTCTAAGAAATGTAGCACCTCGAGCCCTGCTTTACGTCCCTCGCCTTTGGCTACGCCAATGAGCAAAGTATCCCCTAAGATTCCAAGTTCTGTCAGCACTTCTTTAGCGATACTCATCTGCCCTTTACCGCCGTCAATCAGTAGTAAATCCGGCAACGGCTGCTTTTTATAACGGCGGGTCAATACTTGCTGCATCGCCGCATAGTCATCGCCGCCGACAATATCGTGAATAGCATATTGACGATAGTCGCGCCGCCGCGCCCCGCCCTGATCGAAGACCACGCAGCTACCGATAGTCGCCTCGCCCATAGTGTGCGAGATATCGAAACACTCAATGCGATCGATGGCTCTATCGGTGACATCAGCGAGCACATCTTTTAGAGCATTGAAGCGCGCATGCAGCTCAAGATAATCACCAAGCTTAGTCTTTAGCGCATTGCTGGCATTAAGAGTGGCCAAATCTAACCATTCAGCGCGGTGTTCGCGCACGTTAGTCTTGATGGTGACTTTACTACCGAAATGAGTCGTTAGCGCCTCGCTGATGGCTTGTTGATCGGGTAGTTTGTGGCTTAAGATAATCTCGCTTGGTAAGTCGTCAGTCACCTGAAAATAAAACGAGGTAATAAAAGCGGATAAATTATCAGCGATAGGCTCGCTGCTATCGACATCAGGGAAGTAGTTCTTGCCACCGAGCACGCGCCCACCGCGGACCGTCAGCACATTCACTGTTGTCATGCCAGCTTGGCTAGAGATGGCGATGACATCGGCCTCACCTTGCACGGTATAGACCGCTTGCCGCGCTTGCACTTCGCGCAGCATCGATAGCTGGTCGCGATAAAACACCGCTTTTTCGAAGTCCAACGCTTCGGCAGCGCCTTCCATTTTTTCGATCAAAGCACTATGGATATCGCTAGAGTCGCCTTTTAAGAAACGAATCGTATTATTGACATCCTCGAGGTACTCTTCTGGCGACACCAGTCCCACGCAAGGCGCACGGCAACGCTTGATCTGATACTCCAAGCAAGGGCGTTTGCGCTGCTTAAAAAAGGTATTAGTGCATTGACGCATTTGAAACATCTTTTGCATCAGCACGAGCGTCTCTTTTGCTGCATGCGCTGAAGGAAAAGGCCCAAAAAAACGGCCTTTTTGATGGTTGCCTTTGCCGCGCCCATAAGCCAAACGCGGATAGGGTTTATCAGCAGAGATAAACACATACAGATAAGACTTATCATCGCGCAGCAGCACGTTATAAGGGGAACGGTATTCTTTAATGAGGTTTTGTTCGAGTAGCAGCGCTTCGGTCTCACTACGAGTAATGATGGTTTCGATATTATGAATACGCGCAACTAAAGCCCGAGTTTTTGGATGGTCGATAGTCTTAGCAAAGTAGCTATTAACGCGGCTTTTTAATGATTTGGCCTTACCCACGTAGAGAATATCACCATTTTTACCCAGCATTTTATAGACGCCTGGCAAGTTAGGTAAGCGCTTGATTAGGTGCTTTAAACGAGCTTTTCTATCGTCTTTACTCTCTACTTCAACAGTATTTTTACTGTTGTCTGCACCCATATTATCGTTTGCACTCATACTGTCATTCGCACTAGCCCCTTTACTAGTAGCACTTTTGACTTCACTACTAGTATCGCTGTCAGTATTCGATTTTAGAACTTTAACCATAACCACTAAAACTCTCGAAGGGTTTGAATTACTATTATTTATGGGGAGCTGCCGACTAGATTACAAGATGAAAAACAACAACCTTATCAAGCCATTATCTGCTTTATTGGACATCTATAGTGTCTATAATATCTATCCTACCTAAATATTTATCTTACTTACGCATTTTTTTACCAAAACACCAATGCAAAAAAAGCCAGCGCTAAGCTGACCTTTTTATTGCTACAACCTGTTTTTGTTTGAGCAGTATTATTTGAGCTGCGACAAAATAGCAACCTCGCGAATATAACTGGCCAGATCTTGCTCAGACTCTTCCATCAGCTCATCGTCTTGCATATGTTTGGCGTACTCAACCCACAATAATAGCTGATATAGGCTATTACGCTCAGAGGCCGTGTATTGCTTAATGAATTGCTTAAGCGTGCTCTCATCATTGATATTGAGCCTGCCGCGCCAGCTTTCTATCTTAGCGACTTGCTCATTCGGAAAAAATGCCTCAAACAGCGCTTTGACAAGCTCGTGACGGTTCTCTTCGCTGATGAGTTTACCGACCCGCTTAGTCTGACGGTTACGCGCATTAGCACTAGTAATATCAGCTAAAGCCATCAATTCCGCCATAAAATAATCACTGGCTGGCAAGGCTTTTAATTGCTTTTTTGATAAATTGGCTAAGGGTATCGATAACGCTTGTAGCCGCTCGTGAGATTTTTTGAGTTCGGTACGCGAAACGCGCATGTCTTGTTCTGACCAATCAATCATAAAAGCTCTCTAAAGATAATGGGAATAAAAGATATAAAGTAGCGACTAAAATAAGCGACTACCAGCGACTTTTTTCACGGTGCTTAGCGACTACGGTTAGCTCTTTTGGTAGGTGCTGGGTCAAATGACGCTGTAGCTTTTCAGTGATAAAAACCGAGCGATGCTTGCCGCCTGTGCAGCCGATAGCGACGGTTACGGTATGGCGATTATTATGCAAAAAATTGGGCAGCCAACGCGTAAGAAAGTGAGCAATATCCTCGCTCATTTCACTGACCTCTGGATAATCCGCAAAAAACGTGGCAACCTCACTATCTAAGCCAGTCGCGCTACGTAGATCGGCATTCCAGTGCGGGTTAGGTAAGATTCTCACGTCAAAGACGAAGTCAGCGTCGATAGGCGTGCCGTATTTAAAGCCGAACGATAGTAAATTAATGACGATTTTGTTTTCTGCTCCAACTTGATCACGCAGGCGCTCTTTGAGCTGATGGATATTGAGCTTGCTAGTATCGATAGTGATATCGGCGCGGCTAGCGATGGGCTGTAATAATTCAACTTCTCTTTTTATCGCGGCGGGTAAGTTATATCTAGTGTTTTCGATTCCATCAGCATCTTGCGACATTAGCGGATGTACACGGCGCGTGGCATTGAAGCGAGCAACCAAGATATCTTCTTGCGCGGTGACATAGATTACTTGTACTTTTGCCTCGCCATAGCGATTATGTAGCTGCTGGTGGATCGCTGCAAAGTTCGACAAGTCAGCTCGCGGTGAGCGAATATCGACACCCAGTGCCACCCGCTTGATGTTACTTTCGTTGACAAGCTTATGCGCCGCTTCAGGCACTAAAGATAACGGTAAGTTATCAATAGAGTAATAGCCCAAATCTTCCAAAGCATTGAGCACTGAGGTCTTGCCTGAGCCTGAGCGTCCAGAGATAATAAGCACGCTGAGCTTATCGCTGTTAGGCGATGGCGTTTGAGCATTTGCGCCGAGCTTGTCCACTTCCATGCTATTACCTTAATCCATAAGCTGATTGATAAATACCGTTACTGCGCTCTAAATGACTGAGCTCACTGTATCTATCCTACGCTATTTATTTGACGATAATATGACTATTTGACCAATGGGCGGTTTAGTAGTACCAATTGATTATCCAGTAGCCTTGCCTGCCCTAAGGTAGCTGCAACTAGAATAATCAAGTCTTGCTGATTTTCTTTGAGCTTAAACGCTTCAAAATCGATAGCTTGTAGATCAGTCGTTTTTACTTGTAGATAGTCTATCTCAAACCCAGCTTGTGTGATACGCTGAGCCGCCTTTGTCAATAACGATTGCAGTACGGACTCATCAAAACTATCTGCTGCTATTTTTTGCGCTAATTGCTCAGCCAAATCTTCTAGGACTTCATGTAACACAGGTGCGGTTTGTCGCTCAGCAGCAGTTAAATATTGGTTGCGCGAAGATAACGCTAAGCCGTCTTCTGCTCGTACGATAGGCGCGCCGATAATCTTTATCTGATAACTCAAATCTCTGACTAACTGCTTAATAATCGCTAGTTGCTGATAGTCCTTTTGACCAAAAAATGCCACATCAGGCTGCACAATATTGAACAGTTTTGCGACGACAATACCTACGCCATCAAAATGCGTCGGCCGCGATTCACCGCACAACTGCATGGCTATATTACCTGCCGTAACCTTGGTAGGCGGTGGCAATTGCGGATACATCTCATCAATACTAGGCGCAAACACATAATCGGCGTCTACGCTTGCAAGCTTGGCCACATCAGCTTCAAGAGTGCGCGGATAGCTATCAAAATCCTCACCAATACCAAACTGAGTTGGGTTGACAAAAATACTGACCACCACGATATCAGCGTGTTGTTTAGCCATTTTGACCAGTTGTAAGTGTCCAGCATGCAAATTACCCATCGTCGGTACTAAGGCAATACGCTGCTGACTACGCAGAGGATTTAAGGTGTCTTGCAAGCTTGCAATATGATGATAAATGATAGGCATCACAGGGTCTTCTTTTGGTATCGGATAATATTAATCAAACTGATGCTGCGCCTGCGGAAAGCTGCCTTCACGTACCGACTGCTGGTACAGCGCAAACGCGCCTTCGATGCTACGTTCCGTGTTGCGCTCATCAGTTAAGAAATCATGAATAAATCTTGGCGCGCGCCCATGCACCATGCCCAGCATGTCATGCATCACTAACACTTGACCGTCGGTATCTGCGCCAGCACCAATGCCGATGACAGGTACCGCGACTGCCTCAGTCACTGTCTTAGCAAGCTCTGCAGGTACGCACTCTAGTACCAATAGCGCCGCGCCCGCTTCTACCACTGCTTTGGCGTCCGCTAATAATTTGTCTGCCGCTTCATCGCTGCGACCCTGAATCTTGTAACCGCCAAAGACATTGACCGACTGCGGCGTTAAGCCTAAATGTACACAAGTTGGCGTACCGGCTTGCGCTAAAGTCGCGACCAAACGACTCAGCTCACGTCCGCCTTCTATCTTGATGACATGCGCGCCTGCCTGCATCAGCTGACGGCTATTAGCGATAGCCTCAGCTTCAAGCGCATAGCTCATAAAAGGCAGGTCCGCTAAGATCAGCGCTTGTTTATTACTACGGGCGATATTCGCGGTATGGTATGCCATATCGTTTACAGTAACTGGCAAAGTCGACTCATGACCTTGCACCACCATACCTAAACTATCACCAACCAAGATAGTATCAATCTCAGCCTTCTCCATCATCCGCGCAAACATGGCGTCATAGCAAGTCAGGCAAGTGAACTTAGTACCGTCTTTTTTGAACTTTTTTAGCGTAGATAAAGTCGTCATATGACCCTCAATGACTTAAATAAAAGTATTTTGAATAGCTAATAAAGATAGGAGCGAGCGGTGACTTTTAGCGTAGCTTTTTGCACTTATTCAATAAGCTTAAGGCCGCTCCAGTCTGCACTCAATGGATGAGCTGAGAGGGGCTGACCCTTAATCGTAAGCTCAGGCGCTAGCTCGCGTAGCGGCACTAACATAAAGTTGCGCTCATGCAGCCCTGCATGCGGCACTATCAACGCTGGCTCATCAATTTGCTGCTGACCATAAAGCAAAATATCAACGTCCAAACTACGCTCGCCCCAACGGCGCACACGCTCGCGCTGCGCTTGCTTCTCTAGCTGCTGACACAAAGCAAGCAGCGCTAGAGGCGCTAAAGTCGTCTCTATTTCCACCACAGCATTAATAAAGTCGGGCTGATCTTGCGGGCCCATTGGCGCTGACGCATAGTAAGAAGACACTCGCAGCTCACGTATGTCCTGATGCTGCTCTAAGCTGAGCAGCGCTTGCTGTAAATGCTCAATGGGCGAGCCAAGCTCATTAGCTAAGTTACTGCCTAAGCCTAAATAACAAGTGGTCCAATGGTTACTCATACGCCTCTTCACTCAGCTTATCACTATCAAGCATTATCGGTACTGTTTTTGCTACTATTTTTAGTGCTAGGCTGACGGCGTCGGCGTTTGGCTGGTACCGCGCCTTTATGAGTTGCTGCTGTCGCTGGCGTAGTATTAGCTTTAGGATGACTAGACTTAGCGGCGGCTTGAGTAGCGGATTTAGTAGCTAGGGCTTTCTTCTCGGCTTTGGCAGCAGTGTCTTTTTTAGCAGCTTTGCCGCTCTTAGAAGCTTCGCCGTCTTGCAGCGCTTTATCTGTACTGTTATTTGCTGCAGGTTCAGATAAATTTAACGGCTTACGGCGACGCTTGCTAGGGACAGGCTCGCTACTTTTAGCACTCGCTACCGACTTTGGCGTTTGCGGTACTGACATAGTGGCTGAAGCTTCTAACTGCTTAGCTTCTGATTGCTTAGCTCCTGATTGCTTAGATTTTGAAGGCTGAGCTGGTGTCTTGTCAGCTGCTGATTGAGCGCTTTCTTGATTGTCTGCAGCGGCTTTATTTTTGGCAGAGACTTTACGGCCGCCAGATTTCACCGCCTTGCTAGCGTTAGCATTGCTATTCGTGCTGTTATGATTGACTCTATCTTTATCAGCATTATCGCTACTATTTTGGCCAGCCAACTGTTTGTTTAGCGGTGGCACAACTCTTTCGTCTTCAATTACAAATAACGGCTTTGGCGCGGCAGGCTTTTTATGCGACTTTTTAGTCGCGGCTAATGACAATTGCTGCAATTGTTCAAGCTCTTGACTATCTTGTTGCAGCTGCTCAGGGCTAGCGCCTTGCTGAGCATTATTCTGAGTGCCCGTTTTATCACTATTGCGGCGGCGACGACGCGAAGGTACATTGGCAGTATCATTTGCCGATTGATTATTATGACTTCGACTGACTTTGACTTGGTCTGGATTGCTGTGAGCAGTCGCTTGGGTAGTATCGTTTTGCTTTTGACGATTACGCCTGCGTCCACGTTGACCTTTTTTGTAAGCGCCGCGGCGGATATTTTCATCAAAATCAGCGATGGCTTGCTGCTTGTCTCTCTCGGACAAGGTTTGATAAGTCTGCCACCACTCACCCATGCCATTGGTAGACTCGGATAACGGATGCTCGCTATCGCCGCACTGCTCACGCAATAATAAAAAGTCGAAACCCGCACGAAAGCGCGGATGCTCAGCCAATTGTTCAATCTGCTTGTTACGCGGCGCCGCAAGCTTCGGCTGCAAAATCCAAATATCACGGATAAATTGTTCAGCGAACTTCGGAATGGCAGTCTTGATGCGCTGACGATCGATCACTTTACCTGCGGCATGTAGCTGCGCATCGCCAAAAGGCATATTACGGTTTTTGGCTTTTTCTAGCTGATGCAGGTAATTCTCCCACAATAAAGCGGCGTAGAAGAAGGCAGGGTTGATACTCTTACCAGCAGCAATACGCTTATCAGTGTTGATAGCGACTTGTTGTACTAATGGACTTGGCTCTGCAGGCGGATAGATAAACAGGTTATCGATAGCACCATATTCGAATAAAAGCGGCAATAGCGGTACCAGATAGCCGCCAGTAAACATCTTTTGCGTCTCGTCATAGAGACGGTGCGGCGAGATTTGCTCAAGCAGTGCCCAATTACTTTCGTGGAACTGCTCGGAGAGCTCTTTGTCAAACTCAAAGCCTAATTTGGCCTTAAAACGTAGCGCCCGTAGCAAGCGCACAGGATCTTCTTCGATGCGAATAGGCGCGTGACCTAACAAGCGAATGATTTTATTGTCAATATCTTCAAGCGCACCGCAAAAATCATGGACTACGCCTTTTAGCGGTTGATAATACAGCGCATTCATTGAAAAATCGCGACGGGCAAAATCTTGCTTGATATCGCCCCAAACATTGTCACGCAAAATCATACCGTCTTGATTGGTGCTTGCTTTATTATTGGGCGGGCCACGAAAAGTGGCCACCTCAATGAGCTCACGGCCCGAATAAACATGCGCTAGCTGAAAGCGGCGACCGATAATGCGGCAGCGCTTACCAAAGACATCTTTTATCTCGTACGGCTTGGCATCGGTAACCGCATCAAAATCTTTGGGCGCAAGCCCTAATAAAGTATCACGCACCCCGCCGCCGACAATATAGGCATCAAACCCAGCTCGCGATAAAGTGGCAATAACTTCGGTAATGGAATTGGGTAATTCAGATTTATTCAGTTCTAACTGCTTGGCGGCACGCTCGGCCATGCATCTACTCCTCGCCGGTATTCTGTCGTTCCCGATAAACACAGCGTTTATCAGGCAAACACATCGGTTAGTTTAACAAATTTTAGGCTTGATTGTTGTATTATGACATTTACTTACAGCCGATTTGCTAAAAAACTTATAACCGATAGCAAATAACAGAGCTACTTTATTAATATAGCTAGTTTTTGGCAGAGATTTTGGCAAGTGCTCAAGGCGTAACGCTTTTGACTGAACTGCCGAATTAAAAAATGATTTAACGCCTAATGCTGCACCCGCATGCGCGCTCGGTTGTTTGCTATGGTTTTAGCGCCGATACCTTTTACTTTCTCTAGCTCATCAACGCTTGTAAACGGGCCAAACATCTCACGATAGAGAATAATGGCTTGCGCTTTACTGCTACCAATACCGTCAAGCGTTACCAGCTCGCCCTCGCTAGCACTATTGATATCGACTACGGCCTGCTCACGCGCTTGCGTCTCATAATTCTCTTGCGCTAATAGATACTCATAAGCCTGCTTTGGATCTGCATAACAAACCGCTGCTTGCACCTTAATTATCATAAAGCATAGGATTAAAACAGACAAAATAGCACTTGACTCAAGGCGTGAGCGTTTATTATGGTTTTGCACACCTCGATAGTTGATAAGCTTATAAAGCGCGTTCATGTTGTTTGGCGGACTCCCAAAGTGCATCCATCTCATCGATATCGCTCTCTTCCAAGCTTTTACCACAAGCTTGCAGCTGATCTTCGATATAACCAAAGCGCGACTTAAATTTATGAACGCAAGTTAAAGTCGCCGCTTCTGCATCAAGATTGAGCTTACGCGCAACATTGACTAAGGCAAAGACACAATCACCAAGCTCTTTTTCAATATCACTACTATTGGCTTTTATCTCAGCCTTGGACTTGCCGGTAATTTCAGTTTTTAATTCATCGATCTCTTCTTCTAGCTTTTCAAACGCGCCTGCCACTCCTTCCCAATCAAAGCCTAACTTTGACGCTTGGCTTTGTACTGACTGCGCTTGCATCAGCGCACTACCTGCCTTCGTCGCATCCAAACGCCGACGCGGTTTGCCCCGCGCTTCGTCGACTCGCCGCTCCTCCGCCTTTATCTCATCCCAGCGCGCTTTTACCGCAGCCTCGTCTTTAAGACTCTCCGCTTCAAACACATGCGGATGACGACGAATTAACTTCTGTTGCAAAGTGGTAATCACGTCACTCATATCAAAACGCCCTTGCTCCGCATAAAGCTGACAGTGAAAAATCACTTGCAATAACACATCGCCAAGCTCGCCTTTGATATCCTCATCGTCATCAGTCTGCACCGCCGCGCCAAGCTCGTACGCTTCCTCTATCGCATAAGGGATCAGGCTGTGATTGGTTTGCTTTTTATCCCAAGGACAATCGCGCCGCAGCCGTGCCATTAAAGCCAGTAAATCGCCTAATTCACCGGTGGCAGTGGGTGTGTCT
This sequence comes from Psychrobacter sp. TB15, assembly GCF_000511655.1. Taxonomy (NCBI): domain Bacteria; kingdom Pseudomonadati; phylum Pseudomonadota; class Gammaproteobacteria; order Moraxellales; family Moraxellaceae; genus Psychrobacter; species Psychrobacter sp. TB15. The sequence goes on from NZ_AYXN01000031.1 coordinate 107,365, forward strand.
TTTACCGGCTGCGGTGGTAAGGTTTTAGTCTGATATTCATTAACTTGTGAATTATTATCATCGATAGTCATAACCATAGTCACTCTTATTTTTATCGTTTAACACTAATTACTTAAAGCCGCTTACAAGTTAGTGTACCATTGAATGCTTATTGAAGAATAACAATGCTTTTCACTTTTAAGCCTAGGAATATCTGTTTTATGTCTACTGTCAATACTACCAGCTACCAGCCTACGACTACCTTCGATCCCATCACTATCGGCTCGTTTAAAGCCTACGATATTCGCGGCGAGCTTGGCGTGACTCTCGATGAAGACATAGCCTACCGCATTGGTCGCGCCTTCGCGCAAATTTTATCGCAGCGTATTGATGATGACGCTGAGTTAGAAACGTTGAAAAAAGCAGTGGTCATAGGCTGCGACATCCGCGACTCCAGCGAAGCCTTAAAACAAGCGACTATCGCCGGTATATTGGATGCCGGTGTTGATATTATCGATTTAGGAATGACCGGCACCGAAGAGGTGTATTTTGCTACTAGCCATTACCAAGCGTTAGGCGGTATCGAAGTCACCGCGAGTCATAATCCAATTAACTACAATGGTCTAAAGCTGGTTAAAGAGCACTCAAAACCCATAAGTGCGGACGATGGCTTAGCTGAGATTCAAGCCTTGGCTGAGTCGGGTGACTTTGCTGCGATCAAGCAAAAAGGCGAATTGGCAATACTAACGGATAAAAGCGCTTACATCGATCACGTGATTGGCTTTATCGATATCGACAAGCTCAAGCCGTTAAAAATAGTGATTAATTCAGGTAATGGTAGCGCCGGTCCCGTCGTTGATTTACTGATTGATAAACTCGTGCAAGCTGACGCGCCTATTGAGATCATCAAACTGCACCACAAGCCTGACGGCAGCTTCCCTAATGGTATTCCTAATCCAATGATCTTAGCCAACAGAGAGTCCACTCGCCAAGCGGTATTAGACAATAAGGCTAATGTAGGCATTGCCTTTGACGGTGATTTTGATCGTTGCTTCTTATTCGATGAGACCGGCGAGTTTGTCGACGGTAGTTATGTGGTCGGTATGCTCGCGCAGGCCTTTCTTAATAAGTACCCAAATGAGTCCATCGTTTATGATCCTCGCGTTATTTATAACACCGAAGCGGTGATTGACGATCTCGGTGGCAAGGCAGTGATCAGTAAGTCAGGGCACTCTTTTATCAAGCAAGTCATGCGTGAGTCCGGAGCGGTTTATGGCGGCGAGATGTCGGCGCACCATTATTTTCGCGATTTCTTTTATTGCGATAGCGGTATGATTCCGTGGCTGTTGACCATTGAGCTGTTATCAATTACGGGTAAAAGCTTATCAGAACTCGTCAACGGCTACATCAGCGCTTATCCAAGCTCAGGCGAGCTGAATTTTCGCTTAACCACGCAGGATGCGCAGGCGATTATTGAGAATATAGAAAGTAGATTTGCAGATGAAAAACCCAGTAAATCTACTCTAGATGGGCTTAGTCTTGACTTTGGCGATTGGCGTTTTAATTTGCGGGCTTCTAATACTGAGCCGCTCATTCGGCTCAATATAGAGACTCGTGGCGATAAAGACTTACTGAAAGCCAAAATCAATGAGATTGAGGACTGGCTAGCTCAGCAAGGAGCGGTTCCGGCTTAATAACGGATTAGGCAACGTTCATGCGAAAAGATAGAGTCATACAATCTGTGTTTCTAGTTTGTAGGCTGGAGTAAAACCCAGCCTACGCCAATCAAATGCTTCATTTACAACTGGGATAGCTTTATGGCCTTATTTCGCACGCCCAATACCTGCATAAGCGCCGACAAGCGCGTTTATTTGCGGGCGTGATAAAGCATTTTGTGCATCAAACATCGGCATAGCGAATTGGTTGAGCTGCGCGATGTCTAGCTGATGCTGCGGCGATAGGCTAATAATAAAAATCGCCTGCGCGTAAGCGAGCTGCTCATAAGGACTATCAAGCAGTTGTAGCAGTGGCTGCTGCCCATAGTCCTTGGCAAGCGAGCTTTTGGCTTTATCACTATAGACTAAGGTTTTAATGTTATAAGACCATAGTAGCGCCAGTAGCGGATGGATAGCTGAGCCTGTGGTACGCCCTGAGCCTGACTTATAGCTACCGCCCCAAATCATCACGGTTTTGTTATCTATAAAACCATCATAATGCTGCCAGAATTTGCGGAAAATCAGCTCTTTTTGGTCATCATTGATGTGCAGTACTGACTGCAGTAAAGGCATATTGACGCTATTGTCTTGCGATGATTGCTGCAGCTTGTCAAGCTCAGTCGGTAGCGTATGGCCGCCAAAGCCCCAGCCTGCCTGCAGATAGCTACTGCCTACCCGCGCGTCTAACCCCATAATACGGCTGACTTGACCGATATCCACTTGTTGACTGTCCGCTAAGCGTGATAGCTCATTCATAAAGCTCACTCTCGTCGCTAGCATCGCCATAATACTGCTACGCGCAAACTCGATAGTGGCAATATCAGCATGATGATAAGCGCGAGCATGTTGTAGTAACGGCTGCAGCACAGTTAGCTGATGACTACTCTCAGGCGTTTTTTCGCCCAACAGCCACAGCGAGGGTTTGAGCATTGAGCTGTAAGCCTCACCATCTTGCAAAAACACAAACGGCACATAATAGACCCAAGCGCGCTGCAAGCTGTCTGCTAACTTAGTGATATGACCGAGCTTTTCGATACCACTCATAATAACGGGCGTCGTCTGCTGCTGACTATGATTAAAAGCTATTACCCAGTTATCATCTGTCCAAACGCTTTTGATACTCTCCAAAAATAACCAATAGCAACTGACTGATAAGGGCGTCGCTTTTTGTTCGTCTGGCGATTGGCCAACTTTGCCTTCATAACTTTGAATAAGTTTATCCGCGCTAGCCGGTAATGCACATTGAACGATTTGCTGCTGCTGTCCATATAGCTGCCATAGTGCCTGTAAATGCCGCTCAAAGCCATACTGCTCAACTTGCTGCGCTAACAAGTCTAAATCGGCATAAATGTGCACCTGATGATCTAGGCTCGCTAACACCACCGCGCTAGTAATGGCTTCGATACTATGACCGATGATCACGCAGACCTCAGATGACTTGTCGTTCAATGCGTGATCATTATTAACAGCAGACTCAGAGCTCATAGCATTCCCTTAATTATCGTTTTCTCAGCCGCAAAGTCGACTCTCATTTCTATACTTTGTCTTGCCATCGTTATTCAAATAACTGCTTGATATGCGCAAGGAGCTGATTGGTAGAGCTATCAAAAGGCGCGGTGCTGTCTTGTTGCATTGCCTGATAGACAGTTTCGGCCATCTGCTTACCCATCTCAACCCCCCACTGATCAAAAGGGTTGACGTCCCATATACTCGCCATCACGTAGACCTTATGCTCATATAAAGCAATCAGCTCGCCTAAACTATGTGGGGTCAGCTCATCGAGCAGCAAGGTCGTAGAAGGCTGATTGCCGCGATAATGCTTGTATTTATCCGTAGTACAAACCGTCGTACTGACAGCAGCGACAGCAGCGTTACCGAAGGCTAATACTCGGCTCTGCGCCAAACAGTTAGATAAAGACAACTCATGCTGATGCTGTAGTGAGCTGTTTTGCACCTCATCACTATAGTGACGCACGCAAGCGATAAAGTCGCAAGAGACATGCTGAGTGCCCTGATGTAGCAGTTGATAAAACGCGTGCTGGGCATTGGAGCCAATCTCGCCCCATAAAATCGGGCAAGTATCATAGTCGATATGAGTACCGTCATGTGTCACTGACTTACCGTTACTCTCCATCTCCAGCTGAGTCAAGTAGCTTGGCAAGTACTCAAGCCGACCATCGTAAGGCAAGACGGTATGCGCGTGTATCTGTAAAAAGGTACTATTCCAAACCGCAAGCAAGCCTAATAGCACTGGTAGATTGTCTTTGAAGTTCGCGGTCGCAAAGTGCTGATCCATACTATGAGCGCCAGCGAGCAGTTCACGAAACTGACTCATACCGATACGAATGGCAATCGCCAGCCCAATCGCCGACCATAAAGAAAAGCGACCACCGACCCACTCCCAAAGCTGCAGCTGATGCTCAGGATGAATGCCCCATGCCGTCATCTTGGCGCTGTTAGCGGAGATACCGATGAAGTGACGGCGCAGCACGCTATTTTGCGAGCCTGAATATAGAGCCGCTGTCGTCAATAGCCAAGACAGTGCCGTTTGTGCATTAGATAGCGTATCAACGGTGCCAAAAGATTTAGAAGAGATGATAAATAGCGTCGTCTCAGCATCTAAACGTTTTAGCAAGTTATCGAGCTGTGAGCCATCCATATTAGAGACGAAATGCACGATAATATCTGTATCAGCCCACTCATCTAGCGCAGACGTTGCCATTAGTGGGCCTAAGTCTGAACCACCGACGCCGATATTGACCACATCAGTGATGGCTTTACCCGAAAACCCGCGCCAAGTACCATTACGAATCCGCGCCGATAAACGCTCAACTTGCTGTAAGCTGTGATGCACATCACTGACCACGTCCTGCTCATTGACGACTAACTCTGCGCCCTCAGGCAATCGCAGCGCAGTATGTAGTGCCGCACGCTCTTCGCTAGTATTGACCATAGCGCCTTGTAGCAAATCTTTGATACGCGCTGTTAGCTCACAGCTCTCAGTCAAATGTAACAAACTTGCTAATACCGACTCATCGATACATTGCTTGCTATAATCCATATACAGGCTACCTGCCTGCGCGCAAAAGCGCTGCGCTCGACTGCTATCCTCTGCAAACAGCTCCGCTATCGACCACTTCTGCTTCGCTAACGTTTGCAATTGCTGCCAATACTCAGAGTCGCGAGCACTGCTATAAATGTTATTGGCACTCATATCGTTCATCAGCTACCCTTTAGATGCGAGCTGCTGCTCAGCAAAGTAAATAAAAGCTTGCATATAAGAGTGCATGTCACCAGCATCGTAGCTATCACCGCGCATGGTGGTGACATTAACACCAGACTCACTAATCAGCGCATCGATAGCATCGGTTAGCTGAATCTCGCCGCCGACAGAAGCTTTGGTGTTGGCCAAATAGTCAAAGATTTGATTACTAAACACATAACGACCCACTACCGCTAGGCGCGACGGCGCATTGGCTAAATCAGGCTTTTCGACAAATCCCGCTACCCCAAAGCTAGCATTACTGTCTGTACTGTCACTGATCTCAGTAGTGCTATCGACAAGTTTGGCAATGCCATATTTATGGACGTCGCTATCGGCGACTTGCTCAACGAGTATCTGTGAATGCTGATCTTTAGCAAATTCCGCCAACATAAAGGCTAAGTTGTCAGTAGCCATATCGCCAGTAAAGGGATCAAGCACGACATCGGGCAGTAAGACTGCAAAGTCATTGTCAGCGACAATGGGACGCGCTGCTAATACCGCATGACCTAAGCCCAAAGCCCTACCTTGGCGGATCATCGACACGCTGACATCATCCGGTAGCCAGTTGAGACTATCAGCCAGCTCGTCTTTGCCTTTATGACGTAATTGCGTATCAAGCTCGGCATTGATATCGAAATAGTCTTCAATCGCGCTTTTTTGCGCATGACCGACAAGGACGATATGCTTGATGCCGGCGGCGATAGCTTCCTCGACGACGTAATGAATGGCCGGGCGATTTCCTAAAGGCAATAACTCTTTAGGTACGGACTTGGACAGTGGTAGCATACGAGTGCCGAAGCCTGCGACAGGAATAACGGCATGGGTTATTTTTTTCATAGATTAATAGTGCTTTTAGTTAGTTTTAAGGCAATATAGCGATTTTTTCTTGGCTACTCTAGTATAACCGCGTCTATTTTGTGTTATAGCCGTCAGGATTCATGCTTTGCCAGCGCCAAGTATCTTCACACATATTAGTAATGGAAAGCTTAGCTTGCCATCCTAGCAGCTCTTGCGCTTTATCAGCACTAGCATAACAGCTTGCAATGTCACCAGCACGCCGCGCCGCAAACTGATAAGGGATATCTATTTTATTTACTTTACTAAAAGCGTTAACCAACTCCAGAACTGAGCTACCTCTGCCTGTGCCCAAATTAATAGGCAAAAATCCTGCTGCATGAGTCTGCTGCTGCAAATGATCAAGTGCAGCGACATGGCCTTGTGCTAAATCAGTAACATGAATATAGTCACGCACCCCTGTACCATCGATAGTCGGATAGTCATTACCAAAGATACTAAGCTTGTCTCGTCTACCTACAGCTACTTGCGAGATAAAAGGCATCAGGTTATTTGGAATACCGCTTGGGTCTTCACCAAACTGTCCTGACTGGTGCAGAGCAATACAGGTATGAGTACCAATATACCCAGCACCACCCGTCACTAATATTTTATTATTCATAGCAATTTTCAAACATAAAAAAACACCCCATTATAGGGGTGTCTCTCTTACTTCTCAACATAGCTTTAGTAGTTGGTTCTTAACTCTTTATCTACTATCGAGAATACCTGACTTACCAGCCAGTAACTTCTTTTAGCTTATCACCAATTTTTGATGGGTCACGCGTGTAAGCGATACCTGCATCTTCAAAGGCCTTAAATTTCTCTTCAGCTGTGCCTTGACCGCCAGAGATGATTGCGCCAGCATGGCCCATGCGCTTACCAGCAGGTGCTGTGACGCCAGCGATATAGCCGACAACAGGCTTAGTAACGTTGTCTTTAATATAAGCGGCCGCTTCTTCCTCAGCGGTACCACCGATTTCACCGATAAGTACAATAGCTTCAGTCTGTGGATCGGCCTCAAACAGTTTTAGCGCATCGATCTGGTTCATGCCTGGGATAGGGTCACCGCCGATACCGATACAGGTTGACTGACCAAAGCCAAGCTTCGTGGTTTGCGCCACCGCTTCATAAGTTAGCGTACCTGAGCGGGAGATGATACCGACTTTACCTGGCAGATGGATGTGACCTGGCATGATACCGATTTTGCACTCGCCTGGCGTGATGACACCTGGGCAGTTCGGACCGACCATACGTACATCACCAGCTTCTTCGATATAGCGCTTCGCTTTTAGCATATCGATCGTCGGTACGCCTTCGGTAATGACGATAATCAGCTTAACGCCGGCATCGACCGCTTCAACGATAGAATCTAGCACAAATGGCGCAGGCACATAAATGACTGACGCATCCGCTTGTGTTTCATCCATTGCTTCTGCCATCGTGTTAAAGACTGGCAGACCTAAATGCGTTTGTCCGCCTTTACCTGGGGTTACGCCGCCAACGACTTTAGTGCCATATTCGATCGCTTGCTCAGAATGGAAAGTACCGTTTTTACCGGTGAAGCCTTGTACTAATACTTTGGTATCTTTATCAATTAATACACTCATTGTTTTATCCTTGTATTCGCTTGTCTGATAGCTGTTAGTAATAGCGGCTTACTCGCTATAGGCAAGCAAGCAGCGACTATTACTGATGAACTCTACTGTTTACCTACTAATGATAAGTTAGGCTTGAACAGCATCGACGATTTTTTGGGCAGCGCCCGCTAAGCCTTGAGCAGAGATGATTTTGACATCGGACTGCTCGAGCAGCTCGATACCTTTCTCAGCATTGTTACCCTCTAAGCGCACAACGACAGGTACTTGTACATCGACTTCTTTTACCGCGGCAATGATAGCTTCTGCAATCATGTCACAGCGCACGATACCGCCGAAGATGTTAATGAGTACGCCCTCGACACTGCTGTCTTCTAGAATAATCTTGAACGCTTCAACGACGCGATCTTTAGTTGCGCCGCCGCCAACGTCTAAGAAGTTAGCAGGCTTGCCGCCGTATAGCTTAATGATATCCATGGTCGCCATAGCAAGGCCGGCACCGTTGACCATACAACCGATGTTACCTTCTAGCGCAACATAGTTAAGGTCAAACTCTGCAGCTTTTAGCTCACGCTCATTTTCTTGCGTTTTGTCTTGTAGCGCGGCGATTTTTGGCAGACGGAATAACGCGTTTGAATCGATACCAATTTTGCCATCGACACAGACGATCTCGCCATTTTCACGTACCGCTAATGGGTTAACTTCGAGTAAAGCAAAGTCATTATCCACAAAGGCATTATAAGCACCAGTCATGATTTTCACGAACTGATTGATTTGTTTGCCTTCTAGACCTAACTGGAACGCAACATCACGCGCTTGATAAGGCATGAGACCGACTAATGGATCTACAGTGACTTTGAAGATTTTTTCTGGCGTCTCATTAGCGACTTCTTCGATGTCAACGCCGCCTTCGGTTGAGGCCATAAAGGTGACACGGCGGGTAGAACGATCGACAACTGCGCCTAAATATAGCTCAGTCTGTACCGGATACATATCTTCTGCGACTAAGACAAAATTGACCGGTTGGCCATCAGCGTCAGTCTGAAAAGTGACTAAGTTAGTACCGATAAGCTCATCAGCAACTTGCTTAGCTTCTTCGCGAGTTTTGACAAGTTTGACGCCGCCCGCTTTACCACGGCCACCCGCATGAACCTGCGCTTTGATAACAGCGATGTCTGTTGGAGTCTTATCAAAAGCAGCGGCAGCTTCGTCACCGCTGTGAGCAACGATACCCTCTTGGATCGGTAGGCCGTAACTTTTTAATAGCTCTTTGGCTTGATACTCATGTAAATTCATTGATTGTATCCTTTATTTTTTTCAATTGAGAATGTGATAATAAATAGTTAAACAAACGCGCCATGATATAACTGACAGCGCGCCTGTGGTTAGCTAGAGCGATAATAATAGATAGCGCTACTAGCTGTAATCCTTATGCTTAAGGTTGTCCGCATGACAGCGTATTAGCCTGCCAGTTTGACAGCTATTGACGCTTTAGTTGCCATCTTCTTTAGGACGAAGTGATGACTGACTAAGGACAAACCTGCACGGATACTATTTACGTTTTTTACGCTGAATGGCGTGAATAGCACGGCCATCAGCAGATAAGGCAGCTTCGTGTACCGCTTCTGAAATCGTTGGATGCGCGAAAGTCATCAGCTGCAAATCTTCGATACTAGAGACAAATTCCATCGCGATCATGCCTTGATGGACGATGTCGCCGGCGCCAGCAAAGATAGCATGCATACCGAGTAAACGATCGGTCTTAGCATCGGCAACGACTTTGATTGAGCCTTGCGCTTCACTTTGCGCCAGCGCGCGACCGTTAGCAGCTAGATTGAATGAGCCTGTTTTGACCTCATAGCCTGCATCCGCAGCTTCTTTTTCAGTCAGACCAACCCAAGCGATTTCTGGATGGGTATAGATAATGTTGATAATAGTGTCATAGTTGACTTGTGCTTTTTCGCCATGAATGCGCTCAACCGCCATCATGCCCTCTTCCATCGCTTTATGCGCGAGCATCGGGCCACGTACTAAATCGCCAATAGCATAGACGCCATCTAGATTGGTTTTGCACTGATCATCGACATCGATAAGGCCGCGTTCGGTTAGCGTCACACCGCTGTCCTCGCCAAGTAGCTTCTCAGAGTAAGCACGGCGACCGACACAAACGATCAATTTATCAAAGCTCTCATCTGAGGCTTCGCCTTTGTTTTCGCTAGTGACGACGACTTGACCGTCTTTGACTTCTGCATTAGTCACTTTGGTATCGACGCGGATATCTAAGCCTTGTTTTTTGAACATCTTACGAGCTTCTTTGGCGATATCTTTATCAGCAGCGGCTAAAAATTCAGGCAGCGCTTCATAAACCACGACTTCCGCGCCCAAGCGACGCCATACTGAACCAAGCTCAAGACCAATAACGCCTGCACCAATCACGCCCAAGCGCTTTGGCGTCTCAGTGAAATCAAGCGCGCCAGTCGAGTCGACGATATGCTCGTGATCGACTTTGGCAACTGGAATATCGATAGGCACAGAACCTGAGGCTAAGATAACGTTCTTGGCAGTAATGGTGCTTTCTGCATCATCCTCTAGCGCAACAAATTTAACTTTTTTGTCATCGCCTTTACCGTCGACTAACGTGCCCCAACCTTGTAGCCAGTCAACACCATTGCCCTTGAGTAGTGCCGCAACACCGCCCGTTAATTGCTTGACGATACCTTCTTTACGCTCAATCATCTTCTCGACGTTGATGCCGACATCACCGGTGCTGATGCCATGCTCGTCGAGCTCGTCTTTTGTCGCCTCATAGCGATGTGAGGTATCAAGTAAAGCTTTTGATGGAATACAACCAACGTTCAAGCAAGTACCGCCAAGCGCCGGCTCGCCTTTGTAAACACGTTTTTCGATACAAGCGACGCTCATACCCAACTGACCGGCACGAATAGCCGCTTCGTAACCACCAGGTCCGCCGCCGATAACGACTAGATCATAATTATCTTTCATAGTAATTTCCTAATATTTTTATCGTAAAATTTAGTTTGGCTCTATGCTATTGACGTTATTCTCGCTTGCATAGCTATTTATTTTAATCGATTGATAAAGCATCAAATTCAAGATGTATAGCTAATACACTATCTTGATAGGATGATTCACCTAAAATGAATAGCGAGAGTTTTAAGGTGAAGTTTATTGTTCTAAACAGTAGGCAAGACAGAACATTTATTGGCATAAAGTTAAAAAGCTTGTATTAGCGATTGCCAATACAAGCTTAGAAGCTTATAGGTCTAATAACAGCATGGTTGGGTCTTCGACAAGATCCTTAAGTGTCACCAAGAACTGTACCGCCTCTTTACCATCAATCATACGGTGATCATACGATAGCGCTAGGTACATCATTGGTAAAATCTCAACCTTACCATCGACAGCCATCGGACGCTCATTAATCGCATGCATACCTAAGATAGCAGTTTGCGGTGGGTTCAAGATAGGCGTTGACATGAGTGAGCCAAAGACACCGCCGTTAGAGATGGTGAACGTACCGCCTGTCAGCTCATCAAGACCGAGCTTACCTTCTTGTGCTTTACCGCCAAGCTCACGGATTTTGCTTTCGACATCCGCCATGCTCATCTGATCAGTATCACGAAGTACAGGTACAACTAAACCGCGATCTGATGATACAGCAACACCGATATCATAAAAACCATGATAGACGATATCATCGCCATCGAGTGAGGCGTTCACTGCTGGGAAACGTTTTAGCGCTTCAGTAGCAGCTTTGACGAATAACGACATAAAGCCTAGACGCACACCATGACGCTTCTCAAACTGATCTTTGTACTTAGTACGCATATCCATGAGTGGCTTCATATTGACTTCGTTGAACGTCGTCAGCATCGCTGTTTCTTGAGTCGCTGATAGTAGACGCTCGGCAACACGCTTACGCAAACGAGTCATCGGTACGCGCTTTTCGCTACGCTCGCCCGATTCGGCGACTGGCGTCCCCTTATCGTTTTTGATGCTGCTATCTGCTTTGAGTTTAGGGCTTGCCATATCAGATTTGGTAACTCGGCCATCACGGCCACTGCCTTCGACATTTTTTGGATCAACGCCAGACTCTTTCGCCGCTTTACGTACCGCTGGGCTTTGGTCTTTATGAGCGTCTTCTTTTTTGTCTGTCGCTTGTACTGGCTCACCGCCATCAGCTGCTTGCTTTTTCTGTACTGGCGCCGCAGGCTGATCTGGATTGACGGCTGGAGCTTCCGCATCATCACCGCTGCTGTCTTCACTATCGGTACTGCCGCTAGCGCCAGCTTCAAACTCAGCGATAAGATCGTCTGACTCAACCGTATCATCGACTTGCTTAACGATTTTGGTGACTACGCCGTCATCTGGAGCGACTACTTCTAATACAACTTTGTCCGTTTCGATTTCCGCTAAGATATCATCACGGTTGACTTGTTGACCTTCAGTAACGTGCCACTCAACGATCGTGCCATCAGCTACCGATTCTGGAAACACGGGGGCTTTAATCTCAGCCATCGATATACTCCTTAGATTGGGATAAATATTATTTATTATGAAATTGTGGTAACCAGCCAAATCATTTGATTCACTTTAATTTAGTACTTTGTTCCAATACTGTTGTGAAATGAATAATACTCTGACTGCTACCACCTGTTTGTTTGATCTTTCTTAAAGCTAATACTGTCAAAAACTACTTTGTCAATTGTGAGACTTCTACACCTAAGCCGCCGGCAATTAAGTCTTGCTGCTGACTGGCATGCAATTTTGGCGATCCGGTAGCTGGTGCGGCACTTGCTGGACGCGCAACAGGCTCCATCACTTTCGCTTTGGTTGGGTGCGGAACCACAATACGGAACATATGCGGCGCTAGATAATACCAAGCCCCTTGGTTTAAAGGCTCCTCTTGCGTCCAAACGATCTCTTTTAAATTGCTGTATTTATCAAATTCAGCGATCAAACGCTCTTCTGGTAGCGGGTATAGCTGCTCAATACGTACGATAGCCACATGGTCTAAGCCCAATTCACGGCGCTGCTCGAGTAAGTCATAATAGACCTTACCCCCACAAAGCACTAAACGGGTAATTTTATCGTTATCCTGCTCATCAATCTCAGAGATCACCGTCTCGAACTTATGACCAGTCGATAACTCTTCTAGCTCTGAGGTAGCAAGCTTATGACGTAATAAGCTCTTCGGCGACATTACGATCAAAGGCTTACGAATCGGACGTACCGCTTGACGACGCAGGGCATGGAATATCTGTGCTGGTGTCGTTGGAGTAATCACTTGCATGTTATCTTCAGCACACAGCTGCAAGAAGCGCTCAAGACGAGCTGAAGAATGTTCAGGACCCTGACCTTCATAGCCATGCGGTAATAACATGGTCAAGCCGCACACGCGCTGCCACTTAGTCTCACCACTAGCGATAAACTGGTCGATGACCATTTGTGCGCCATTGACAAAGTCGCCAAACTGAGCTTCCCAAACGATTAATGCATTTGGCACAGTCGTAGCATAACCATATTCAAAAGCGAGCACTGCCTCTTCTGATAAAAGCGAGTTATAAATTGCAAAGCGCGCTTGATCTTTACTCATATGCGCTAATGGCACGTACATACTGCCATCGTTCATATTGTAGATCTCGCTATGACGATGCGAGAAAGTACCCCGGCCAACATCTTCGCCAGTGATACGTACTAAGGTTTTGTCATGGTCAACTAAGCTGGCGTAAGCGAGTGTTTCAGCCGCGCCCCAGTTTAGTGGCTCTTCACCGGTTTGCATCGCTAAACGCTGCTCAACCACCTTTTGTACTTGACGCTGTAGCTTATAACCTTCAGGCATCACTGCCATCTGCTTACCATAGCCTTTTAGGATGTCGATATCGACGCCAGTATCCCAGTCATCTTCTAACTCATGACCTAAATAAGGGGTCCAATCGACAAATAGTGCTTCATCAGGCTCACTCACTAAAGAGTTCGCGACATACTCGCCGCGATCTAGTGATTCGCGGTATTCGTCTTCGTATTTAGCGGCTTCATCTTTGCTAATAACGCCTGCATCGATAAGCTTATTGGTATAGATAGTGCGCGTCGTTGGCAGTTTTTTAATCACTGAATACATCAGTGGCTGCGTTGCTGAAGGCTCATCCGCTTCATTATGGCCATTACGACGATAGCAGAAAAGGTCAATAACGATGTCTTTGCCGAACTCATGGCGATAATCTAGTGCCAATTGCGCAGCAAACACTACCGACTCAGGATCATCACCATTCACATGTAAGATAGGCGCATGTACCATCTTAGCAATATCTGTACAGTACTCTGTCGAGCGCGCATCTTCTTGACGGCTAGTGGTAAAGCCAACTTGGTTGTTAATAACGATATGTACTGTACCGCCAGTAGTATAAGCGCGGGTCTGTGACATCTGGAAAGTTTCTTGTACGACACCCTGCGCTGCAAAAGCAGCATCACCATGAACGACAATCGGTAATACTGAATTACCGTATTTACCATGATCTTTTGGCTCGTCATTACGGCGAACTTGACGGGCGCGTACGGAACCTTGTAATACAGGTCCCACAATCTCAAGATGTGATGGGTTAAAGGCTAAGGCCAAATGTGCCTCTCCGCCAGGTGTCATCACGTTTGAAGAATAACCATTATGGTACTTGACGTCACCTGAACCTTTTTCTGGCTGCACTTTGCCATCAAACTCATCGAATAGGTCCGCTGGGTTCTTACCTAAGATATTAACGAGTAAGTTTAGGCGTCCACGGTGCGCCATACCGATGACCATCTCTTTTGTGCCGTAGCCACCAGCGCGCTGAATGATCTCGTTTACCGCAGGAATAAAGCTCTCACCGCCTTCTAGACCGAAGCGTTTTACCCCAGTATATTTACGTGCTAAGTATTTTTCTAATCCTTCAGCAGCCGTTAAGCGCTCAAGAATAGATAAGCGCTTTTCTTTATCGAATTCTATATGGCCAAGATTGCTTTCCATATACTGCTCCATCCAGCGCTTCTCAACGCTAGTGGTCACATGCATATACTCGATACCGATATAACGGCAATAGACGCGCTCCATGATTTCAATGATCTCACGTAGCGACGCTTCAGGCTTACCAATTTTTAAATCGTTGGTCGGAAAGACGGTATCTAAATCAGCTTCTGATAAGTTGTGGTAGGCCAGTGTCAAGTCTTCGACTTTGTCACGTGGATGCAAATCTAAAGGATCAAGCTGGGCACGGCGATGACCGCGGCGACGGTAAGCGGAGATGAGCTGCTGTACGCCCATTTGCTTAGGGTCAGCACAATTAGCAGTGCTATCACTATTAGCAGCTGAGGCACTAACTTTGTTTGCCGTTTGATTGCGTGCCAATAACAAGAACTGATCTTGAATGGCGTTATGCTTAGCATCATTTGGCGATTGATATTGTTTGAAGTACTGCTGCCAATTCTCATCGACACTGTTAGGGTCGGTTAAGAACTGCTCATAAAGTGCTTCGATATAATGAGCATTATCAGCGGCAAGTTCTGTGTATCCTGCATCGGCTTTTCTTTGAGTTGTACTATTCATAATAATCGTCTATTTCATAGATAAATGAATGGAAGTTGCGGGTTGTACTTATAATTATGAGTAACTTTTAGAACGTCTTGGGCTAAATCAATTATTTGTGAACGCCCAGTCTTATTATCTTAGTCGTTTGATAATAATAACTTATATATACTAGCTCTAGCCATAACTATGTCTATCGCTTAGTTTTAACTTTGAAGCGCTCATTAGTGTTTATGGCTTAAAGAGTCTATCGACTACAAATATTGTATCCTTTTACTCTCGTCACTCTCACTAAACGATGCTCCCTAGGGTAGCACGGCCCACAAGCTAACCATAGTTTGTTTGTTCAATACTAGGTATTTAAGTAATGAATATTCACTATCATAGCCAATGTTAAATACATTGAGCCACTACTAATGAGCATAAAAAACTAACATAGAAAGCGAAAATTTCGTTAATTGAGCTATTATGGCCTATGATAACATTTTCGCTCGTAAGTTTTTATGGCTAGTTTGTCATTATCGCTGTACTTAGCACAAAATATTAACAAAAGAAAAACACCGCCTCAGGACGGTGTTTTTCTTTTGTCTGATAAATAGTATGTCGCTTATTGACCTACTAGATTAGCCTGCTTGATCAATAAGCAAATTGCGCAGATGACCGATAGCTTTGGTTGGGTTTAAGCCTTTTGGACAGACTGAAACGCAGTTCATAATACCGCGGCAGCGGAACAAGCTGAACGGATCATCTAAACGCGCTAGGCGAGCCTGCGCATCCGTATCACGACTATCCGCTACGAAGCGATAGGCATGTAACAATGCTGATGGGCCCAAGAATTTATCTGGGTTCCACCAAAATGAAGGGCAGCTGGTCGAACAGCAAGCACATAGAATACACTCATAAAGACCATTCAACTGCTCGCGCTGCTCAGGAGACTGTAAGCGCTCTGTCGGCGGTGCTGGCTGGTCATTAATCAAATAAGGATGTACTTTTTCGTACTGCTCATAGAACTGGTTCATATCTACGACTAGGTCACGAACGACTGGCAGTCCAGGTAGCGGTCTGATGGTAATCTTTTCAGGTAGCGTGTTCATGTTAATAAGACAGGCTAGGCCATTTTTACCATTGATGTTCATACCGTCCGAACCACAAATACCTTCACGGCACGAGCGGCGGAAAGTGATGGTCTCATCTTCTTTCTTTAGGCGTAATAATAAATCAAGCAACATACGATCTGACTCTAGTAGCTCAATCGTATAGGTTTGCATGCGCGGCGCTGCGTCCACATCAGGATCGTAGCGATAAATTTCGATGGTGCGAGTACCTCGGCTCATATTGCTAAACTCCACACTTAGTAAGGGCTGGCATACAAGGATTCTATTCTCTTAGCGTAGGCGCTGCTGAGTAACTTGTAGCTGGCAGTAAACTGCCTAAAATTAAATATCTTAATACTTTATTGGTACTAGCGCACTAGTATGCGCTAGTACTAAACGATCCAAATAGCGATTGACTAATAAACGCGAACTTTTGGTTCAATATAATCGACCGTCAATGGCGTCTTACGTACAGGCTTATAAATGATACGGTTATCATCAGAGTACCAGATGGTATGCTTCATCCAGTCGTGATCGTTACGACCATTTGGCGCATAATCATCGTCTTCAGGACGGTCATAGTCGGCAACACTGTGCGCGCCGCGGCTCTCATGACGGCTAGCTGCTGAGATCATCGTCGCTTTGGCTACTTCGTATAAGTTAATCACTTCAAAAGCTTCGATACGCGCGGTGTTAAATACTTGCGACTTATCTGCTAAATGAATATGATCGATCTTTTCTTCTAGTGCCAATAGCTTCTCTACGCCTTCATCCATAAGCGCTTGCGTACGGAAGACGCTAGCATGCTTTTGCATAATTGCGCGAATCTCATCAGCAACGTCTTGTGCATTGTAGCCTTCGGTTGACTGCTGTAGCTTATTCAAACGGCCAACCGTAAAGTCTAGCACATGAGTATCTAGCGGCTTATAGTTATGATCGTTATGATGGAATCCATCAACGATATGCTTGCCTGCTGCACGGCCAAAGACGACTAAATCAAGCAGTGAGTTGGTACCTAAACGGTTAGCGCCATGGACACTAACGCAAGCGCACTCGCCAATAGCATATAGACCTTTGACAATCGTGCCTTCGCTATACAGACCTTCGTCATCGGTACCAGCTTCTAGATTCGGGGTGATGACCTGGCCATGAATCGTGGTTGGAATACCGCCCATCATGTAGTGAATCGTCGGAATCACGGGAATAGGCTCTTTGGTGATATCGACGTTAGCAAAGTTTTTACCAATCTCAAATACCGATGGCAAACGCTTCATAATCGTATCAACCCCCAAATGCGTCATATCCATAACGATATAGTCAGCATTTGGTCCACAGCCGCGGCCTTCTTTGATTTCTTGGTCCATAGAGCGCGATACCAGATCACGTGGCGCTAAGTCTTTGACCGTTGGCGCGTAACGCTCCATAAAGGCTTCGCCATCTTTGTTACGTAAGATAGCGCCTTCACCGCGGCAGCCTTCGGTCAATAGTACACCGGCTCCGGCCACACCCGTTGGGTGAAACTGCCAGAACTCCATGTCTTGTAGAGGAACGCCAGCGCGAACCGCCATGCCGATACCGTCGCCAGTATTGATATAAGCGTTAGTAGAAGCAGCAAAAATACGACCCGCACCGCCCGTTGCCAGTACAGTCACTGGCGACTGGAATACTGCAACCGTGCCCGTCTCTTGCTCAAGAGCAATAACACCGTTGATATTACCGTCTTCGTCTTTGATCAAATCAAGAGCAATCCACTCAATAAAGAACTGCGTACCTTGTTCAAGGTTCTTTTGATATAAAGTATGCAACAACGCGTGACCGGTTCTATCAGCTGCCGCGCAAGCACGTTGCACCGCTTTTTCGCCGTAGTTTGAGGTATGACCACCAAACGGGCGCTGATAAATCGTGCCATCTTCGTTACGGTCAAAGGGCATACCCATGTGCTCAAGCTCGTAAACCACTTTTGGCGCTTCACGGCACATATATTCGATAGCGTCTTGATCGCCTAACCAGTCTGAACCTTTAACGGTATCGTAAAAGTGGAAATGCCAGTTGTCATTGCTCATGTTCCCCAAACTTGCACCAATACCACCTTGAGCGGCTACAGTATGTGAGCGTGTTGGGAATACTTTCGTGATTACCGCAACATTCATACCCGACTCAGCCAGTTGTAGCGAGGCACGCATACCTGAGCCACCACCGCCGACGATGACTGCGTCGTAATTAAGGGTTTTGATGTTGCTAATAGTATTGTCTTGTCTTGTTGCCATTGTGATTTTCCTAATGCCTGTTTGTGCTCGCGCCTGTGTTATTTATACAAGATGCCAGCGAAGTAACTACAAGGGCTATCTACTATCTAAATCTGTGCTATACACTTATAAAAGATAAGATCTTGGCACGTTATGACCGTTGTCATCGGTATTTATTGATATAGCGACTGGCCTGTAAGAATTAAAATGCTAGGCGCTACTGTCAAAAATAGCTTAAGCGCTAATGGTTATAATCAAGCGAACGCATCACTTATCAAGCGTAATGCTAAAAATTATACGGCGATAACGCCAAAGCCATTGCCCCAAAAGATCATGATGCCCCAGAACAAATAAACTAAAATGGCAAGAATCATAAAAGTCTGTAGTACCATTCTGAGTTTAGTAGCACTTTCGCCCATCTTTCCTGAAGTGATATAGTCAGTAAACACAGTCCACATACCTACCCACGCGTGGCCAGCTAATGCCAAAATAGCAACTAAGCTAAATAGACGCATAGGTAAGCTATACATAAAGCTCGACCATTCTAGAAAGGTCACGTCTCCATGGGTCAAAAAGAAGCCCAGTAATACGATACTGTACACCGCTAGAACAATAGCACTAATGCGCTGCACCATCCAATCACGCGTTCCTGAACCAGTAAGGCCTGTAGCGCTTTTTACTCCTGAATTATTCTTTATCATTAGAACATCACCCATACAAATGACGCGACAATCAATATCGCTGCAATCACGAAACTGACAAAAGATGCCGTACGTGCTGATTTCAACTCTTCATTTTGGCCATTATCAGCAAATAAATGCTTCACACCCATTACAAAATGATAGGCCGTAGCAGCAACAAATATCCATGCTAAGAAACGAAGAAAAACGTTATCGAATACGGTCAAAAAACTCTCAGGCGATGCCAAAGAGGTTTGCAGTAGCCACAACATAACAGGAATGAGTAAAAATAGGATAATGCCAGAAATACGATGCAAGATTGACGCAATCGCAATCGGTGAGCGGTTAACGCTAATCACTTGGCTTAAGGGCAGATCAATAGGTCGGTTGCTTTTCACAGCGGGCATCCTTTTAGCGGTTATACTCGAGTTCTACTTATGGTTTAGTAATCGTCTACCAAACACACTGAGCGACATACGAGATGAATAAAATAAGGAAGAGCTAGCTGACTTTGCTAAATGCACGTTACGCCATCATGGTGATATGACATACTTACTAAGCGATGATTGCATTATTCTAGCTAGTGTCTGTCAACCACCATAAACACAAAAAAAGATAACGCCATCGGCTATCTTTATTAAGAATAACTACATGATCATCATTCTAAAAATAGAATAAATAACAATAACATTCAAGTCTTAAACGCTTTTTAATCGCCAAAACACCCTATCAATCGTAACAAGATATTAGAAAACGACCCTGTTAGCTGTCAGCTTCTGATAGGTTTGCGTTAAATTAACAAAGCGTATGTCAGTTAAATTACCGCAATTATAAAATGACTGGCGACTAATTACAAATTTATCCCCAAAATAGTCACTTTTGTCGTTGTTTTTACAAAAACTTAAGCTTCAGTGAGTGTTGGTTCAACTTTTCTAGATTTTTCTCTTAATCTGTCTACAACACTTATAAAGGTATATCACAGCTGTATATCTTCTTATATAAAGTAGGCTATCAGCATAGTCTTGCTACTTTGTAATTATTTATCAGTACCCTCATCATCAATATGTGCTTAAGATATATAGTGCTCTTCATCAGTTTGTTTCAGTAGCATATACCTCGTAAAAGTGTTAAAACGGATGAAATTAACGCTAAATTACACATCAGACATATTTTGATACAACTTATCACCCTTTTAGCTGCCTTTAAAGCCTATGAATCTCGTGTTTGGAGAGAAAAGTATTTTCACCTCTTCCTGAATTACTGCTAATATAGCTTACATATGAAGTGAGCGGCATACAAAGTACCGCTCCTCAGTAATGACTTAACCAGTAACGACAAGCCGTTACGACTACACCGTATGACGCACTAGCAAGCGTCGCTTTTACATTCATACGCTAAAACAATGGAGAGGAAATTATGGCTGACAACATTAAGTCAAATAATGAAGCCAAACTAACCGCAGAAGGTAAGGAATACCAACTTCCTATTATTCAGGGTACTTTAGGTCGTCCAGTTATCGATATCGCTGCCCTACAAGATTCAGGCTTTTGGTCTTATGATCCTGGCTTTAAAGTGACTGCCCCTGTTGAGTCAAAAATTACTTTTATCGATGGTGGTAAAGGCGAGCTGTTATACCGCGGCTACCCTATCGATCAGTTAGCAAACCATGCTGAATACCTAGAAGTGGCTTATGCGCTGATTCATGGCGATCTACCAAACGCAGAACAAAAAAAGGATTTCTTTGAGAAAATTCGTAAGCATACTGGCGTCCATGATCAGCTACGTAAATTCTTTGAAGGCTTCCGCCGTGACGCGCATCCTATGGCGATTATGGTCGGTGTTGTTGGAGCGTTATCTGCGTTTTATCATGACAAGCTCGACATCAGCGACGAAGATCATCGCGAAATCACGGCCATCCGCTTAATCGCTAAAATGCCAACTCTTGCGGCTATGAGCTATAAATACTCACAAGGCGAGCCGTTCATGTATCCGCGTAACGACTTTAGCTACGCAGAAAACTTCTTATATATGATGTTTGCTACTCCTGCTGATGTTGATTATAAAGTCAATCCTATCCTCGTTGATGCGATGGACAAAATCTTTACTTTGCATGCCGATCATGAGCAAAACGCTTCGACGTCTACTGTACGTCTAGCCGGCTCTACTGGTGCAAACCCTTATGCTTGTATCGCTGCAGGTATCGCCGCTCTATGGGGTCCATCACATGGCGGCGCGAACGAAGCTGTCCTTGAGATGCTAGATGAAATTGGCACAGTGGAAAACGTACCAGCATTTATGGAAAAAGTGAAAAGCCGTGAAGTAAAACTGATGGGCTTTGGTCACCGTGTCTACAAAAACTTCGATCCACGCGCGCAAGTACTGAAAAAAGCTTGTGATGAAGTATTAGAAGCTCTAGGTATCGACGATCCTAAGCTTGAGCTGGCTATGGAATTAGAAAGAATCGCTTTAGAAGATCCGTTCTTCATCGAGCGTAACCTCTATCCAAACGTTGACTTCTACTCTGGTATTATTCTAAAAGCTATTGGTATTCCAACGTCTATGTTTACGGTTATCTTCTCGTTAGCGCGTACCTCAGGCTGGATCAGCCACTGGATTGAGATGCATAGCGCACCGTTCAAAATCGGTCGTCCGCGTCAGCTCTATACCGGTGAGACGCATCGTGATCTTGTTAAGGTTGAAGACCGCAAATAAGAATCAACGATTTAGTTGTCTTACTAACCTTCTGTACTAAAATATCACCCATAAAAAATCCCGCTCATCGGCGGGATTTTTTATGGGTGATATTTTATGCTTAGTTTTTATAAGCAGTTACTGAAACTCTTCTAAGGTCTGTTCGTATTTCGCAATTTGCTCATCATAGTCTTTAATAGTTTCATTAAACTTGGTCATCAACTCTTCAAACTCTTGCTGCTGAGCGATTTTCATCTCTTGCATGTAGCGGGCTTGCCGAGCTTCTATTTGCTCCCAAATTTGGTGCTGGACGATGAGACGCGCTAATGCCGGACTTTTGGCATTGAGCCTGTCGGCAAGCTCTGTATGTTCAAACAGCTGTGGTATCAAGGCGGCGATATTGATTAAGGTATTGACCTCGGCGCTACTCAGTGGCTGTGATATCGGCTGATAAAGCGCATCGATGGTTTGCTGATAGCTGTCGATGATTTGTTTTTCGGTCAAGATTGTCGTTTTTCGCGGCTCAGCGCTAATGCGTCTTAATACGCTCAGATCGCGCTCACCTGCATCAGTGCTGCTATTTGGTTCCAGCTCAGTATCAATATTAATATCAGTATCGACATCAGTGTCAGTATTGGCAACGGTCTCGGTTAAGGTGTTAGATTCATTCGCTGAAAGCTCAGCATCAGTAGTGCTATTATTTGCTGTGGCTGAACTGGATCCAGCAGCGGTATCCACCGCCGCTTCATTGTCATCATTAGTCACGTTATTTAGTAACAGATCATCTTCACTGGTCGTCATATCAGCCGCTTGCAAAGACTCATACTCTGCCTGTAACCGGCGCTGTAAGCTCTGCATTTGCGCCACATATACTGGCTGCATCTGCTTGATATGGGCAGCCGCTGAATCACTTTGAGGTACAGGCTTCATCTCTTCAGTAGCCGCTTGCTCCTCTGCGTTAGCCGTACTGTCATCGACTGCTGATTGTGGCTGACATCCCACTAATAGCGATGCTGCTAGCACCATAGTCGCTAATACTTGAGGCGATTGACGGCCGGCAGATTTAGTAGGTCGTTTATGGCGCATTTGCTGGTCGTCAGCATCAGTGTCAGTGCCAGCATCGGTTTTGGGTCGAACAAGCAGAAAGTTAGGCATCAGAGAACATATCCTTTGTTAAGAGCGCCGCTATAAAAGCTAGATTAAAGTATAAATGGCTACCTTTGACTCACTTGCTCCTAGGGCGTGTTTATTCTTTATTAAAAAGTGTTTTATTGAAAAGTGAGTCGCTTTCATCATAGCGACTATCGCTGACAATCTGAAGATTAAATAGTGAACGAGCTGTCGTCAGTATCTTTTTGAATAAATACCATTGTTAAAATGCTAATGAGTATCTTTGTCAATTAGTGCTAATGTTAATTAATACCTTTGCTAGGTTTTATTTGCTCAGTCGCTGCGGTCAAAAAAGGTATGCACTCCTCTAAGTCGTTGCAATCCTTCCCAAGCTTACGACGAACAAAATAGTCTTGTACCATGCGCGCTTGCTGCTCAATGCCATATCTAAAGAAGGATTTGCCCGCTTTTAGCTCATAAGCATAACGCCGATTGACCAGCGCTCCGCGTACAACCTTTAGGCCTTGTTGCCATTGCCAAACGTGAGTGAGCTCATGAATCAGCCAACTTTGTTTGCCAAGTGCAGCCTTGCTAAAGTCATCAAGCCAATTATCAGGATGAAAATAAATATGACCATTGGGACTAACTGCATAGTTTTTTAGCACCCACCAAGCGGTTTTCAAGCGCACATCTTGTAAGTGCAGACTGTCGCCAAAAACCGAGCGTGCCAGCTCACACTCGCCTTCAGTCAAAGGCCGTGATTGTTGATTAAAACGATCCCGACTTGTTAGTTTAGACAACAGTCGCGATAACGATTTGGGAGAATAGCGAGACATTATTGAGACCGCCTTAAGGTAGTTTTGGAGGCTTTGTTTGCTTGTACTTTCTAAGTGCTAATTAATCTAAGATTATAAAATCAAACGCGCTACAGTAATGAGTTTTGCGCCGTTGCTCATCAGCAGCAAGTGACAGTCATACTAGTTTGCGATCACTGTTTCAAATTAAAATGGCTCTAAATCACCATCGTTTAATTATTAAAACAGAAATATTAAAACCAATCCACTTGTGAATAGCGAATATGCCCTAATATCAAAGGGGACAGTCCTTTTTAAGATTGTGCTTTTTTATTTAGGGCGTGTTAAACATTCGACCATGGCACTGACAGAGACTATTTTTTAGGCGATTTGCAGATAAAAATGGTAAGTTTAGTCGTTCTAAGCGTCTATTTTTATCAATAAAGCGGCAAAAAATAGTCCTGTCCCTGTTGTTGTAGTTAGGGCTGATGCTAAAATCGCCCTAGTCGTTGCGACTGTTTAAATAAAATCAGCTAACCAATGCAATAAGCATTACCTGCAATTTTCACTTAGACTAGAACTATTTTAGCTATCAGCAGTGCGCATTTGTGAATGTTCAACACGCCCTAATAGCGCATTACTTTTAATACGCCTTAGGAATTTTATGCCCTCTGCTTTTCATGCTGATACGCCTTTAGCACAGCGTATGCGCCCTACGACTTTAGATGATATCATCGGCCAAGAGCATCTGTTAGCCGCTGACGCGCCGCTGCGACGTTTGGTCGAACAAAACCATCTGTCCTCTATTATCTTGCACGGGGAAGCAGGCATTGGTAAAACCACTATCGCGATGCTATTAGCAAAAGCGGTAGGCCGACCGTTTCATGCTTTATCAGCTTTGAACACTGGCGTTAAGCAACTGCGCGAAGTGCTCGATAACAATGACTCGCTCAGCTTTGAGTCGCCGGTGGTTTTTATCGATGAGATTCATCGGTTTAATAAAGCCCAGCAAGATGCTTTGCTTGGCGCAGTGGAAGCAGGTGATATTACTTTAATTGGCGCAACTACTGAAAACCCGTCTTTTAGTGTCAATAATGCTTTGCTGTCTCGCTGCCAAGTCTACCGCTTAGAACCGCTGGATAATGAACAAATCGCTGCTGTCTTGCAAAGAGCACTCACTCAAGATACGGTGCTAAAAACTTTAAACATTGAGCTACAAGCACAAGGCTTTATTAGTGAGCTGGCACACGGCGACGCTAGAAAGGCGCTAAATTTACTAGAGTTGGCGGTGCAGACTGCTGATCCTAAGCACACCCCGATTATCATCGATGATGAGATTGTCGGGCGCGTGGCGCAGACAGCATTGGTGCGATACGATAAAGATGGTGAGCAGCATTACGATATCATCTCAGCGCTGATCAAGTCGGTACGCGGCTCGGATCCAGACGCGGCGCTGTATTGGATGGCTAGAATGCTAGTCGGCGGTGAGCCTGCTGATTTTATCGCGCGGCGGCTGGTCATATTGGCGAGCGAAGATATCGGTAATGCCAATCCAAATGCGCTGCTGCTCGCAGATGCAGCCTTGCGTAGTGTGCAGTCTATCGGTATGCCTGAGGCGCGGATTATCTTAGGACAAGTGGTGGTCTATTTGGCCACTAGCGCTAAGAGTAACAGCACTTATAAAGCGATTAATGCAGCGATGCGCTTAGCGGAAAAGGACGCCTCCCCTGTACCGCTGCATCTGCGTAATGGCGTGACTAAACTGATGCGTAATGAGGGCTACGGCGCCGGCTATACTTATCCGCATAACTACCCCAACCATTACTACGCGCAAAGTTACTTGCCTGACAACCTCATTGGCACCCGCTTTTATGAGTATGCTGACAATCAGCGCGAGCAGCACAGTAAGACGTTTATGGATTGGCTAAAGAGCCAAGCTGCTAGTAACGACTGACACGCGCTTAAGAGAATAATTACCTGTAGTACAGCACGTAAGCGTATCTACTGTTACAATTCCACTGTTACAATGACGCATCGATCTTTTGACACCCAAACCAATAAAAATATAGAGAGTCCTATGAGTTTAAATACTATTCCTGAGATAATTGAAGATATTCGCGCCGGTAAGATGGTCATCTTGATGGATGACGAAGACCGCGAAAATGAAGGCGATATCATTATGGCTGCCACCCATGTGCGCCCTGAAGATATTAACTTTATGATTACCCATGCTCGCGGCTTAGTCTGTCTTACCTTATCACAAGCGCGCTGCCAGCAATTGGCACTACCACTGATGTCAGATCGCAATGAGGCTAAGTTCAGTACCAACTTTACCGTCTCTATCGAAGCGGCTGAAGGGGTGACTACAGGTATTTCGGCGGCTGACCGGGCGCGTACCATTCAAGCAGCGGTGTCTTCGGCAGCGAAACCAGAAGATATTGTCCAGCCTGGGCACATCTTCCCTATCATGGCACAAAACGGCGGCGTGCTCCACCGCGCCGGGCATACCGAAGCGGGCTGCGACTTAGCACGCCTAGCAGGGCTTGAACCTGCTGCAGTGATCGTTGAGATTATTAATGCGGATGGGACGATGGCTCGCCGTGATGATTTAGAAGTATTTGCCAAAGAGCATGATATTAAGATGGGTACGATTGCTGATCTTATTAACTACCGTATCGCCAATGAGCAAACGATAGAAGAGATAGAGTCGCGTCCATTTGAGACGGAGCATGGCAGCTTTACCTTGCACCGCTTTCGCGAATTTGGCGCTGATGAGACGCATTTAGCCTTAGTCAAAGGTGATGTCAGTGCTGGCGTCAGTACTGTACGGGTACACGGCTTTCATCCGCTGCGAGATTTATTTGCCGCCAAAAACGATACGACGGGTCGCAGTGGCTGGAGCGTACAGTCAGCACTAGAGGAAATCAGTGCTTCAGAGCGCGGAGTCATGGTTTGGATTGGCAGTCATCAGCCTGTCGATCTTGGCGATGCGTTAGATAAAGCGGCAGGCAATGAGTCCTTGTCAACGATCACTCAGCAGCCCTATCGTAGCATCGGTGTTGGCGCGCAAATCTTGCGCCATCTAGGCGTACGTGATATGCGTCTGCTATCTTCGCCCATGAAGTTTTATGCGCTATCAGGTTTTGATCTTAATGTGGTCGATTTTGTCAGCGCTCCCAATAAAGAATAAAGTGCTGTATAAGTAAATTATTTTATTCAAAGCTGTAATTAAAAATAAAAAGGCACGCTAGCTACTGTTAGCGTGCCTTTTTTTGTCGATAGAATGATAGAAGCGCTTTAATGCTCTGGGGTATGATCAAATTGCGCTTCTAAAGCGAGCAGGCGCGAGCGCTCTTTAGCTGTCCAAGGCAGTTTGTGCTCACTATTATTATCTAAACGTACGATGACCGCTTCTGCCTCTGCTACTACCTCTTGCTGCTGCTGGCTATAATAGCTATATTCTATAATCATGCTGGTAGTACCCAAACGCTGACAACGTAGACCTATAAGTAGCGTGTCAGGATAAGTGACTGGCCGCAGATACTGGCAACTTGAATGCGCCAGCAACATAGCGCCGCTCTCGAACAGATCTAAGGCTTGCAAATAATGAATGCGCGCCGACTCAGCATAACGATAATAAACGACGTTGTTGAGATGGTTTAAGGCATCCATCTCGCCCCATTGCACCACCTGAGAGTAAATGACAGGATAGTGCTGTAAAGCAGCGGGCGTCTCATCTTCCCCATTGCTATGCGTCTGGTTCTGCTGTTTGACTTTGGTATGCTCAGGACTAGTAGGGCTCATAGTAGAGTATCCATAATTCTGTGTTATTGATTATTTTTAGGCTGATTTAGCACTTGGGTGGTCAGTAGTGGCATAGACTCAGGAGGACTGGCTATTAACTCATCCAACCAAGTAATGACTTCGCTAATATTGCTCGGCGTTTTTACCGCTGATTTGTCACTGTTAGCATTAGCAGCACTGAGATTAGCCGTTTTCTGCTCTGTTGATGACTCACCTTTTGAGACGCTGTGGTCTTTAGCCTGCGTTGGGACGACTAAGGGCTGTAGCTGAGCGCGCGTTTGGCTCAAGTAGCGTGTCAACTGATCAGGCTCACGCATATTGCTCGCTTGTATGGCTAAGTTAAGCGTCATCAGCGCTTCGTGAATGATCAACTGGCGGCGGCTAAGACTGGTGTTTTTAGACGGTAAAGTGTGACTGGACTGCTCATTACTTTTGGTGACTGAGCGACTATCAACAGACTTTTCATAGCGATGCAAAAAGGTCTGGATATCTTGAATAGCTAAGCTCTGTAATTGCCACGGGCTAGGCTGAGCACTCCGCGCTTGCAGACGCTCGATGTCATCACTGAGGCTTTGCTTAATGACGATATTGAGCGCCGGGGCGATCTCATTGTTTGCTTGTGACAGTTGCCACTGTAACCCAGTTAATAAATCAATCGCCGCGCTATAGTTATTATCTGCAAGCAAACTATCTGCCGCTTGCATCTGAATACGCAATAAGTCTAACTGATTCTGCGCTTGACTGGTGAGCGGCGCTTTAGGAGCTGGCGCGGTCTGCTGGCTAATGGCGAACAGACGGTCATCCATCTCATTGAGACGAGTGACTACTTGCTCATTATTATTCAGGCGCTCTTTAATTTGGCTCTCAAAGCGCTGCTGACTGACGTAAAGCCAAACCAGCGCTAGTGCTAAAAGTACAATAAACAACCACTGCAAGCGCAGTAATAATATATTCGCTTGCCGGCGCTGCTGAATGACTAAAGGCGACTCAGATGACGGTTTAGGCTCAGTTGACATAACAAGCACCATTATTTAAAAGAAGATAACTATTAGGGCGTATTGATTGCCATCGAAATCGTTTCAGGAGATAAATCCTCGACCTGAATATACATAAGCTGCTGCGCGGCCACCATGTCCGCTAAGCGTACGCCTAGCACCACATAACGAAAGTCGTCTAACCTAAGAGCGCCTGTATGTCTTGTTTGTGCTTGCTGCACGACACTGACCCAATGCTCAAACGCGGTGCCACTGCTGATAATCACAATAGGCTTAGGTTGCGATGTGCTAGCTTGGTCTTGTTGATTAAGATAGCTTGCTAACCATGTTGCATAATCACTCGCCGCCGAGTCTGGCATCATGCGCTCATACCATGCGATGCTCTCGATCTCAACCCCGCGCGCCTGCAACGTATCGACCAAAAGCCTGCGCCCGCCAAGCCCGCGCCAAACCAGTAATTTATCGCCTGCTTGCAACCGTTCAATCTCTGGCATCGCTAGCATGCCTTCATTATTCGCTATTAACGGCTGTAGTACTGGCTGAGTCGCCGCTTGTAAAACCTCAGCGGTGGCGTCACCAACAGCAATGATAGCGCTTGGCGGCTCATAGTGAGCGCGCTTCGCTGTTATTGGCTCGATTGGCTGCACTTGCTGCTCATCAATCAGCGCTTGCCAGACGGCCAAACCGGACTGCGCGGCGGTAGGACTGACCACCACTAACGCTTGATAATCACCGGCAAGCCAGCGCCGCATGATGTCGATATCGGTAACGACGACCGCGCGCGTCTGCAACCTCAGCATGGGCATCTCGACCACTGCAAAGCCGACATCTTGCAAGTGCTTGGTCAAAGGAGCGGCGCGTTCTATGGGACGGGTATTAATCACTACTGGTGAGAGGTTACGAGACATTGAGGTGGGCACCGAGTTAAACCTTGAATGAGACATTAAATGACACAGACAAATGCCGCTATGGTCAATCGCCAATACAATAGCGGCATCATTATTAAAGCACGAGTATTATGATGCGCAGCTGGCAGGGCCTATACTAATTATTGCTAATTGCTAATTGCGACTTAAATTATATGCTTAAGGGTTATAAATAGCATCCAAAATAGCGCCAGCACCTTTTGCTAGTAGTTGCTCAGCAACATCAATACCTAGCTGATTGGCTTGCTGCTCTTTTTGTGCTTGTGTGCCGCTCAGCGTTATGCGCTTTTCCGCTTTTAACAGTCTACTGCCATCTTCTTCACCAACGCGTCCGCGCAGCCATAAGGTGTCGCCATTATCATCATTAAGATTACTACTGATATCGGCAGCATCTGCCATTTGCAATATCGCGTAGGCGGCAATGGGTACCTGACAACCGCCTTGCAAGTGACGGTTCAGCGCGCGCTCAGCGATTAGGCGAATACGCGCCATATCATCATTGAGCGGAGCTAGTAGTGCCATTACCTCTTGATCGTCCTCACGGCATTCGATAGCCAAAGCGCCTTGGCCCACTGCCGGCAGGCATGTATCGATATCCAGCTCGCTACGGATACGCTCGTCCAGCTCAATACGCTGCAAGCCACTAGTGGCAAGGATAATCGCATCATACTCTCCAGCGTCGAGCTTACCGAGTCTCGTTCCTACGTTGCCGCGCAAAGTCTTAACCTGTAAGTCTGGGCGATAGGCTTTGATCTGGCATTGGCGACGTAGACTTGCTGTGCCGACCACAGCGCCTTGTGGTAGCTCATCGATATTATTATACGTATTAGACACAAAAGCATCGGTTGGCGAGGCGCGCTTGCAATATACCCCAAGTGTTAGACCTTCAGGGAGCTGCATCGGTACGTCTTTGAGCGAATGCACAGCGATATCTGCCTGTTTTTCATAAAGCGCCTGCTCAAGCTCTTTGACAAATAAGCCCTTACCGCCGATTTTTGCTAAAGGAGTGTCCAAAATTTTGTCACCCTTAGTGACAATTTTGAGCAGGTTGATGGTCAAATCAGGATATAAGGCCGATAATCGATCGCGAATATGCTCAGCTTGCCATAAGGCTAAAGGGCTTTGACGAGTTGCGATGTTCAAAGTAGACAAAGGAGATGACTGAGTATTGCTCATAGATAGCCTCGGAATGATAAATATAAAGAGATATATCAGAATAAAATGACTTTAGCGCAAAAAAATACCCCTATTTAAGCATAAATAGAGGTCTGATGATATGGTCGGTTAATTAAGGCGTGTTTAACACCCTTAATATCTACATACTTTGGATTTTTTCGCGTAACGCGGGCAGATGGCGACGGCTCACGGCTAGCGTCTCATCTGTTCCTTTAAAGCGCACTTGATAACGACCGTCTTCTATTGTTTCTAAGAAGCCCAAAAAATCTAAATTAATAATGGCATTACGGTGGACACGAAATAAGCGCTCATCGAACTCTTCTTCTAGCTCTTTCAACGTCTCGTCAATCAGCACTATCCCATTAGTGTGACGGACTTTGACGTATTTTTGATCTGCCGTAAAATAGTAGATATCGCTGATGTTAATTAGCTCAACCCCGCGGTGGGTACGAGCTGCGATGTGCTCACGTGGCGGACGCGACATTGGATCTTCAAGCTTACGAATGCCATCGAGCTGCGCGGCATTTAAATTGCTGGCCTTACTCAAAGCGTCAATCAGCTCATCTTTATTGGCAGGCTTTAACAAGTAGCCAATAGCATTGGCCTTAAAAGCGGCAATAGCATAATGATCGTAAGCGGTGACAAAGATAATCGCTGGCGGATGTTCAAGCTCGCCAAGTATTTGCGCGCAGCGTACGCCATCCATCTCAGGCATACGTATATCGAGCAGTATGAGCTCAGGCTGATGGAGTTTTACAGCGTCAACCGCTTCAGCTCCAGTGCCTACTTGCGCCACAACTTCATGGCCTGATTGTTTGACAATCCTGACCAAACGCTCGCGTGCGAGTGGCTCATCGTCACAAACTACTATCCGCATAAAACACCTCTTCTACTCTTTACTCAGTCGGTTGGTTCAAAATCGTCATCTTGACTATCGCCAGCCACTTTTTATATCTATAGTGACTATTTTATACTTCTTATGTTATAGCTTTCGTTTTTACCGTGGTTATCATTTAGGACACTGACAATTTAGGGAGATGACTATTTTTCTTGGGTATGTACTTCATTCTGTAATAGATCTAAGACAATAAATACAGTGCAATAAACGTACCATATTGCAGGTATTACTTATGCTTTTTTGAGTATTAACAGCCAGTCATGCAGCAAATACACGGAATAAGCAGTCCTACATTACAAGCCTGCATCTTGCAAAGGATAATCGATAATCGTCACAATCTGGGTGTTAGTGACCGTACTTTTAATGCTTGAGCTGGGACCAAAATAGAGTTGTAAGCGTTCAGCTTGCATCCGAAAATTAACGTGCTGACGTAGATCATGTACGATCATCAAGGTTTTACTCGGAAGCTGTACGCTGACAGTGATAATAACGCGGTGATCTTGCCAGACGACAGCTATATCTATATATATCGTCTCCGTGGTCATCTCTACCACATTGATAAGTATTTTTTCGATAATGCTTTGTAAGGTAAGCGCAGTGATGACCATATCGCCCATCACTTCGTCATCGGGCAGCTGCCAATTAACAACTAATTTATCTGCCAAGCGATAAGACTCAATCGTCACGTAGTGCTTACAAAGCGCCACCTCTTCCTCAAAACTAATCTCGCGTACGCCATTGAAACTGGCTCGAAACAGCGCTGAGACATGCTCAAGTAGCCTAGCTGCATAAGGCGGGTTAGACTCTATAAGCGATAGCAAACTGTTAATCGTATTAAAGAAGAAATGCGGAGATAGACGCGCCTTTATTAAGTCGTTTTGGGCGCTAAGCTTGTATTCAAAGGATTGCTTCAGCGCTATCAGCTCACGATGACGACGCATAAAATAAAGCAAAAATACTAAAGTAAAACCGCCGGTAAACATCATATTAAATAGCAGCTCTAGCCCTAGCGCCTGACGCTCGTACGCCAGCCAGCCGACATTAATCAACACTAAAATGACCAATAGCATAGCTAAAGTAGACGCCAGCATGAACATCAGCACTATATAGAGACTGACTCTAATAGGATTGATCCTTTTGAATATTGGACGTAAATAATCTACTAAATATAAAGTCGGTATAATGGCTAAAATATACTGAATACACTTAGCCAGATAAGCCACTAAAAACTGCGGCCCTGTCGCCAGCTCATGCCGACCAACAATAGTAACAAACAGCGCCCAAGCCAAGATATACTGTAGCCATTGCCAAAGCGTCATCATCTCCGTAACTTTCGGCACGAAAAACTCTAAGCGCTCAGCTAGCAAGGCGACCTCATCCTTTGCTATACTTGAGCTCTTATTCTTATGAGTTGTCTTATACCGATATGAACGCCAATTCTTCAAACTCTAGTAATCCTATGCCAGATAATTCTATCTCTTCTGCTGATTTTAGCACAAATGCCATTAAGCCAAGCCCTTCTTCTAGTAGCCAAGGCCAGCAGATGTGGGGCGGACGCTTTAGTGAAGCAACAGACAGTTTCGTTGCCGCTTTTACCGCCTCTGTCGGCTTCGATCAGCGCTTTGCCCGTCATGATATCGAAGGCTCTGTCGCTCATGCCACTATGCTAGGTCAGTGCAATATTTTGACCGATAGTGAGGTTGCCACCATCATCGAAGGACTTCAGCAAGTCTTACGCGAGATTGAAGCAGGAGACTTTAACTGGTCAATTGCGCTCGAAGATGTGCATATGAATGTCGAGTCGCGCCTGACCGATATCATCGGTGCAGTGGGTAAAAAGCTGCATACGGGGCGTAGCCGTAACGATCAAGTCGCCACTGATATTCGCTTGTGGTTACGTGAAGAGACCGATAATATCATTGAGCTGTTAGTACGCTTACAAAGCGGCCTACTTAATCTAGCTGAGCAGCATACCGATACGATTATGCCAGGCTTTACACACTTGCAGACCGCTCAGCCGGTAAGCTTCGGTCATCATGTGATGGCTTGGTTTGAGATGCTCTACCGCGATACCGAGCGCCTAGTCGATGCGCGCCGCCGTATCAATCAGCTGCCTCTTGGTAGCGCCGCGCTTGCAGGCACCACTTTCCCTATTGATCGTACGATTACCGCTGAGCTATTAGGCTTTGAGGGTATTTGCCAAAACTCACTCGATGCCGTCTCTGATCGAGACTTTGCTATTGAGTTTACCTCAAACGCTTCTATTTTGATGATGCATCTATCGCGCATGAGCGAGGAGATTATCCTTTGGATGTCAGCGCAGTTTAACTTTGTGAAAATACCGGATCGCTTCTGTACCGGCTCCTCCATCATGCCGCAAAAGAAAAATCCTGATGTGCCAGAGCTGGTACGCGGCAAAGCGGCGCGGGTGTTTGGGCAGTTGACGACGCTGCTAAGCTTAATGAAAAGCCAGCCTTTGGCGTACAATAAGGACAACCAAGAAGACAAAGAACCACTATTTGACTGTGTCGATACGTTGACAGGCTCACTTCTCGCCTTTGCCGATATGCTACCTAATATTGCCCCTAATGTTGAGGCTATGCGTGAAGCAACGATGAAAGGCTACGCTACCGCTACGGACTTAGCAGACTACCTCGTACGCAGAGGCGTGGCGTTCCGTGATGCCCATGAAGTCGTTGGCAACGCTGTTGCGCTCGCTATCGATGAAGGTGTTGATTTGAGCGATTTAACACTAGAACAATTACAGCAGTTTAGTGATGCTATTGGCGATGACGTCTTTGATTATCTAACGCTTGAGGGCTCATTGGCCGCTCGTGATCATCTCGGTGGTACAGCGCCCAATCAAGTTAAACAAGCTGTGATCAATGGCCGCGCGCGCCTAAAAGCTTTTGCTTAGTCTTTGTTTTTGACTTGAGCTTTTGCTTTCGTTGTTATTTAAAACCTGCCAATACGGTGGGTTTTTTCATGCTTGTTTATAGACAGTTACTGTTGCTACACCCGATAGTCTTTGCTAAATTTGCCAAGACCGTTATCATAGGAGGATACATCTATAGCCCAATAAACATAATGAATGAGGAGCACATCATGACGGAGACTTTTAATCCGCAAGCCAACACTGTATTTTGCCGTAAGTACCAGCAAGATTTGCCAAAAATGCCGCATCCGCCTTTTCCTAACAAAAAAGGCCAAGAGCTACAAGACACTGTCTCTGACAAAGCATGGAAGGAGTGGCTTGAGCAGCAAACCATGCTGATCAACGAAAACCATCTAAGTATGATGGACCCAGAAGCAAAGAAGTTCTTAACTGAGCAGCGTGAGAAGTTCTTAGATAACGAGGATTATGAGCGCGCGCAGGGCTGGACACCTGAGAAATAAACCTAGCTCTTTACTGCAAGCAAACTAATCCATTATAAGCAAACTATGCAAATGGCTATATATTATGAGCCAAATTTGCTACTATCAAAACTGCTAGTATTAAGCTTACTAGCTCAAAACACGACAACACTGACAGACTCGGGGTGCGTTGTACAATAAGCTAAAAAGCTTTTGTACATTCGCTGAGAGATCACCCGCCGAACCTGATGCGGTTAGTACCGACGCAGGGAAGTCTTCAGCATTTATTATCTATGACAAAGGACGGGCAGAAATGCCTTTTTATCCCGGTTACTTTTAGCCTTAATGTACGCATGGCTAAGTAATCAAAGCGGATATCAAGCGTCGTCCATAGCTCGATGACAATTATTTGCAGCTAGATGGTTTTTGATTTAGTCGCTAGCGATTGCTCATAAGCTCAACTTGCCTAGATAACGAATGCTATCCCCGCAGCGACTGGCGGTGTTGATTTTATTCAAAACAACACGCTAGGACAGCATATGACAACCTCAACCGTACCTCCAAAGACCCAACAAAACGCCGCTGACAAAAAGGCGGATGCACTAAAAACTCCGGCCCATCGTAATCAACAAGACACTCGTTTTGAAGAAGACGCGCGTGACCTGCACCGCATTCTCCCTGCTTCTCGTAAAGTCTATATCCAAGGCTCAAGGCCTGATATCCAAGTACCCATGCGCGAGATCACGCTGGATTCCACGCCTATTCAGGGCGTTGATGAGTCCGACTGGGAGCAAAACCCACCTTTTTATGTTTATGACACCTCAGGCGTCTATACCGACCCCAATGTCGATATCGATCTAACCCGCGGCTTGCCCAAACTGCGCGAGGGCTGGATAGCCGAGCGCGGTGATACCGAACAATTAAGCGGTTTATCCAGCTCATACGGGCAAGCGCGTGCGCGTGATATCACCACAGCCAATCTACGCTTTGCCCATATCGATAAGCCGCGCCGCGCAAAAATTAGTGAGGGCAAAGCCGGCAATGTCACGCAAATGTACTACGCGCGCCGCGGTATTATCACCCCTGAGATGGAGTATATCGCCATTCGCGAGACGCAAAAGCAGCATGAGCTGACTGACATGCGTCAGCACGACGGCGAGAGCTTCGGCGCTAATACGCCAAAAGTGATTACCCCTGAGTTTGTACGTAGCGAGGTCGCGGCTGGTCGCGCAATCATCCCCAATAACATCAATCATCCTGAGTCTGAGCCGATGATTATCGGGCGCAATTTCTTAGTAAAAATTAACGCCAATATCGGCAACTCAGCACTCGGTTCGTCTATCGATGAAGAAGTATCAAAGATGACATGGGCAACGCGCTGGGGCGCGGATACCATCATGGATTTGTCGACAGGTAACCATATTCATGAGACTCGTGAATGGCTGATTCGTAACTCGCCGGTACCCATCGGTACGGTGCCTATTTATCAAGCATTAGAGAAAGTCGATGGCGTCGCTGAAGACCTTACATGGGAGATATTCCGTGATACGCTTATCGAGCAAGCCGAACAAGGCGTCGATTACTTCACCATTCACGCAGGCGTGCTGCTGCGTTATGTGCCGCTCACTGCCAATCGCTTAACGGGTATCGTCTCGCGTGGTGGCTCGATCATGGCGCAGTGGTGCCTAGCCCATCATAAAGAGAGCTTTTTATACACCCATTTTGAGGATATCTGCGAGATTATGAAGCAGTATGATGTGGCGTTTAGCTTAGGCGATGGTCTACGTCCTGGCTGCTTACAAGACGCCAATGACGAAGCGCAATTTGGCGAATTGCGTACGCTTGGCGAGCTGACAAAAATCGCTTGGCAGCACGATGTGCAGGTAATGATCGAAGGTCCAGGGCACGTGGCGATGAACCGCATCAAAGAAAATATGGACTTGCAGCTTGAGCTCTGTAATGATGCGCCGTTCTACACCTTAGGGCCACTGACCACCGATATCGCACCCGGCTATGATCATATCACTAGTGCTATTGGCGCGGCAATGATTGGCTGGTTTGGCACTGCTATGCTGTGCTATGTAACACCAAAAGAGCATTTAGGCCTACCGAATAAAAAAGACGTCAAAGACGGCATTATTACTTATAAAATCGCCGCGCATGCCGCTGATCTAGCCAAAGGTCATCCGGGCGCGCAAGCTCGCGATAATGCCTTATCTAAGGCGCGTTTTGAGTTTCGCTGGGATGATCAGTTCAATCTAGCGCTCGACCCTGATACCGCCCGTGAATATCATGACGAAACGCTGCCTAAAGACGCGCACAAATCAGCGCACTTTTGCTCCATGTGTGGCCCTAAGTTTTGCTCAATGAAAATCACCCAAAACGTCCGCGAGTACGCTAAAGGTTTGGATGCTAAAGAAAGTCTAGGCGCAGACGCTATGAGCACCGCTGAGATTGAGCAAGGTATGAAAGAGATGACTGAAAAATACCATAGTGAAGGCCGTCAGCTGTATAAAGAGGTATGATAATCAAAATTAATTTTTGTCCCATAAAAAAGCGCTACTAATCAGTAGCGCTTTTTTAATAGGCAATTCACTTGATAAGAGTGCTTAAATCTGTGATGCTTTATAAATCTTATCGATAGAGGCATCAATGGTATCGGCAAACTCTTTATCGCTTTGCTGCTTACTCAAGCCTTCAGTAAAAGCACGTGAGAAGCTGGCAATCATACCAGGGTTTTCTTCAAGCTTATCACAAGCATCTTGACGACTATAGCCACCTGAGAGCGCCACCACTTTAAGCACTTTTGGATGGTCAATCAGCTCTTGATAAAACCCGCCTTCTTCTGGCAAGGTCAGCTTCAGCATCACTTGATGATCGTCATTTAGACGATCGAGGTTACGTAAGATGTCCGCTTTTAATAACAATTCGCACTCATGCTTTTCGGCGCTATCGATGTTGACCTCTGGCTCAACGATAGGCATAAAGCCTTTAGAGATAATTTGCTTAGCGACATCAAACTGCTGCTGCACTACTTTTTCGATACCATCGACGCTAGGCTCATAGATGACCGAACGCATCTTCGTGCCAAATATCGGATACTTTTTGGCTTTATCAAGTAGTAAGTCTAAGTTTGGCATCGGGCGCATGACCTGTACGCCACTCATCTGCTCCGCTAAGCCCTTATCTACTTTTAAAAACGGCACAATGTTTTTATCTTCCCAAAGATAATTTGCAGTCGGTTTACCTTCAACCTCACGCTCCATGGTGTCCTCGAACAAGATCGCGCCTAAAACGCGCTTATCATCGAAGCAGTCACAAGTCATAATCCGCGCGCGCATTTGATGTACTTGATCGAACATCTCTTCATCATTGCTATAATCAGCGCTTGTAACGCCGTAGTTTTCTAGCGCTTTTGGCGTACTACCACCGCTTTGATCAAGAGCTGCAATAAAGCCTGTGCCGTTTTTTATTTTTTCTAGTTGTTTTTGATAGTCCATTGCAAATGCATCCTATAGTTGTGAGTAAAATCAAAAAAGATAAAGGTTAAGCGAGCGCTCATAACACTATAGACGGCTATATAAGTGTCAGATAACAAGCCAAATAGTTTATAAATTACCTTACCATAGCACAAGCGACGTGCCTATTATTGCAATGTAAAACGAGCGCAAAAATATCAAAGCCTGTAAGGGGTATTAAAAACGCTCTAAGCTAGAAATAATACTGCCACACAGCTGATCGCTAATATGATGCCCAGCATGTTGATGCGGTTCAGCTGCTCTTTAAACACGCCAACACCTATTAAAGTCGCGACAGTGATGACCCCAACATTCATTCCGGTAAAGACAATACTAGGCGACTCAGACAGTACCTGATGGGCACGTACATAAGCATAGATATTACCCATATTCAATGCGCCAAGTAGCAGCCCTGCGAGCAAGGCACTACCTTGCCAGCGCACGCGAGTGATCAGTAAATAGATAAATAACAACAATCCTGCTAAGCCAAAACTGACAAATAACGTCAATGGAAAAGCCGCGCCTTGCTTCGCTACTTGCTTAAATAAAATATCAATAATACCGTAGCCTGCCCACACGCCAAATAACCATAGTGGCGTTTTGGACAGCGCCTTGCCTTGATGAGCAGACGCAGTCAAAGAAGCAGCGGCGTTATGGTTATCTTTGCCATTAGCTACAGACTGCGGGCGGTAAACGAGCGCACCTAAAGCCAAAAACCCAAGCGCTAAGCCAAAGATACGCGTACCCGTCAATACCTCGCCAAACAATAAAAATGCAGCGATAATCGGGATAATCAGCGATAAGCGCTGAGCGGCATCGGTCGCAACCATACCGATAGCGGCGATAGCACGGCCTAATATGACAAACACTAAGGGCAGTAATATACCTAGTGCAATGATAATGCCCCAAGCTGTGCCCAAAGTATCGATAGCACTGATGTCAGGCTTTAATAAGACTAAAGTCAATAAAAAAGCCACAGGATAGCCTGCGACAATGGTCTGGCGAATATCGATATCTTTTTGGCGTAGCACCTTTAGCAGTACAGAAACAGCAACGCTACATAGCACCGCTATAATTAAATAAATCATTAATTCTAACCCTTAGTTTTTGTTATCTAGCGATACAGTGATACCGTCTTTTATAATAAAAGACTAAATGTAACCATATATTTCTAAACTAGCAATGACTAATTTTGACTCGGTCTATTTCATGGTCATATCACCAGTAGCGGCGTAGACAAATTACAATTAGGCAGCAAGAGAGAGTGCTAAGTTTGTTAAAATAGAGCCCAATTTAGCCATCCCATCTCAGTGTCAATTTAGGCTACGCTTCTTTTACTACACCATCCTTATGTACTGCTATTACTTATGAACGCACTATTTCGTTTTTTTGAAAACCGCTTATCCGCCTTTCCTGACACCCCTATGCCATTGCCCTCACCTCGTGATGGGCTGTTAAAGTTTCTGTGGGCGTGTACGACAGGTCTGCGCGGCTGGCTACTGCTGTTTGTCATTTTGTCGGCAGGCATTGGCGTTTATGAAGCGATGCTATTTGCCTGGATCGGCAATATCGTCGATTGGCTTGGTATCTATACGCCGGCGATGCTATGGGCTGAAAAAGGCGATATGCTACTGCTAATGCTCGCTGTCATGCTTGCAAGTCCGGTGTGGATTGCTTTGACATCTTTTATCCACTTTCAGACCTTGCAAGGCGTGTTTCCGATGCAGATGCGTTGGCGCTTTCATCAGCGCATGCTGGGTCAATCGATGCAGTTTTATCAAGATGAATTCTCAGGCCGCGTTTCAGCAAAGGTGATGCAAACCGCACTCGCCGTGCGCGATACGGTGCTCACCGTTGCTGATATGTTTACCTATGTCACGGTTTATTTTATTACTACTAGCGTCATTTTATTTAACTTAGATAGCTTATTACTGATTCCTTTTGTCGTTTGGTTCGTTTTGGTCGCGCTAGCTATTTGGTTTTTTATTCCTAGGCTCAAACGCACAGCTATCGTACAAGCCGATGCCCGCGCCTTAATGACAGGACGGATCACTGATGCTTATGCCAACATCATGACGGTGAAGTTGTTCAGCCATTCGCGCCGGGAGTTAGGCTACGCCAAAAATGCCATGGGGCAGTTTTTGGGCACCGTACACGCGCAGATGCGCTGGGTCAGCTATCTAGAAGTCTCCACCCATCTTATCAGCGTCATTTTAGTCAGTAGCACCGCCGGTATCGGGCTATATCTGTGGCAACAAGGCGCGGTCGGTGTCGGCGCTATAGCCGCGGCGACAGCAATGGCGCTACGTCTAAACGGTCTAACACGCTGGATTATGTGGCAAACGGCCAGTCTGTTTGAGAGTATCGGTACGGTACAAGACGGCATGCGCACCCTATCTGCTCCGCAAACTATCGTTGATGTGCCGAATGCGCAGGAGCTCAAAGTCACAGACGGACATATCGTGTTTGATCATGTCGACTTTAGCTATGAGAGTGAGAATGTGACGGATCTTGAAGGCGAGCGCATCGATGAGATTAAGCCTTCCAGCGCTTTAACCAAATCAGAAGTAAAACTGTTAGATAATTTTTATCTAGATATTAAACCAGGAGAAAAAATCGGTCTCGTCGGACGCTCAGGCGCGGGTAAATCAACCTTAGTCAACCTACTGTTGAGATTCTTCGATGTCGATAGCGGCAAGATCTGTATTGATGGCCAAGCGATCGATGAAGTCACGCAAGACTCCTTACGTGCGCAGATCGGTATGGTCACGCAAGACACCTCTCTACTGCACCGTACGATCCGCGAAAACATCGCTTATGGTCGACCTGATGCTTCTGACGAAGAGATTATTGTTGCCACTAAGCAAGCGCAGGCTTGGGATTTCATCAAAGATCTGTATGATGATAAAGGCAATACCGGCCTTGATACCCAAGTCGGTGAGCGCGGCGTTAAACTCTCAGGCGGGCAGCGCCAACGCATCGCGATCTCGCGCGTCATGCTTAAAAATGCACCGATCTTATTATTAGATGAAGCCACTAGCGCGCTCGACTCTGAGATTGAATATGCTATTACTGAAAGTCTCAACGACATCATGACTGGCAAAACCGTTATCGCCATTGCCCATCGCCTCTCCACTATCGCCGCGCTCGACAGGCTAGTGGTGATGGATCGCGGGCGTATTATCGAGCAAGGCAGTCATGAAGAGCTGCTAGCATTAAACGGCGTTTATGCTGGGCTTTGGCAGCGTCAAAGTGGCGGGTTTTTGGGCGCAGAGAGCTAATTTTGGCTTGCAAGCTTCAGCCCTAAAACCAAACGATTTAAACTTAATTCTTATGATAAAAAAGGCTCTAGCATCATGGAAGAATTTGCTAAACGTATTACTCTGGATAATAAGCAAGCGCGTTACTATACTCTAAGCAATTTGACTCTAAACGATTTGGTTTCGGGCAATTTAAATGAGTCCACTAAACGTGGCTCTGCTCGCCCCAAAGCGCATTTTTATGGAGGTAATGGCTTTACGGTAGGTAATTACAAGCCGCTATTGTCGGAGCTTGCCACAGATTTTGATATCAGCGCGCTTGCCATGCGCGGCTATTGGTATGATAAACCTAAAGCAAAAGTGTTAACCCGCGAGCAAGATGCTGATTTATTGATCAAGTTTTTGGAGCAGACTCAAGACGGTCCTGTCATCGGTATTGGTCATTCGCAAGGTGCTACCGCTACCGCTATGGCCGCCGCCAAACGCCCTGATTTGTTCTCTGAGCTGTACCTTATCGAGCCTGTCACTTTTACCAAATCACAAGCGCTGCTTTATAAGCTGATACCTCGCAGTATCAAACTAAAGCGCCAGCCCTTCAAAAGCGCATTAACCAAAAAGGCAACTTGGGTCAGTATCGATGAGTACTACGATAGTCTACGTGAAAAAAACGCTTATCGGCGTGTCGCTGATAATGACCTGTATTTATTTGCCAAAGAAAGCTTAATTCAGCAAGCAGATAATCGTTATACTTTTATCTTTAGTCCTAAGCAAGAGATTGCCAACTATTTTGGTATTCCTTATATTGATGATGCGCTGAAAAAACTGGCTAAAACAGCTGTCCCCTACCAGCTTATTATTGGTAAGCCGACTATTTTTATCAATGATAAAGTGCGCCGTAATTGGAAAAAGTTCGTTCCTGCCAATCAGCTGCATATCATGCCAGAGAACGGCCATCTATTGCCTATAGAAGCTCCAAAGCAATGCGCTGAGGTTATTGTGCAACAGTTTAATCGTGGAATTAATCGTTAAAATTTTAGCTTATGATGGATCTATTCACGCCACATCCCACTGATAATCTCTTGTCTTATGACGGTAAGGTTAATGATTTCGGTGTGGTAATCAAAGATAGCGACACCCTCTATCAGACCTTATTGCATGAGCTGCCTTGGCAGGCCGATATCGTCACTTTATTTGGTAAAACACATATCACCAAGCGGCAAATCGTTTGGATGGGAGATGAGGGCTTGAGCTATCAGTATTCGGGTCACACAAGGCAAGCTGTACCTTGGACAAAGTCTGTTTTTCACGTGAAACAGCTTGTTGAGCAGCAATTAGCTAGCATTGGTATCTTTGTGACTTTTAACTCCTGCTTGCTCAACTACTATCCGAGCGGTAGTGAAGGTATGGGCTACCATGCCGATGACGAAAAGGAGCTAGGGAGTCAGCCTATCATCGCGGCATTGTCACTAGGCGCTACCCGTAAGTTTGTTTTTAAACATAAAAAGAATAGGCATGAAAATAAGCCCGTCAAAGTCGAGCTTTATCTTGAGTCCGGGCAGTTGATTGTCATGCATGGCGAAACCCAAAGCCACTGGAAGCACACTATTACTAAGACTAAAACGGTCAGCGAAGGCCGAATTAGTCTGACATTTCGACGTATGATCCTTGGTGATAAAAACTAACGGGCTAAAACAGCGACTACTGTTTAGTTAGAAACACGACTTCGATAGCGATAATTTTAGCTTTGCTGACGATCTAAAAAAGCTAGATAAAGGCTCTCTTTATCTAGCTTTGCTGTACTTATACTGATTATGGTTGCTTTAAACTTAGACTTCTAAGACGATCTTGCCAAAGGTATCGCCCTTTTGCAGCTCAGTATGAGCCGCTACCGTCTCTGATAAAGGATAGCTGTTTTGAATATGCAGCTTGAGAGTACCATCAGCAACTTGCTGCAAGACGCTTGCCATATCTTCGCCATTAGGCTTAACCGCATAACCTTCGATAGTGAGTGCCTCACTGCCAGCGGCTTTGAGTTTATCCACCCAGATAGTAGGCAATACATAAACTCGGCCATCAGATTTCAGGGTACTTAGTGCTTTTACCCCAGCATCATCACCGACTAAATCAAGTAATACATCGGCTTGTAGATCTGGAAAAGCCTTATCTTCGGTGTAGTCAATCCAGCCGGCAAGCTTGCTTTTATCAATCAAACGATCAAGCTTGTCATACTTCTCAGGCGAGCAAATCACGGTAAGCTTG
Organism: Psychrobacter sp. TB15; assembly: GCF_000511655.1. Taxonomy (NCBI): domain Bacteria; kingdom Pseudomonadati; phylum Pseudomonadota; class Gammaproteobacteria; order Moraxellales; family Moraxellaceae; genus Psychrobacter; species Psychrobacter sp. TB15. Next base: position 151,137 of record NZ_AYXN01000031.1, read on the forward strand.
ATATTGTCTTGTGCCGCTTTTTTCATCAATAACTGCACGACTAGCTGCCCCACACCGCCTGCTGGCGCATTCATTACTACATGCTCGCCTGCCTTTATATCAGCAAACTGCACAAACTGTAGCGCCGTCTGTCCGGCACAAGGCGAAGCGCCTGCTTGCTTTAAGCTGACGTTGTCCGGAACTTTAGCCAGTAGTTTGCTATCAACGACAACGTACTGGGCATAACAACTGCCATCAAAGCTTAGCGCAGCTACTTTATCACCTACTGCAAAATCAGCGCTATTACTTTTGACCACCTCTCCTGCTACATCAAAACCTAGGATAGCCGGCTGATTATGATCGAATTGATTTTTTTGAATGTTGTCAGCCCCCCAGCCTTTGCCTTGGCGAGTCTTATAATCAACCGGATTGATACCGGCATAAGCCACTTTAATTAATACTTGTTCTTTGTCAATCTGAGGAACATCGATACCCTCCTCATACTTCATAACTTCAGGCTCGCCGAATTCACGGATGACAACGGCATGTTGACTAGTAGGCAGTGAGACAGTAGACATAATTATCTTCCTTGTGTTTTCGATTTATTTTAGGTGCTTGTTATTCTTAAATGATTGTCATTTTTCGATCAGTAGTAGCCTATACTGTTTCGTATAGGCTATATATACGCTCAAACCAGTGTAAACTCAGCGCTAATCGGTAGATGATCAGACAAGGTAGACCAAGGCTTGCCAGTGTGCACCCACGCGTCTTTGACTTTTAGGTTACGCACATATATCCGGTCCAGACTGAGTACTGGCAGCTTAGCAGGAAAGGTTGGAGACAGCTTGCCATGACAGTGTCTAAACGCTTCTATCATGCCTAGATTAGAAGCTAGTCTATCGCAAGACATCCGCTTCCAATCATTGAAGTCGCCGGCCAAAATAAGCGGCTGATCATCATCGATCTCGTTACGCATATATTGACTAATCGCTTCGTACTGCTTAACTCTATCGCGCTCAAAGAGGTTCAAATGCGCGCACAAGATAACTAGTGGCTTCTCCCACCCTAAAGGCTGTACTTCGCAATGTAGTACCCCGCGCTGCTCCAGTTTATTCACCGTAATATTGACATTGTGTTTAGGATCTAATGGAAAGCGGCTTAATACTGCATTACCGTGATGACCGTTTTCGTACTCTGAGTTTTTGCCATAGCTGTTTTGTAGTTGCAGATATTCACCAAACCACTCATGCTGCGACTGATCGGGATACTCATTGTATTGCATATTGCGTTTGAGATTTTGGCCTTGCACTTCTTGTAAGCACAGTACATCAGAACCGATGGACTCTAATGCTTGGGCAATACCTTGCATTTTGACCTGCCGATTCAGTGGCGACATGCCTTTATGTATGTTGTAACTGGTTAAAATAAAAGATTGTGTAGTCATAGAGTTGGCATTCTTGAGCTAAGAAAAGGGATGGGTCTCATAAATTGATAGTGAAACCACTACCTAACCATAGGGTTAAGATAAAAGAGCATTGATCCGTAGCGAACCAATGCTCTGTTTAGATCTATTTACGCTTTATGGCCATGACTTATTCATTAATCATGACTTCATGGACGCTGACTAGTAGCGAGTAACCAGAGCGATCGGCTGATCTTCACCCATAATCTCTTCAGGTAAGAAGATAACATCACCGCCGTTATGCATAACGTGCTCGATGATAACGCCAATCGCATCATCAGTAACCCCTTCTCCCGATGCATCATCTACAGGGGTTAAAGACTGCGCTTTTTCGTCAATCTTAGCTGGCTGGATGTACCAACGACGCACATATAGGGTCTCGCCGGCGCCTTGAAAGGCACTGCGATAGACTTCTTGTAGGTCAGTCTGTAGCATACTGGCACCGCGTGCTTTGTCAATCTCGCCCATCGCCTCAGTATGTAATGAGCTGCGATACTCTTCCACCGACTCTTGCACACTATCGATGATATGCTGAGCACTGCCATCATCTAGATTGGTCACATTGGATACTGTAGCGATGATATTATCAGGACGGTCACAGACTTCTTTATAGTAACCGATATTTTTTGCATCACCGACGATAACTAGAGGTAGCTTATGCTCACCCCATAGCTCTTGTACGCTTTTATCGACTTGGTTAAAGAACTCTTTTAGATGGCTGCTTTCGTTATTTGATGAACGATCCGAACCACCATCGCTAGTCATATATAAGCCGTTGTTATCAATAGGGAAAGGTATGTTTTCCATATTGTTTTGCTTATCATCCTCAGGCTGAAACTCTGCTACTACGCGATCATTAGAGGCTTCAATCAAGCGCGCCATATTACGGGTAATGACCACCGCATAAAAGTGTACTGCGCTTGCCATATCACGGACTAAATCACGTGTTGCAAAGCTATCGGAGATGACTACCCGCTCAGTCGTATCTATAGGCATACGCACCACTTGTACATCATCTGTACTTGCAAAGATAGCTAGAGTATCGAGGTTATAATTATGATTTAATTCATCTATCTTGGCGTGAATACCTTCTAAAATCGTTGTTGCGGTCTGCTTATCATATTCTTTATTTAGACGGTCTTCGGCAACTTTTAGCTGGTTCTTTAGGGCAATAGGATCTTTTTCGTTTGCAGGATGCTCACGGTGGGTTTTGACAAAGATACTTACCGCAGGGTTTGCTTTGGTTTCGCGTAAACTCTTAAGCGTCGCTTTCATAAATCATGCTCCTTATTTTATTATCGTTTGTTTTCTAGTAGTTTTGTTTTTTAGTGCTAGTCTTTCAGTGCTTTTCTATTGGTGATTGTCTTTTAGTGTTTATCTTTAAGTGATTGTTGTCTTAACAATTATGATGCTAGCAATTTCACTCTATAAGCTATATGGTTGCTTTGCAAGCAAATGATAAGGCTTTGTAAGCAAATTAAAATAAATCCTAGATTCATCATACCGCTGGCTATCGCTCAATCCCATCAAAAATGCAGCAATAAGCGTTCGTGCCAATAGCAGGACGTCATTAACATATCGACTTATTGGGCACGAGCTATAGCATCAGAGCCATGACATAGTATGCGAAAAACACTCGCTATAATTCGCTATAGCTATAAAAGCTTGCGGCTTGCATTCTCCACCAAACATACCCATCTTTTATCTTATACCTATTTTTAACCCTTACTTTGGATATTTTTATGACTGCTTTAGCGACCCATTTGCGCCTTGTTGATTTTCCTTCAGCAACGCCTAATCATTTACAACAACAAGTCACGAAAGCTATCGATGAAGCCAATGACTTTTTGGATCAGCTCAGTGCCTCTCAAGACCAAGACTCTACCCCGATACGCGCGGAACAAGCGCTTGATGATATCATGCAGTTCGATCATATTAATTTAGCACTAGATCGTAGTTGGGGCGTGTTGTCGCATCTTAATAGCGTGATGAGTAATGATGATATTCGCCACGTGCACCACGAGTTGCTACCGATGTTATCGGCTTATGGTACTCGTGTTGGGCAGCACAAGCCGCTTTTTGAGCGCTACCAAGCGATCGCTGAGGATACAGAGCTCTACTCTCAGCTTGAGCCTGCGCGCACACGGGCGATTGCTTTGGCGCTACAAAGGTTTGAGCTATCAGGGGTAGCGCTGCCAAAAGCGCAGCAAGAGCAGTTTGCCACTATTCAAAGCAAGCTATCGACTCTGTCCGCCACTTTCTCCGATCACATCTTGGATGCAACCCAAGCTTATGCTTTGCCTCTACAAAATGAGCAATTGGCAGGGGTAACGGAGAGCGGTCTTGGTCTGCTAGCCGATGCAGGCGAGCAGTATAAGGCTCATCAGCTGGCCTGTGATAAGCTAACGCAAGCTGAAATCGATGCGCTGCCGACGCCTTATTATGTGGCGACGCTCAATATTCCTGTTTATTTAGCCGTGATGACACACGCCGATGATCGTCAGCTCCGCGAAACTTTATACAAAGCTTATGTCACGCGCGCCTCAGAGTTTGATACTCATACCAACGCCAAAGGTGAGTCGTTAAACAACGCCGATATCATGAGTGACATCCTACAGCTACGCGAACAAAAAGCGGCGCTGCTTGGCTTTGATAACTATGCCGAGGTGTCACTATCGACGAAGATGGCGGATAACGTCGCTGAGGTCGAGACGTTTTTACGCAGCTTAGCGGCCAAGGCAACACCCGTTGCCCAGCAAGATCTAGCGCAGTTACAAGAGTGTGCCAAAGAGTATGGTATTACCGACTTACAGCCTTGGGATAACGCTTATATCGCCGAAAAAGTGAAGCAAAATAAGTTCAATCTATCCCAAGAAGCCATACGTCCTTATTTCCCTTTACCCAAAGTCATTGAGGGATTATTTGCCATTGTTGAGCGACTTTATGGCATCACCGTTATTGAGCAAGACTCAGCGGATAATGAAGCGAATACGTCCGCTTCGCTTTGGCACAATGACGTGCGCTTTTATCAGCTATTCGATAGCGATGATAGCTTGATTGGTGGGTTTTATTTCGATTTGTTTGCGCGCAGTGGTAAGCGCGGCGGCGCTTGGATGAGTGGCTTCCAAGCGCGCTATCGCTATGATAATGAGGGTTATGAGCAGTTGCCTGTGTGCTTTATGGTCGGTAACTTTACACCAGCCCTCGCCGGTAAACCCAGCTTACTCACTCACGATGAAGTATTGACCCTATTTCATGAGTTCGGTCATGGTCTGCACCATTTGCTAACACAAGTGAGCGTCGGCGATGTGGCCGGCGTCAATGGTGTGGAATGGGACGCCGTCGAGCTGCCGAGCCAATTTATGGAGAACTGGGCATGGGACTCTGAAGGGATTGCGCTTATTAGCAGTCACGTCGAGACGGGCGAGCCGCTACCGCAAGACAAACTTGACGCCCTGCTTGCCGCCAAAAACTTCCAAAGCGGTATGCAAACGCTGCGCCAAGTCGAGTTTGCTTTGTTTGATTTACTCATTCACGCGCAAACGCCCGCGCCCGATTACGAAGGTATTTTAGCGACACTAAACGCGGTACGCGCCGATATCGCTATCATGGATACGCCTGATTATAACCGCTTTGCCAATGGCTTTAGCCATATCTTCGCAGGCGGCTATGCGGCGGGTTACTATTCTTATAAATGGGCTGAGCTATTATCTGCTGATGCGTTTAGTAAGTTTGAAGAAGAAGGTATTTTTAATCCCAGTACTGGCAAAGCGTTTCGCGATACCATACTGTCAGTAGGAGGCAGCTTGCCTGCTAAAACCAATTTCGAGAACTTCCGTGGTCGCAGCGCGAGTATTGACGCTTTACTGCGCCATAGCGGTTTTGACATGGTAGATAGCAAAGCTGCCAATACACAGATATCAAATGAGGCCGGCTAATGCGTTATCAATCTGAGCGCCCTAAACGCCGATTTTTGGCAGGGGTGCGCTGTCCTAAATGTCAAGCGTTAGATGCTATTGTGCAAGTCAATATATTCGTTCCGGAAGCGGATGAATATATCGAATGCACCCAGTGCGATCATAGCGAGCGTCGCCCTGATTCTGATGAGGTCAGCGCAAAAAAACATCTTGAGGATCAGCTAGCACGCGATGCTATGCCGACTGGCACTCATGGTACAGTTAAGTTTAAACCTTGAGCGCAGCAATAAGTATTTTATAATTCTGTCTTTATTCTCAAGGCCTATCAACAGATAGGCTTTTTACTTTTAGTTTGCTATAGTTTTGTTATAGTATAGCCACCTGACTTCTAGTAGCCACTGGCAAGCGTATGACTTCCAAAAAACCACATTCTACCTTTAGCAAAGGCAAAAAACACCAGTCTGCAAAACCACGTCATAAAAAATGGCTAGTGGCGATATTACTTTTGCCTATTCTTATCATCGGCTATCTGTTTTGGTCGCAGCCTTCTTCTGATACCACAGTCGCACCTATGGTCGCGCCGCCGACAGTATCTCAGCAAAATGAAGCGGCTCGCTCTGCCGACCCTAGTACAGACCCTAGCGCAGAAGATGCTATTATCGAGTCGGATACCAAGAGTGATAATGATGCTATTAATGGCTCTAGCAATGACAGTATTGTTGATGAAAATTTGAGCGCTAGTAAAGATAATGCCACTGAGAATAAATCGAATGTAGCCATACCGAGCTCGAAGGCTATTACCGATGCACCTATACCAGAGACTGATACGCTCGCCAAAGAAGAGATCGACCGCTTAGCTGATGAGCATCAGCGCCTAAAAGAGCAGGAGAACATCGATGCTGAGCAAATTGAGATGACTAAGAGCTTGATGCAAATGAAAGCGCAGCAAATCGAATTACTCGAACGACAAATCGCTGAATTAGAAGCAGAGCAAGCGGCTCAATGATAATCTAGTTAGTAAGCGCTGACTTATCAAAGCTATCAACAATAGGACTATCGTCATGGCTACTATCGAGCAAACCCATACGCCTATTTTGAACAGTAACGCGCAAGTCCTTATCTTACCCGTCAATAGCGCTGGCGTCCTGTTAGATTCAGTATTAACGCGCTGCAAGACGCTTTATCCTGACAACTATCAGCGTTACCATCGCGCGTGCCGTGATGGCAGCCTAATGGTTGGCAGCTGCTTACTACACAAGCGTCAACGTGAGCTTGCCGGTCTTAGCGCCGCGCATAATGGTAATCAGCCAAACTACATTGCCAATTTAGTCATCTCTGATCACCCTTATCATTCTGCTCGCACCCGCTGGCTCACTGCAGCTTTGATAGATCTGCAACAGCAGCTGATGCCGCTGATTCGCTATCAAGGCGTCCGCAAAGCCGCTTTATTAGCGCGTCCCCTCCTCGCCTCTAGCTCTGCTAATAGGACTGAACCTAACCGTACTGGTCTGACGACAGAGACGACGGCTCTTCCTTTGGATTGGCATTCAGTGGTTCTACCCTTGATTAATCAGCACTTGCAAGCGCTCCCTAAATTACGTATTGCAGTGCATACTCCTAAGAGCCTTTCGCTATAAAGGAGGCTACTTTACAAAGTGGCTATTGTATAATTTTGACTCATCACCCGTGTTCAAAGCGTGTTTTGTAAAATACCCTGTATAGTAAAATCAAAATATGCTAAAAACAGTGCTTACTACTTAATGACTAAAGCGACGAGCGAGACTGTCGTTAAGCGGCGACGAATGCCGCGACTTAAAGCATTTTGATATAAAGCGTCGCGATCTACAGTATTATAATTTTCTGACAAAAGGACTGTCTATGAAAACCCTCAGAACTCCCGACTCGCATTTTGATAATCTACCTGACTTCGATTTTGCGCCAAATTATTTGATGGTTGCTGATGGCGACGGCGGCGAGCTGCGCGTACATTATCTAGATGAAGGTAATAAAGACGCTGACCCTATATTACTACTGCATGGTGAGCCGTCATGGTGCTACCTGTATCGCAAAATGATACCGATTCTGACCGCAGCGGGACACCGTGTTATCGCGCCGGACTTGCCAGGATTTGGGCGCTCGGACAAGCCGGCCTCACGTACCGACTACACTTATCAGCGCCATGTTGACTGGATGCAATCGCTAGTGGAGCAGCTAGATTTGCAAAATATCACTCTGTTTTGTCAAGATTGGGGCGGTCTGATTGGGCTACGACTTGTCGCGGATAACTCTGAGCGCTTTGCGAGAGTCGCGGCTGGCAACACCATGCTTCCCACCGGCGATCATGACCCTGGTGAGAGCTTTCGTCAGTGGCAGCAGTTCTCACAGGACACGCCAGAGTTTCATGTTGGCGGTATCATCAACGGCGGTACAACTACTGAATTATCACAGGCGACCATAGATGCATACAACGCGCCCTTCCCTAATGAGACCTACAAAGAAGGCGCAAGGCAGTTCCCTATACTAGTGCCAACGACGCCTGATGATCCCGCCTCAGAGGCTAACCGCGCCGCTTGGGGCAAGCTTGGTCAATGGACTAAGCCTTTTATCACTCTATTTGCGGACTCCGACCCTGTGACTGCAGGCGGAGATAAAATTATGCAAAAGCTGATACCAGGTACCAAAGGTCAAAAGCATACTACAATTGCTAACGCCGGTCATTTTTTGCAAGAAGATCAAGGTGAGCATATAGCTGAGTTATTAGCACAGTTCATCGCTGACAACCCATAGTAGGATATACTCTCGATAAACCTGCCGCAGAGCGCTCTTTATTTATGTTGTCATATACGAGTAAAGAGTTACTGTATATGCAGCAACTCCTTATCGTGTTTACTTCTGTAGCCGTTAAATAGTAGTTTGATATCAACACCTTGTTTAAGCTCAGATCATCCCTTAACATCCTTTTTAAGAGTATGAGATAAATCTTAACTCACTTTTATAAAGGATAAACAACAATGTCAAACAACAATAATAGCTCTAATCAAACTCAAGCAAATCAAGATCAGACGCAGTCTTATGATAATGATACAGTTACAGGCGTAGAAGTCGTCAAAGACGATACTGTGGTCTATGAAGATGGCGACTTTGAAGAGTATAACGAAGCGCATGATTTTGAAGAAGATAGTCAAGACAGCTCGGCTAAAGACAGTTCAACTAAAGACAGCATCGAAGATCTAAAACAGTCAGTCGACCAAACATCGAATAATGACAAAGATGACCAGTCGCAAAAAGCGAGCAAAGATAAAGACACTGATAAAGAGCAAACGTCTAATAAAGCAGACAATGCTAAAAACAAAGCTAGCAGTGATAAAGAGAAGTCTAAACCTAGCGAAGATGATAAAGACTCGCAAGACAGTAAAGCTGGCAAGAAAGATAGTGCTGATAAAGAGGACAAATCTAGCTCAGCTATGGCAGGTATTTATCAGTGGGCCTCAAAGCTCAAAGATGACCTGACCTCTGATACTGGCGGCATGACTCAAGACGTCTCTGAAAAAGCGACGGCTATGATGCTCGGTAAACTTGTCGATGCTGCAGACCTTGAACTGGCTGCGTTTGATAAAAGCTTAGAAGTTGCAAAAAACCTCATCGCGACGGCAGAAGAGAGACGCGAAAAGATTGTCGCTCGTAAGGACAAGTATCAAGGTATGATCGATCAGCTAGACCAAGAATAATCCCTTTAATTGATCAGCTTCGAAGTTTAAAGTGCTACGAATCCAATGTCGGATGTTTACTTTTAAGCATTCGGCATTGGATTTTTCGTTAACGTTTTAAAAGAACTTTATTCTATATATCGCCACTAGTGGTTTTTTATATCCAAAATCTTTGACATATTATTGCTACCAACAAGCCCTTAGAGCTTAATTATTTTGAAAAAACAGACCAGCCTGTCTGCTCTCCGAGTAGCTCTAAAGCTTTGGTCCCAAGTTTCGAGTTGCCGACTGAATTTAGGCCCGGTGACCATACTGCAATTGCGCCTTTGCCTGGTGCTATGGTAAGAATACCGCCACCGACGCCGCTTTTACCCGGTAGACCCACCTGATAAGCAAACTCTCCAGAGCCATCATAGTGACCACACATCATCATCAACGAATTGATCCGCTTAGATTGCTGCGGGCTGATTACCTTTGCCCCTGTGGGTTGATTGACGCCATTGGAGACCAAAAACAGACCGGCACGGGCCAACTGCTCACAGCTCATCGCAATCGAGCATTGATAAAAATAAGTGTTGAGAATGTTATCGACATTGTGCTGTAGATGACCGAAGGATTTCATAAAATGCGCAAGCGCCGCGTTGCGATCTTCGTGGTCAATCTCAGACGTCGCTACTTTGTAGTCAAAGCAGATCGTCTCATCGTCTGCGATAAAGTGCACAAACTGCAATATTTCATCTAATATTTCTGTGGGCTCGCGTCCGAGCATTATCGCATCGACCACAGCAATGGCGCCTGCATTGATAAAAGGGTTGCGCGGCCTGCCCGATTCATATTCTAGTATAGTGATCGAATTAAAAGGATCACCCGAAGGTTCGCGGCCGACATGACGCCAAAGCGCGCTGCCGAGTTTGCTCAGCGCAAGGGTTAATGTAAATACTTTGGAAATACTTTGTATAGAGAACAGCGTTTTGGCGTCGCCTGCCGAGTACATTTGCCCATCCGGGGTCGCAACAGCAATGCCGAATTGATTGGGGTCGACATGGGCGAGCTGCGGAATGTAATCTGCCACTTTTCCGCGCTCTGTCTCTAGCGCCATTTGGGCGGTAATGTCATCCAAGATTTGTTGCATCATAAGGAGTAACCGTGTTTTATAAGTTTTCTTAAATAGCGGTGATTTTAACTTAATTTAGCAGGATGTTGCGTGCAGCTTACGACACTCAACATTGTAAAGTACAAATTACTTTCATCATATTATTCAGAAGCAAAACCCATACAAAAACCGCCCTAACTATGAAGCTAGAGCGGTTTTTGTATTTGTACTCAATTAGATTGAGCTAAAACTATTTATTCAGCAGCGGCATCTTGCTCAACGCCTTTCATAGTCAGCTTAATGCGACCACGGTTATCGACGTCTTGTACTAAGACTTTAACGGTTTGGCCCTCAGATAGATAGTCAGAAACATTCTCGACACGCTCTTCAGCGATTTGTGAGATGTGTACCAGACCATCTGTATTTGGTAAGACGTTCACGAATGCGCCAAAGTCTACGATACGCGCGACAGTACCTTCATAAGTTTTACCGACTTCAACCTCAGCAGTAAGCGCTTCGATTTTACCGATAGCGGCTTTGGTTGCGGCTTTGTTTTCGCCAAAGATACGGATGGTACCAGCATCATCGATATCGATGACAGCACCTGTCTCTTCAGTTAGCTGACGGATCATCGCGCCGCCTTTACCGATGACGTCACGAATCTTATCAGGGTTGATCTCAATCACTGCATAGTTCGGTGCATGCGCATTGATTTCAGTACGGCTCTCAGGCAGTACTTTATTCATTGCATCTAAGATATGGATACGACCCGCATGAGCTTGCTTAAGCGCTTGCTCCATGATGTCCGGCGTAATGCCTTCGATTTTAATATCCATTTGCAGGGCGGTGATACCGTCTTTAGAACCAGCAACCTTAAAATCCATGTCTCCAAGATGATCTTCGTCACCTAAGATGTCAGATAAGACCGCAAAGCGCTCGCCTTCTTTCACTAGACCCATAGCGATACCAGCGACTGGTGCTTTAAGTGGCACGCCTGCGTCCATCAAGGCAAGGCTAGCACCACAAACAGAAGCCATAGAAGAAGAACCGTTTGATTCTGTGATCTCTGATACCACGCGGATGACATACGGGAAGCGTTCGCTGTCTGGTAGCATCGCTTGCACACCGCGGCGCGCTAGGCGACCATGACCAATCTCGCGACGCTTTGGAATGCCTTCGCGGCCGGTCTCGCCCACTGAGAAATGCGGGAAGTTATAATGCAACATGAAATGATCACGGATCGTACCCGCTAATGAGTCAATCATATTGACATCACGGCTGTTACCCAAAGTGGTGGTCACTAGCGCCTGAGTCTCACCGCGAGTAAATAATGCTGAACCATGCGTATAAGGAAGCACGCCAACTTGTACGTCTAGCGCACGCACAGTATCCAAATCACGGCCGTCGATACGCGGCTTACCTGACAAGATGTTGTCACGTACCGTACGATACTTAAGGTCATTATAGATGTCTTTTAGCTCAGCGACTTTGCTACTGTAGTCCTCAGACTCGCTATCACCTGCTAGCGCTTCGATAGCGGCGTCTTTAATTTCATCAAGTTTCGTGTAGCGATCTTGCTTGTTTTTAATGCTATAAGCATCAGCCACTTGCGCGCCGAACTGCTCTTTCATAGCAGATTCTAGCTTCTCATCGGTCTTTGGTGCTTCATACTGCTGCTTAGCCGTACCGACTTCCTCAGCTAGCGAGATAATATTATCGATGACAATTTGCTGCTGCTCATGACCGTAGAGTACCGCACCAAGCATTTGATCTTCTGAGAGCTCAGCGGCCTCAGATTCAACCATCAGTACAGCAGACTTAGTACCAGCAACCACTAGATCAAGATCACTCTCTTCGAGCTGTTCAAGTGTTGGGTTTAGGACGTATTCGCCATTCATAAAGCCAACACGCGCCGCTGCTACAGGGCCATTGAATGGCGCATCAGAGATAGCCAGTGCCGCTGAAGCACCAATGAGGGCTGCGATATCAGCAGACTGAGTCTTATCTGACGAGACAACCGTCGCTGTGATTTGAACTTCGTTGACATAACCTTCAGGGAATAACGGACGAATCGGACGGTCGATAAGACGTGAGGTTAAGGTTTCGTTTTCACTAGCACGGCCTTCGCGTTTGCCATAAGCGCCTGGGATTTTACCCGCAGCATACATTTTTTCTTGATAGTTAACGGTCAACGGGAAGAAGTTTTGACCTTCTTTAGCGTCAGACTTGACGACCGCTGCAACTAAAACCGTAACACCGCCCATATGTACCATAATAGAGTTTGCTTGACGGGCAACACGGCCAGTCTCGATAACGACTTGCTGGTCGCCATATTGAAACTCACGGGTAATGGTATTAAACATTGACTGGTTTGACATATAAATTTTTTCCTAATGTTGAATGACGAAAATGATAGTCGCCTGTATAAACAGCGCGCGTATCGCTCGTTAAAACTTTTAATAAATGCTTTGGCGCCTGACGACTATCGATAAGCTAAACAAACCAAGCTCCACCGCGCCTATAGTAACTTATGTGCTTATATTAACTAATGTGCAAGTACTGGCACTGAATAAAAATCCATATATTATATTTTACTTCTTTATAAACTTGATAACGCTACTAGTATCAATAATCTTGATAGCACTTTTATACCATCGCCTATTTTACAGAGATTTGTGGCCATTGACCAATTAATTGCAACCCTAAGCACTCTTTATGTTAGCGACTGGTTATTGTCATAACAGGCTTTGCGACCTCTGCTATTTTACAATCTGGTTTACCACTTCAAATAATGATAATGGGTCAACTATCCATACGGCATAAAAAAACGGTGTGAAACTATTCCACACCGTCTTATACTGCTCAAGTCTTGCTGTATTAATCTCATCTACCTTATCGGTAGAGGTTAAATTAACGACGCAGACCTAACTGGTTGATCAAAGTAGAATAACGACCAAGATCTTTACCTTTTAGGTAATCAAGTAGTTTACGGCGAGTGTTAACCATACGGATAAGACCACGGCGGCTATGATGATCGCCTTTGTGCTCTTTAAAATGGTTCTGTAGATCGTTGATACGAGCACTCAATAGAGCAACTTGTACTTCTGGTGAGCCAGTATCGTTTTCGCCGCGTTGGTATTGGGCGATGATTTGTTCGCGATCGGTATTCGTTAGCATAATAGTCTCCAGCAATGCTAAGAGTTAAATAACTTATTCAATCAATTTGAACGGTTATCAAACTATAAAGTAAATAAAATAGCCCACTTCTCATTCAGGGCAACCCTGCATTACTAGAGTTACCCTATTGACAAGCAAGCTTAGGTGGTTAGCTTCAATTTAAGATATAAGCAATACCAAGTCGGTGAAACCATGACGTTGATAAAATTATCGTAATGGTAAGTCTGTAGTCTAAAGACTATAAGCCTTCCCTATTAAAACTTGGCGCTAGTATAACAAAAAACGGCTCAACTAGCAGCAATTATTCGCAGTAGTTTGAACCGTTTACAATTTAAGCCGTGTCCACTCTAAGCTATTTGTAGTTTAAATTATATAAACTAGAGTAGACATGGCAAAAGTATCGATAGTTATCAGTTAGCTTACTTTTTATTCAGATCGTCTTCTTTAGCAGTTCCGCCTAAAGCATCATTATCTAAAGGGGCAGTTGTTGCCTCGGCTAAGCTATCAGGACTCTTATCTTCTTTTGGGTTGATGTCGTCAGCTAGCTTTTCGATCCGCTGCTCTTCTGTGTCCATGTTTTTCTCTGACTTATCCATATTATTTCCCTATCTGATTGCGTTGACCTGTTGTTGTCTTGGCATTCAATGAATACTTACTGAAAATTAAGCTATTACTTATCTTTCTTAGCTTCTTTTACATTATCAGCAATACGATCTGCTGCAGCTTCACTATCTGTCGTGTGGTTGTCTTCTGTCTGGCTCTTAAGAGACGCTTCTGCTGACTCTGAACGCTGCTGTTCAAGCTTAGTATCGTTTGGGTTAGGCTGTGTCATAATAATATCCTCTGTAAGTTAAGTTATCATTGTTAAATGATTGGTTATCAAAATTATCTAATTTTTAGAATGTATTAGTATCTGTAAAAAACGGCTCATTTAGACAGTGCTTTATCGATAGCTTCAACGAAATTATCAATATCATCTGGGTTGCGTGAAGTGATTAAGTTACCATCGACCTGCACGGTTTCATCAACGAAAGTTGCTCCGGCATTCTCTAAATCTGTCTGTAAGGAATGATAGGCCGTCAAGGTTCTACCTTTAGCAATACCAGTATTAATAAGTGTCCAAGGCGCATGACAGATAACAGCTAAAGTCTTATCGCTGTCATTAATAGCTTTTATGATGCTATGGGCTTGCTCGTTACCACGAATGGTATCAGCGTTAACGGTACCACCCGGCAATACTAAAGCATCGTACTCATCGGTATTCGCCTCTTTGGCAAAGATATCAGCAGTGAACGTATCACCCTTATTGACATCCTGATTCATCGCCTGAACTTCTTTGTCATCGTTGGTTGTTATGAGCAGTGTCTTATAACCTTTGTCTTTAAGCTTATTATTGACCTCTTCGTACTCAGCTTGTTCAAAGTTATTATGTAATAAAAATGCAATAGTCTTCATGGACCACCTCTTTTATTCGTAACGTTAATTTAGCTTGCTGGTATTATCATTATGATTGCTTAGATTCACTTTAATAGTGTGCTATTAAGTGCTATTGTTATTTGATGTCTCAAACTTTCCTTCACTGGAATTATAGTTATTATTTACTTAGATTAACACACCAAGTGCAACGCTAATTAATATTATAGAACGCCTGCATAGGCGTCTTAAACCCTAATCGTTTTCTTGGTCTGTTGTTTAGTTTGTTCTCAATGTCCTGTATTTCATTATCAGAGACTTGTCTAAAGTCACAACCCTTAGGCAAGTACTCTCTGATAAGGCCATTGGTATTCTCGTTGGTTCCTCGCTGCCATGACGCATAAGCATCGGCAAAGAAGAAAGGGCTAAAGAGCTTTTGTTTCACCTTCTTATGCTGAGCAAACTCTTTACCATTGTCAGAGGTAATGGTCTTAACCTGCAACCTCACTGGCGCTAAGAGTTCTATCATTGCCTCTGATACTTGCTGTGCTGTTTTATGACCCACACGCTTCATCTTCAGCAGCCCCGTTTTACGTTCAACGAGCGTGACAATCGCTTGCTTGTGATGCTGACCGATAACGGTATCCGCTTCCCAATCTCCAATACGTGAGCGTTCTTCAACAATACAAGGGCGCTCATGAATCGAGACTCTGTCATTGATACGGCCTCGAGTCTCAGCGGTTAGACGCTGCCGGTATGGTTTTCCTTTACGTCTGAGACACTGCCACAATGTACCGCCCTGCCTCTTATCACGCCAAATATAGCGATAAATGCTCATATGACTGATACCAGCATGAACGCCAGATATTTGCTCAGGACTCCAGTTCTCTTTAAGCTTGTCTGTCACCCATGCCCAGAGGTCAGTCACAATAGTTGTGGCGTTGTTAGCCCGTCTGTCACAAGCCTTGTTATTAGCATGCTTTGCTCGGTAACCTCGTAGGCTTTTATTACGCCTAAGCTCTCTTGATATGGTACTGGGACTTCTGTTTAACACCCTCGCTATAAAATTAATACTATGTTTTGCCCCTTTAAGGGCATAAATCTGGTATCGTTCACCTAGGCTTAGATGTGTATAGCTCATGGTTGCAATCTCACTTTGGTCGGTGGATAAAAACTTTGATGCTAGCGCATCTAGGTCTTTTTTTCACCTTGCATTTGGTATTGCACTTCATGTGTTAATCTAAG
>NZ_AYXN01000032.1:0-90404 GCF_000511655.1 Psychrobacter sp. TB15
TTGGGGTTGTATGGTCAAGTAATTAAGCGCACATGGTGGATGCCTTGGCAGTCAGAGGCGATGAAAGACGTGACAGCCTGCGATAAGCTTCGGGGAGGCGGCAATATCCTGTGATCCGGAGATTTCTGAATGGGGAAACCCACCTAGCATAAGCTAGGTATCTTATACTTTGTATAAGAAGCGAACGAGGGGAAGTGAAACATCTCAGTACCCTTAGGAAGAGACATCAATTGAGATTCCCCAAGTAGCGGCGAGCGAACGGGGAGAAGCCGATTATCTTTAGAATAGAAGAACAGCGTGGGAAAGCTGACCATAGTAGGTGATAGTCCTGTATTTTAAATTCTGAAGATAACATATTAAGTAGAGCGGGGCACGAGAAATCCTGTTTGAAGATGGGGGGACCATCCTCCAAGGCTAAATACTCCTGACTGACCGATAGTGAACCAGTACCGTGAGGGAAAGGCGAAAAGAACCCCTGTGAGGGGAGTGAAATAGAACCTGAAACCGTGTGCGTACAAGCAGTGGGAGCCACCTTGCGTGGTGACCGCGTACCTTTTGTATAATGGGTCAGCGACTTATATTCTGTAGCAAGGTTAACCGTTAGGGGAGCCGTAGGGAAACCGAGTCTTAATAGGGCGTCATAGTTGCAGGGTATAGACCCGAAACCGAGTGATCTATCCATGAGCAGGTTGAAAGTGCCGTAACAGGCACCGGAGGACCGAACCCACTGTCGTTGAAAAGCCAGGGGATGACTTGTGGATAGGGGTGAAAGGCTAATCAAACTCGGTGATAGCTGGTTCTCCCCGAAAGCTATTTAGGTAGCGCCTCGGACGAACACCATTGGGGGTAGAGCACTGTTTCGGCTAGGGGGTCATACCGACTTACCAAACCGATGCAAACTCCGAATACCGATGAGTGATATCCGGGAGACACACAGTGGGTGCTAACGTCCATTGTGGAGAGGGAAACAACCCAGACCGCCAGCTAAGGCCCCAAATTCCTAGTTAAGTGGGAAACGAGGTGGGAAGGCATAGACAGCTAGGAGGTTGGCTTAGAAGCAGCCATCCTTTAAAGAAAGCGTAATAGCTCACTAGTCGAGTCGGCCCGCGCGGAAGATGTAACGGGGCTCAAACTAGGAGCCGAAGCTGCGGATTTGAAAATTGTTTTCAAGTGGTAGGGGAGCGTTGTGTAAGCCTGTGAAGGTGTGTTGTAAAGCATGCTGGAGGTATCACAAGAGCGAATGCTGACGTGAGTAACGATAATGCGAGTGAAAAGCTCGCACGCCGGAAGATCAAGGGTTCCAGTCCAACGTTAATCGGGGCTGGGTGAGTCGACCCCTAAGGCGAGGCCGAAAGGCGTAGTCGATGGGAAATCGGTTAATATTCCGATACTTGTTTATGATGCGATGGAGGGACGGAGAAGGTTATGTCAGCCTAGTGATGGTTATCTAGGTGAAAGGATGTAGGCTTGCAGCTTAGGTAAATCCGGGCTGCTATATGGTCGAGATCTGATAGCAAGTCCTACTTGTAGGACGAAGTGGCAAATACCAGGCTTCCAGGAAAAGCTTCTAAGCGATAGTCATAAACGAATCGTACCCTAAACCGACACAGGTGATCAGGTAGAGAATACCAAGGCGCTTGAGAGAACTCTGCTGAAGGAACTAGGCAAAATGGTACCGTAACTTCGGGAGAAGGTACGCTATTGGTGGTGATAGGACACGCTCCTTGAGCTGCTGGTAGTCGCAGATACCAGGCTGCTGCAACTGTTTATTAAAAACACAGCACTCTGCAAACACGAAAGTGGACGTATAGGGTGTGATGTCTGCCCGGTGCTGGAAGGTTAATTGATGGGCTTAGCGTATGCGAAGGTCTTGATCGAAGCCCCAGTAAACGGCGGCCGTAACTATAACGGTCCTAAGGTAGCGAAATTCCTTGTCGGGTAAGTTCCGACCTGCACGAATGACATAATGATGGCAGCGCTGTCTCCAGCAGAGACTCAGTGAAATCGAAATCGCAGTGAAGATGCTGTGTACCCGCGGCTAGACGGAAAGACCCCGTGAACCTTTACTACAGCTTTACATTGAACTTTGACCTGACTTGTGCAGGATAGGTGGGAGGCTTTGAAGCAGACACGCCAGTGTTTGTGGAGCCATCCTTGAAATACCACCCTGGTCATGTTGGGGTTCTAACTCAGGTATAACAATACCGAGGACAATGTATGGTGGGTAGTTTGACTGGGGCGGTCTCCTCCTAAAGAGTAACGGAGGAGTACGAAGGTGCGCTCAGACCGGTCGGAAATCGGTCGAAGAGTATAAAGGCAAAAGCGCGCTTAACTGCGAGACCCACAAGTCGAGCAGGTACGAAAGTAGGTCTTAGTGATCCGGTGGTTCTGTATGGAAGGGCCATCGCTCAACGGATAAAAGGTACTCTGGGGATAACAGGCTGATACCGCCCAAGAGTTCATATCGACGGCGGTGTTTGGCACCTCGATGTCGGCTCATCTCATCCTAGGGCTGAAGCAGGTCCTAAGGGTATGGCTGTTCGCCATTTAAAGAGGTACGCGAGCTGGGTTTAGAACGTCGTGAGACAGTTCGGTCCCTATCTACCGTGGGCGTTGGAAATTTGAGAGGATCTGCTCCTAGTACGAGAGGACCAGAGTGGACGAACCACTGGTGTTCGGGTTGTCATGCCAATGGCATTGCCCGGTAGCTACGTTCGGATGGGATAACCGCTGAAAGCATCTAAGCGGGAAGCCCACCTCAAGATTAGATTTCCCTAAAGAGCCGTTCAAGACTAGGACGTTGATAGGCAGGGTGTGGAAGCGCAGCGATGCGTGTAGCTAACCTGTACTAATTGCTCGTTTGGCTTGACCATACAACACCCAAGTGGTTTGTAGCTATCTATCAGAACTTGGTTCTATAGTTAGACAAGCATTATATCGATATCACCTTTATCCTTGATTCAGTTAGGATAAGTGATACTTATTAAAAGTCACACAACAGACTCATATCTAAACCCCTTTGCTGACGACAATAGCACGATGGCACCACCTGATCCCTTCCCGAACTCAGAAGTGAAACATCGTTGCGCCAATGGTAGTGTGGCTCCGGCCATGTGAGAGTAGGTCATCGTCAGCTCTCTATTCCTAAAAGCCCCCAACATATAAGTGTTGGGGGCTTTTTTTATATCCTATCTGAGTTTCGCTTTATTATTTACCAATGTTAACTAAAAAAATATTAGATAATCGGGCATCGTTTACAATCTAATATCATATAGATATAATTATTTTTAGTTGTTAGCAGTTTTCATTGGTAGATATCTATTGCACATTACTGAAATATTATTAATTACAATATCAAGATTACCTCTATTACTACAGGAAATAATATAATGACAGAACAAGTAAGTTGTACTGAGTGCGATAAAGAATATGATGGTTTAGAGTTCTCTTCCTGTCCTGATTGCGCAGAAGAAGAAGTTATATTTTGTGATGAATGTGGGCATGAGATTTTCTCAGAAGAAGAAGATTGTTCGTATTGTGATGAATGGGTAGTTCCTGAGGGAACCGAATGCGAGTTTTGCGAAGCAATAGCTACACGTTATGTCCAAGATCATCCAGTATGTGACGAACACTATGATGATGCTTATCCTATCGATTAAGTGAAATTTATGTTAGTTATCACTATTTATAAAGAATAATAGCCTATCCTGAGGTATTGATTCATTACCTAATACTATATTAATTAATCAAACTGAAGTATGAAAATTAGACAAGTTATAAATAAATATTAAATAGAGCGTAATGAAGTTAGTAGATGAAATTATTGAAATATTAAGCTCTGATAATGGTATTTTAAGCAATGCTCTAATCAAAACTAAGGTTCTTCTTCATAAGATGGGACATAAAGAATTAGTTATGTGGGTGAATAAAGAATTGAATGGATACAGCCAAGATGATGAATTACCTGATTACCGCATTATTCCAGCCCAAGTCGTGTTTCTGCAACAAATGGAGCTTACACAGTAAATTCGCACCCAATTCCTATGAATCATCTAGATAGAGAGTTTAAACATTCGTTAGAGGAAGCTAAAATAGATTATTCACTAGCTACCATTGAGAGAATGGTGATTGATAGCGATGATGTCATGCTTCATAGGCCATTGCCAATGGAGCTTAATGGATTGCTTGGAGAAGGTTTGGTCAATTCATATATAGTTCAAAGAGCATGGTCTGAAATACCAATAGCTAGTGTTTCAAATATTTTAATGCAGGTAAGATCACGTCTGCTAGATTTTGTTCTTGAGTTAAATTCTGAGTTTTCTGATATAGAATCTGACAAGGAACTAAAGGAAGCAGTTGGGAAATTCGACGCTTCAAACCTTTTTAACAATGCTATATTTGGAGATAATGTAACAATATTATTAGGCTCAGAAAATACTCAAAAAGTAACGAACAGCATCATAAAAAATGATTTTGAGGCTTTGTCTAAAGTTTTACAGGAAAATGGAGTTGATAAAAGTGACGTCGACTTGCTTAAAGATGCTATTGATAGTGATCAAAGTTTTTCTGTAACTGAAAAAGATAAATTTGGTCCTTCAGTCAAATCTTGGATGGAGTCAATGTTATCTAAAGCAATTAATACAAGTTGGCAGATTGAGTTAGGCGTAGCTGGAAGTTTGCTTGCTACAGCTTTGAATAATTATTATGGTTTGATTACATAAAAAAAGCCCATATTAGCAAATAATACGGGCTTTCACATTTAATAGAGTAGTTAACAAACTAGCCTAACCACTAAGCCCCTTCACCAAACTTACCACTTTGGAAATCAGTGACCGCTTGCATGATTTCTTGCTGACTGTTCATGACAAAGGGGCCATATTGCACAATCGGCTCGCGTAGTGGGCGACCCGTGATTAAGATCACTTTGGTATCCTCACTACTATCAGCAGTAATGGTAACGCCATCGGCATCTTCGTCATTTTTTAAGATAGCCATGGTTTTATTCGGCACGGTTTCGCCTTCGATATCTACCGTACCACGATAGACAAAGGTAAACGCATTGTGATCGGCTGGAATGGCTTGGCTAAAGCTCGTTCCTGCTGGTAGATGAATATCTAAATACGTCGGCTCAGTAATGTCGCGGGTGACTGCACCTTCTACGCCATGCGATCTACCCGCGATTACCGTAACGTCTACGCCATCTTCAGTTGTGTATTTAGGCAAGTCCTCACTTTGGAAATCTTTATACCAAGGGTCATGCATTTTATCTTTGGCAGGTAGATTAAGCCACAGCTGAAAGCCTTCCATCGCGCCGTCTTCTTGTTCCGGTAGCTCTGAATGGATCACACCGCTCGCCGCTGTCATCCACTGCACGCCGCCGTTCTGTAATAGCCCTTCGTTACCCGCGCTATCACGATGACGCATACGGCCTGTAATCATATAAGTAATGGTTTCAAAGCCGCGATGCGGGTGATTGGGGAACCCTGCGACATAATCATCTGGATTGTCACTTTTGAAGTTATCTAGCATCAAGTACGGATCGAGGCGCTGTTGCAGCTGCTGCGTCAGTACGCGAGTTAATTTAACACCAGCGCCGTCTTGGGTATCGACTCCAGCAAAAAGCTGCTCGATTTGACGCGATTGGGTCACAATATCTTTTTTACTATTCGCTACAGTATTATTCATTATTCTTTCCTGATTTTTTAATATCTGTTGGTGAGCATTGATTTATTACTCTTAGCTATTTATTTGAGGCCAAGGGGATATATTTCAATATTATTATATAGTTTATTTTAATAAATAATAATGATAATTAAGTGTTATTTAATAAATTATCAGTACAAAAGGGATTACTATTAAAGAGTTGCCAATAATAAAAATCTTACTTACCTACTGAGGTTTAATTGCTAAACTGATGAGCATTAACCAATACCATGCTTAGAATAGAGAACGGATAATATGGCAGTCGATTTAACCAATACTTTAATAGTGGCTATATCAGCGACAGCATTGTTTGATTTAACGGAGTCTGAGAACCACCTTTTACAGCTACTACAGCAGCGCCCTGACGAGGCAGTAAAGGATTTTCGCGATTATATGGCGAAGCGTGAAGATCAGCCATTAGATAGTGGTGCAGGATATCCATTAATCAAAGCGCTGCTGAATCTAAATAATTACTGTAACGACTGTCTATCAGCGGATTTAACGACCGAGTCGCCACTTGTGGAAGTCGTCATCGTCTCAAAGAGCAGTCCTGATACTGGCATTCAAGTGCTCAATGCCATTCGTGACAACGGTTTGAATATTTCACGTTCCGCCTTTGTATCCGGAAGTCCTGTCGCTCCATATATCAAAGATTTTAATGTCGATCTGTTTTTGACGACCAACCGTGAGGACGCTCAGCAAGTCGCCGATGCCAACATTTGCGCTTGTGCGATATTGGATGCCACTCCAGTCAATACTTACGAGCTGGATACCGATCAGCTACGCATTGCCTTCGATGGTGATGCGGTCTTATTTGACGACTCAGGGGAGCTATTGTATAAACAACAAGGCCTACAAGCTTTTCATGATAGGGAAGCTGAGATGATCGACTTACCGATCGAAAAGGGCCCTTATGCCGAGCTATTAATTAAGCTATCAAAGCTGCAGCAGCGCCTACCTGCCAAAGTGCATCACTGTCCGATTAAGATTGCTTTAGTGACGGCCCGCAATGCTCCTGCAGACCTGCGAGCGATAAAAACCTTGCGAGCTTGGGGCGTAGATGTGGATATGGCGTTCTTTTTGGGAGGGCTTGAGAAAACATCGGTGCTCAAAACCTTTGCCCCGCATATCTTCTTTGACGACTCTATAAAGCACATAGATGCGGCGCGGCGCTTTATGCCGACCGCTTTAGTCCCTTATCGTTCTACCTCGCTACTGCATGATAATAGCTATTTAGACTCCAGTGAGGTGGCGTCGACTTTGACCTTCAAGCCAACTGTGCAACCACTTTTTGCACTTAAGGTATGAGTCATTTCAGCTGGATACAATATAAAGTATTCTCACTGATGCTAACACTGTTTTGAAGGGTTATCAGTTAATGTTAAGAGGCAATCGATGAATTGGCAAGCTATACTATCTTTGGTTATAACACGCCTAAAGCAGGTCATAGGGCTATACGCTTTTGTATTGGTACCGATGTGGGGCATGTTTTTTCTGAATGAAAGCGTGCTATTTGGCTTATGGAATATCTTCGGTATTGTGCCGCGCACCCTAGATTTGGGTAGTATGATAGGCGTGATAGCGTCATGGACGATGCACGGTAATTTTGCTCATTTGATGGGCAATACTTTTATATTATTGCAGATATTGTTTTTGTTTGGGCTGTTTGAAAACAATGCTTATCGTACAATATTGAAGCTTATTGTCGCCTCAGGAGTGGCCACTTGGGTGATAGCATCACCCTTGACCATTCATATTGGCGCGTCGGGGTTATGTTTTGCGATGCTTGGCTATATGATAGGCGGCGCTGTTTTTGCACGGCGTTGGGGCTATTTGCTTGCTTGTATTGTGATGGGAGCAGGGTATTGGCTGACCATTAAACAAGGTCTAATGCCGCAGCCAGGGGTGTCTTTTGCAGCGCATTTCGGTGGTCTGTGCGCCGGATTACTAATAGGGGCCAACTCAAAGCACGCTTATAAAACGACTAAGCCGCTCTAAGCCAATTGGCTTGCAACAGCACGTGCCGCCTTTGTTGATAAAGCTCTTACGTCTGATCTGTGCAGACATTGATATATAATGGATCTTCTGTGCTTAATGGACGCCAGGCAGTCGTCTGCTTGACATGCTCATCGAGAGTCAGCTCGCTTGTCTTGTCTTGAAACACATAATCTGCGCGTGCAGGGGCAGCGCAGTTAATCACTTGCGGTATCTGCTGCACACTTCGACGTCTCTCAAACAAATATAAATTTACCAAGCGCATATCTGGATTATCTACGTGCATCGTAGCATTGCCGCTATCCGCCGCGATAAAACGCAGTATCTGCGGTTTTATATAAGACCAAGGACGAAACCATTCTGAGCTCTCGGCAGTTTTTACTACGGTTACGCCCTCAGGTAGCTTAGCGACTTGCTGATGGTACCAGTTGTACTCTTGATGAATCTGAAAACCAAAAATACCAATAGCGGCAAATAAAGGCACCAGCCATTTCGGCGCGCGCTTGCCTGCTATTTTGGTGAGATGAGTTATAACAAGGGCCAAACCTGCCATGCCAAAAGCGGCGGCTATGGTAGCGATAAACTCAAAAAGCATAGAACTTTCCTTAATGCGATCAGCACTGAATATAACCAAAACAGCTTAGAGAAAGTCTGTTTGTGCCAGTGCTAGTATAGTGATAAGCGAATAAAAAATCACTCACAAGCAGTTGCTGCCTGTGAGTGATAGATAAATAACCGATAGATTTCACTGTTTATACAATAGCTTAGTGGTCGATTGCGCCGCCAGCTCCACGCGGAGAACGTACGCTCTCTACTAGCTCTTGAATGTGCAGTGGTGGTGCTTTGGTTGCGTAAGACACCGCGAAGGCTACGGCAAAGTTCAGTATCGCACCGATAGCACCAAAGGATAATGGTGAGATGCCAAACAACCAGTACTCTGCAGTATCAGGGAAGTTCGCCGTACCACTAATGAAGAACCAACCTTTGAAGACAAAGATGTAAACTAAGGTTGTGAGTAGACCGGTGAGCATCCCGCAGATAGCGCCTAAGTTATTAATACGCTTAGAGAAAATACCCATCATCAGTACTGGGAACAAGGATGCTCCAGCAATACCAAAGGCAAGAGCAACCACCTGTGCTGCAAACCCTGGCGGATTGAGTCCGAGCCAAGTTGCGACGACAATGGCAACTGCCATAGAGATACGAGCGACTTGCAACTCGCCTTTATCGGTGATGTTTGGATTAAGATTACGCTTAATTAAATCATGACTGATAGCGGATGAAATCGCAAGGAGTAGGCCGGCTGCTGTCGATAGTGCAGCGGCAAGGCCACCTGCAGCGATCAGACCGATAACCCAAGGTGGTAGCTGCGCAATCTCTGGGTTAGCGAGTACTAAGATGTCATTGTTCACATCCAGCTCGTTACCTGCCCAGCCAGCATCAGCAAAACGTCCATCAAGTGCAGTATCGTTGGCAACACGAGCCTCTTCGACGGCTGTAGTAGCCGCGCCAACATCACCACCTTCGGTTTCGGCATTGGTTAAAGCCAGCTCCGCTGCGCCAAGGCCACTATCGTTATACATCTGAATGCGGCCGTCATTGTTGAGATCGTTGTACTTAATCAGTCCCGTATCTTCCCATGTACGCATCCAATCTGGACGTTGGTCATACTCTAAAGGTGCTTCTGCAACCCCTTGTGGATAGACCGTATCAATGAGGTTTAGACGAGCCATCGCACCTACCGCTGGAGCGGTAAAGTACAATAGCGAGATGAATACTAGTGTCCAACCCGCTGTCCAACGTGCATCGGCCACTTTAGGAACGGTGAAAAAGCGAATGATAACGTGCGGTAGGCCAGCTGTACCAATCATCAATGATAAGGTAAACAGCACCATATTGAGCTTGTTCGGGACGTCAGCGGTATAAGCGGTAAAGCCTAAGTCAGTGACGACTTGATCAAGCTTAGTTAAGATAGGAATGCCTGACTCAACATGGTTTGAGAACAAGCCTAGACCTGGGATTGGGTTACCGGTTAATTCTAGCGAGATAAAGACTGCTGGAATGGTATAAGCAATCATTAGCACCACGTACTGTGCTACCTGCGTGTAAGTAATCCCTTTCATACCGCCTAATACGGCATAGAAGAAGACAACGACAGCGGCGATGATCAGTCCGGTATCGTTTTCAACTTCTAAGAAACGAGAGAAAGCAACACCAGCACCTGTCATCTGACCGATAACGTAAGTGGTGGAGGCGACAATCAAACAAACCACCGCAATCATAGCGGCGGTCTTAGAATAAAAGCGATCGGCAATGAAGTCTGGAACCGTAAACTTACCGAATTTACGTAAGTATGGGGCAAGCAACATAGCGAGTAGTACATAACCGCCTGTCCAGCCCATCAAATAAGTTGAAGCACCATAACCACCAGCAGCAATCAAACCTGCCATGGAGATAAAGGACGCCGCACTCATCCAGTCAGCAGCGGTAGCCATACCGTTTACAACTGGATGCACGCCGCCGCCTGCAACATAAAACTCACTGGTTGAACCAGCACGTGCCCAAATCGCGATACCGAAGTACAGCGCGAAAGACGCCCCTACAAAAATAATATTAATCAGATATTGGCTCATGCTCTACTCCTCGTCTACGCCGTATTGTTTATCCAACTTATTCATACGCCACGCGTAGAAGAAAATTAGAATGATAAATACGGCAATGGAACCTTGCTGAGCGAACCAAAAGCCTAAGTCAGTACCACCGATTCTGATACCTGCTAAGAGGGGACGCAATAAAATTGCGAATCCATAAGAACATAGTGCCCAAATGACTAGGCTACCTAAAATGAGACGGACATTGGCGCGCCAATAACCGGATGGATCGTTGTGGTTCTCCATAGGACAACTCCTTTTGCCTAACAATAAAACAAGATGGTCGAGCCGCTGCTAATGAGTCATATTGACTTAACGATTGAGAGTTAACACTCGCGGCTTAACGTCTATCGCATTCATAACTCAGTGCTATCTATATAAAGCTGAACCATTTTGGCTCTAAAGACTTATTCGACTCTCAATACTTATATAGAGGTTACAAGTATAGAGGGTACAAGCATAACGACTAACGGCTTACTTAACCAGTTTTATCAAACATTAATTGATATATGACAGTGTCATCACATATAAGCGTCGTCAAATCACAATAACATTTGCACATTTAAACATTCGTTATTGTCTTGCTTGCCGATGACTATACTGAACAGTCATAAACTTATTAGGAATATATACAAAAATGAGTCAATTAACAATACGTAATTTAAAATTACTTTGTGGTAACGGTATTCTTAAACTGTAAATAAAAATAAGTTATGAGATGAGTTAAAGGCGCAAAGACAGGTATACTGTACTCTTGACAAGATAGATTAAAGTGATAAAGCAAATAAGACAACGAAGTTTAGAATAAATAGTTGTCATTTATTTAGTAAATACTTATACAAATACTATCTTTTGATGTGATTAGGATAGCTCACTTTTATTTGCTAAGGTTGTTTTAGATATCTAGACAATAAATTATTTTTGTGATAGGGAAAATTGATACACAGTGGTTTTATGGATAAATACTGGTATCGATAATAAAGAGAATAGGTGACACCATGGGTGGAAGTATTGCGGAGTGGTTCAACAGTATAGTGAACTACGGTGTGAGTATTATTTGGGGTAATAATGATTGGTTGATCGCTAGCAATCCATGGTATGGCTTGTTGATGTTTGTACTGATTGGCGCGGGTCTGTACTTTACGGTAGTGACACGTTTTATGCAGTTTCGGCATTTTGGACATATGTGGAAGCTGTTATGGGTGTCTAATCAAGGACGCAAAGATGGCGGCATCAGCTCTTTTGAAGCCTTGATGACATCGCTAGCTGCGCGCGTCGGTACTGGTAACTTAGCTGGGGTGGCGATTGCTATCTATTTAGGCGGTCCGGGCGCTATCTTTTGGATGTGGATGACGGCAATAGTCGGTATGTCGACCAGCTTTATCGAATCGACTTTAGCGCAGGCTTACAAAGTACCCCATACGGATAATGTCTATCGCGGCGGTCCTGCGTATTATATCGAAAAAGGTCTAGGCAAGCGCTGGATGGCGGTATTTTTCTCCGTTTGTCTGCTAATTGCTTTTGGCTTAGCATTCAATGGCGTGCAGTCTAATACGATCGCGCAAGCGACGAATGAAGCTTTTGGTATTCCGACTTGGATGACCGGTTTGTTGTTAGTAGTGTTAGTGGCACCAGTAGTATTCGGTGGTCTACGCTCAGTGGCGCGTATTGCAGGTAAAATCGTTCCGATAATGGCGATTTTGTATATCTTATTAGCGCTGTTTATTATCATTACTAACTTTAGCCAGTTTCCTGCAGCGATTGCTTTAATAGTCAAATCCGCATTTGGTTTTGAGCAGGCCGCGGGCGGAGTGTTAGGTTATGGTATCGCTCAAGCTATCATTAATGGGATTAAGCGTGGTCTATTCTCTAACGAAGCGGGTATGGGTTCAGCGCCCAATGCGGCGGCTACTGCCCAAACCAATCCCAATCATCCAGCGGTGCAAGGCTTTATGCAGATGCTTGGGGTGTTTATGGATACGCTAGTTATCTGTACGGCCACCGCTTCGATTATCATATTGTCAGGCGTGGTGGACCCCAATGTCGAGCAAGAAGGTATTCAGCTCACGCAGTTGGCTCTATCTCAGTACGTCGGTGATTGGGGTGTTATCTTCGTGGCCATTGCGATTTTCTTCTTCTCGTTTACTTCCATCATTGCTAATTATAGCTATGGTGAGTCTAATCTTGAGTTCATCTCTGGTAGTAAAAATGCCAAGGTGATGATTATGATCTTCCGCTTTATGGTTTTAGCAATGGTATTTGTCGGCGCTATTGCCAGCTTGCCTGCCATATGGAACTTTGCTGATCTATCAATGGGACTTATGGCATTGACCAACTTAATCGCTATTATGTTGTTATCGCCAGTGGCACTTAGAATACTGCGTGATTATGAGAATCAGGTCAAAGCGGGCAAGACTGGCGATCAAATCAAATTTGATCCAGATGATTTTGTTAAATTAAAAGACGAGGCCAACCGTGATGCTTGGATTGACTAAGCGTTAACTGGGCGTTGCCGAGACGTTATCTTTACTTTGCATAAGCATAAAAAAACCGCTCTTAGATAAGAGCGGTTTTTTAGTGTTGTTTCCCTAAAAGCCAGTGCTTGCCTGTTTGGCTAGTTCTTACATGTTCGGATAGTGCTTACATGTTCGGATAGTTAGGACCACCGCCGCCTTCTGGGGTTACCCAAGTGATGTTCTGCGAGGGGTCTTTGATATCGCAAGTTTTACAATGCACACAGTTTTGCGCATTGATAACGAACTTAGCGCCTTCGGCATCTTTCACCACTTCATAAACTCCAGCTGGGCAGTATAAACGCGCAGGCTCAGCATATAAGGGTAAGTTAATAGCGATAGGTACCGTTGGATCTGTCAGCTTTAAGTGTACCGGCTGATCTTCTGCATGGTTGGTATTTGAGATAAATACGGAGGAAAGTTTATCAAAGATAAGCTTACCATCAGGCTTAGGATAAGTAGGCTGATATGCATGAGCTGCACGCTCTAAGTGATGATAGTCATGCGAGTTATCATGAATCGTCAAAGGCATCTTACCACCAAGCAGGTTTTGATCGATAAAGTTGAACGCGCCGCCCATCCATTGACCCATACGGTGCATAGCCGGCGAGAAGTTACGTGCCTCATAGTTATCTTGATACAACCAAGACTCTTTGTACATCGTACTATAAGCGACTACTTCATCATGCTGACGGCCGGCTTCTATCGCTTCGAAGATAGCTTCAGCAGCGAGCATACCCGACTTCATAGAAGTATGCGTACCTTTGATTTTGGCTGGGTTTAAGAAACCAGCGTCATCCCCTGCTAACACGCCACCTGGGAAGGTAAACTTGGGTAAAGAATTGAGGCCACCTTTGGTCAGCGCTCGTGCTCCATATGAGATACGCTCGCCGCCTTCTAAGATATTGCGAATAAGTGGATGCAGTTTTAGGCGCTGCATCTCATCGAACGGTGACATATACGGGTTAGAATAAGATAAGTCAATGACCATACCGAAGCTGACTTGATTG
Organism: Psychrobacter sp. TB15; assembly: GCF_000511655.1. Classification (NCBI taxonomy): domain Bacteria; kingdom Pseudomonadati; phylum Pseudomonadota; class Gammaproteobacteria; order Moraxellales; family Moraxellaceae; genus Psychrobacter; species Psychrobacter sp. TB15. Next base: position 13,873 of record NZ_AYXN01000032.1, read on the forward strand.
TTTTCGGCATGATAGAGCCACCAACCACCAGAAGATCCGGTATCACTCAACGGCCAACCAGAGCCATGCAGTACCACGCCTTCTTCATGCTTAGCAGGATCGATGTCCCAAAGCTCTTTTAGGCCAATACCATAATGCTGTGGGTCAGAGTCATTATCAAGTCCGAAACGGCTGATCAAACGTTTGCCTAGATGGCCGCGGCTACCTTCGCTGAAGATAGTGTATTTTGCTAGGAGCTCATAACCAGGCTCAAAGCTTGGCTTCTCTTCACCGTCAGCGGCAACACCCATATCGCCAGTCAAGATACCTTTGACCGAACCATCATCATTATAGAGAATATCAGCAGCAGGGAAGCCTGGGAACATCATCACTTCAAGCTCTTCAGCTTGCTCAGCGAGCCAACGTACGACATTACCTAGTGAGACGATGTAATTACCGTCATTATGCATGAGGGCTGGAACCACTGAATCCATAAGCTTTGTGGCTTTGGTCGCCGAACCAAGCATATAAACGCGATCTTCAATCGCAGGGACATTAAGCGGTGCGCCTTTCTCTTTCCAGTCCGGAATCAGCTCATCTAGGGCGCGCGGCTCGATAACCGCGCCTGATAAGATATGCGCGCCAAACTCAGAGCCTTTTTCGACCACGCAAACCATAAACTCATCGTTACCCGCTGCGATAGCCTGTTGACGCAGACGAATAGCAGCAGATAGGCCAGCGGGTCCGCCGCCGACAACGATAACATCAAACTCCATTGATTCGCGTTCAATCTCGGGTTCTGGCTCAGGCTCAGGTGCTTGTACAACTGCTTCTTCAGTAACGGGCTCTTCGACAACCGGTTCTTCTACAGCTGTTTCCTCGACAACTGGCTCTTCGGCAACTGGCTCTTCGGCAACTGGCTCTTCGGCAACTACGAGTTCCTCGACAACGGGCTCTTCGGCAACTACAGGTTCTTCGACAACCACTTCTTCGGCGACTGGCTCTGCCACTACTTCTGCTTTATCCACCGAATTCGCTTCTACTTCAGTAGCTTCTGTCGTTACCACCTCATTAGTGATATCAGATTCTGCATCTACAACTGGCACTTGCTTGTCTTGTTCTTGCATACCTACTCCTAAATTCTTAGTGGCTTATCTCAGAACATTATTCGCAATGTCATTGAATAAGACTTGCTCTATTTACTGTCTAAGATATTGGGCTACTCGATAAAGCTGTCTTTGTGATCGTAATTGAAGGGACGCTCACACAACTGGTTCAAAAAATCGTTACTCATTATAAAAGAAAAACACCACAAACACGATACGCATTTATGGACATCAATGCTAAGGTGAAGCGTAAACGCTATCATGAATATAAAGATATTGAGCCGTTTGACCTAAAACTAAAACGTATCACTCAATAATCTATAGCAAACTTTAATGAATAGTAAATCGCTAACAAGGAAACTGCCTTATGGATAAGAGTAATAAATCCGACAGAAAAAATACTGACGATACCGCCAAAGCCATGCAGGATATACCATCGGACCTAACTAACATGGAGGCGCTTAGCCACTATTTAAAGTCATCAGCAGGCTCTCGTCAAGGTCGTAGTATACCGCCGTTAGAAAAATGGCATCCTGAACAGGTTATGGATATGGACCTTGTGATAAAAGCCAATGGCGAATGGTGGCACGAAGGTACACATATGACGCGTGAGTCACTAGTCAGTCTATTTGCAACTATTTTATGGAAAGAAGATCAAGGCGGCAAAGCAGAGTATTTTCTGAAAACGCCAGTACAAAAACTGCGGATTAAAGTCGAAGACGCGCCGCTGCTCATCAATGATGTCGGTATCGTCAACGAAGAAGGCGTCAGCTGGCTTGAATTTACCACCTCAACCGGTGATGTCGTCCGCCTAGATCCCGAGCATCCTATAGAGCTACGGGCTTTTTATACTGATAGCAAAGACGATTCTCACACTCACAATGATGCTGATGAGCAAATTCGCCCTTATATGATGGTGCGTAATGGTCTAGAGGCGCTGATCGGTCGCAATGCTTTTTATCATTTAACAGATATCGGTACGCTGAGCGAGCAGGCAGGAACGACGATTTTGACCTTACAAAGTGGTGGTCAAGAGTATCAGCTCTCCATGCCTGAAGATGAGTAGCTAAATAGGTATCTTCTCTAAGCTCTTCTCTAAGTTAAGGATGCTAATTTTTGGCTTAGTCGTCGGCTTTTAAGGTTTTTTGGTAATATTTGCCAAACCCAAAACTCATTTCATCCTCTGTTAACTATGTTTTGTCGAGATTGATAATAAATCATCGTTATCTAGTATATACTCTTCATCTAATAAAAGTGCCAGTACGCTAGGATATGGATAACCGGCGATAGTTAAGCTATGAGGCGACTTGAGCATATCAAAGGCGAGTGGTAAATGACGACGCTATGGCTAACGGTTTAGAGCTCATTATTGATGACACTACTATTTATAAAAAATATGGCCAAAATGAATAACCAAGCAGCATCTAATGGCGAGCTAAGCAATGCTCGTACTATAAATAAGATAGATAATGCGCTAAACGCGGCCTCAACTTGCGTACCAGAGCACATGTCAAATCAAGCGCTTAATGAAGCACCAATAGGCGTCTTTGATTCAGGTATAGGCGGCTTGTCTGTGTATCTGCATTTGTCTCAACAGCTCCCTGCCGAGCGTTATTTGTATTATGCCGATACCAAGCACGTCCCGTATGGTAATCGCGACAGCCAAGATATCCAAGTATTGACGCTAACCGCAGTGCAGTGGTTATATGAGCAAGGTTGCAAGCTTATCGTCATCGCTTGCAATAGCGCGTCTGCGCATGCGCTGACGACAGCCCGCGAGCGCTACCCGCAGATACCTATTGTAGGGTTAGTGCCAGCGCTCAAGCCTGCGGTGTTAGGTAGCCTTAGCGGCCGTGTCGCTGTTATGGCAACCAAAGCGACTCTTGAGGGGACTTTACTCAATCAAGTCATCAAAGAGGTGGCTAAGCCAAACAACATAACAGTGAGCAAATACTTCGATCCAGAATTAGTGCCGTGGGTTGAGGCGGGGATGCCTATCATCTCGCCAACGGCTCTTCGCTTGCGGCAACAGCTACAGCAATTGGCCGATGACGGTATTGACTATTTAGTGCTAGGCTGTACGCACTATCCCTTTTTTAGGGAGTTTTTGTTGCAAGCGATAGCTGAGCAACAGCTGCCGATTACGGTAGTAGATTCAGGACAGGCAATCGCTGCTCGAGTGCGATCCTTGCTAATAGAAAAACAGCTGTTAGCGGCGTCAGATAACACTGAGATGAACAACGCATTAATGCTTTATGCCAGTAAGTATGATGAGACTTTGGGTCAAGTTATCAAGCGCCTGCTTGGTGAGCGCATCAATATTCAATACGTCGCCTAATAAGAAAAATATCTAAAAACTCGGTTGAGTATTGAAAAAACGCCTAACTGTATTGTGTTAGGATAAATATATAATAATAAAGCCGTGTTTAGACACTATGCAAGTAGCAAGTATGATTGCAAGCATAAGTGAGAGCATGAGCATCGCTAAATACTGTAGAGGTCACTTTGTCAAACCGTCGATATCACATTCATGTTATCTGCGTTGCCCACAGTCAGCCCCTGATTTTGGACAGTTTGGCAGTGTTTTTTCAGTCGCGGGCATTTCTGACGTATGATCTCTCAACGCATCTATCACAGTCAGCGTTATACGGTCGGCAATGCGTTGATGCTTGTGATTATGTACTGATGGTGATTGGCGATAGCTATGGCGCGGTACAAAATACCGGTTTTAGTCAAATGCATTTGAGTTACTTCAATGCCAAGGCTTGTATCAAGCCTATGATGACGCTCATAAAAAGACATTATGATCCGGACGTGGTCAGTGAGTCCCTCAAAGGTTTTATTCGTATGGTAGAGCAAAAAAACAATCAGGTGCACTATTATGACGACAATACAGACATTAAGCAGCTATTACATAATATACACGCTGATATGATAGAAAAGTCGAATTTAGCGCCAAAGTGGATAAAGGTTAGGGACCTTGACAGTAACACGGCGGCGAATACTCAAGGAAATTTAAACCCTCAAGCAAGTCATCTAGCACATGCTCGTCATCAGACTAATAGCCATCAGACTAATAATAGTTTTGAAGCTAGCGATAGAGTCACTACAACGATCGAGCTGAGCGCAGCTTTCGATATCGAATATAGTGCTCAAGCCTACGAGGATGGTAATTTAACTGACGTTATGATGACCATGTCGCTCACTTGGCAAGATGTTTTGCTAGCTTTAGGCGGCATGCCTGCTGTTTTTTCAAGTTATGGTCTGCAAAGTCAGTTCAACCGGTTAATTGCCGCTAAGGCTGAGCGTGATATCAAACGGCTGATGCCTAAAGTTCATGCTGTCGCTCGCTGTCAGATTATAAAGAGCGATTTAGATAAGCTGCAACGACTACTAGTAGCCGCCAACTGGATTCAGATAAAAAGCGCCGGCTCTGGGGTACGATCTACGAAGGAGCTTTGGAGTCTGACTTTTTATGCCAAAAAGTTATTAGCAGAAAATAAAGCCAGCGATAATGATAAATAACACTCCTCTACTCAAAATTAGCACGCGCCGCTTATCGGCATTCCGCACAAGATCCTATCGTCTATAACACCTTCTACCACCGAAAAATACCGCTAAGCATTTGTTAACATTGTAATAGAGTCGAGCAGAGCTACGTTTCGTAATACAAAGCATACGTGCCAACGCTTGTTAAACTTGACTATATTCATAATAATAGGAATGACTATCAGACGAAATAGCTGTTATTAAACAATCGTATTAAATGATCGTATGGAATGATTGTATTAAGTGGCTGTTATAAATATAAGAATAATAAAATAAGGTCTGATGACTATTTAGTATAAATAGACGCTAGTCTTATACGATATATTCTGTAAATTATTTACTTGATTTTTACTTGGTTAAGGAGAGCATAATGAGTAACTCAAAAAGTGATGAACTAAAGCATGAGATTGATGGGTTAGAAAAAGCCATGCATGATGCCGATCAGTTTCGCACGCTAGAAGAGCAAGTCGCTGATATGAAGCGCCGCGGTATCGACCCGAGTCAAGCCTATAAGGACTTGGATAGAAAGGAAGAAGATGAAGATTGGGGCGATGACACTTGGAAAGAAAACGGCAAGTGGGAGCCAAAAACACCTGCTGATCTCGATGACAAAGCTCGCGAAAACTGGGGTGGTGATAATGGCAAGCCTAATCCACCGCCTATTGTATAAACGACAATATCTAATAGCTAAAAAAACCACATCAACTTGATGTGGTTTTTTTATGTCAGTATAAAGTCTAATAGGGTTTAGTTAATACGCTCAAGACGTACGCTGCCATCACTATTAGTCACTCGGCGATAGCGGATATTACCATTGTTACTAGCAGGCTGTATCGTTCTTTGCACAGAAGGCTGCGGGGAGTAAACATTAGGCGTGGTCGTCTGCCGCTGAATCAGCTGACCCATACGATCGGCAGGTGCTGGATTTAGAGACTGACTATTGATAGACGGATTGCCGACTGGTTGGCTATATTGATTACCATACTGGCTTTGGCGAGGGGCGGCACTGCCAATGATGGTACGATAAAACTTCTGACCGGCGCGGCCATCAGCAGGGAAGATACCGCGGCTGGTTTGATATTGCTGAATCGCGGTGCGGGTATTATCCCCGATAATCCCATCAACGCCGCCAATATCATAACCTGCGTCTAGTAGCGCTTGCTGGATGTCTTTGGCTTGTTGACGGCTGATACCTGGATCGTCGGTCGGCCAAGCGGTGATAAAGTCAGTTTTGCTACTGTCCTCACGCGTGATCAAGTCAGATAAGTGGGCAATCGCTAAGGCATAGTTTTCTGAGGCGTTGTACGAATAAAAAGTATCAAAGTTTTTGCCGACTAAAAAAGCGGGACCATCGATACCGGCTGGCAAGAGTAATCCGGCGCTATTTAAATCGTAAGGCAGTGGACGACCATCAGCTAGGGTCAACCCTTGATTACGCCAATGGCTCATCGATTTTTTGTTCTTACGGTCTGATGCTGCCCAGTAACCATCAGGTAGCTTGACTTCATAACCCCAAGGCTCGCCTGTGCGATAGCCACGGTTATCCAAGAAGTTCGCTGTAGAAGCGAGTGCATCCGGCACGCTATTGACGAGGTCGCGGCGACCATCACCATCAAAATCGACTGCCAGCTCTAAAAAGGTACTCGGCATAAACTGCGTCTGCCCAAACGCGCCCGCCCAAGAACCGGTCATATCATTTGGCGCAATATCACCGCGCTGCACGATTTTGAGTGCATTGGCAAACTCACCTTGGAAGTAGCTTTGGCGACGATCAAAACAAGACAGCGTCGCGAGTGACTCGAACAAAGGCTTTTTGCCAAGCGTTTGACCAAAGTTGGACTCAACACCCCATACCCCTAATACGTGCTCAGGCTTGACACCATATCGCGACTCGATTTGGCGCAGCGTATCACGCCATTGGTGTTTGGCGCGGATACCGTCTTCAACGCGCTCTTTATCCACTAGCGCGGATAAATAGTCCCAAACGTCTTTTTGAAACTCAGGCTGATAGTTCAGCGATTGAATGACACTTGGATCAGGCTGGCTTGGGCGGTAGTTATTAAAGGTGAAGCTATCGACACTACGAAATTTACTAGAGTTTTTGAGTCCATCTAGGCACTGCTGAAATTCGCTATTAGACAAGTCAGGTGCAGGCGGACGAGCGGCCTGCGCGGTGCTAGCAAGACTGAGGCCAATAGCAGCGGTCAATAGAGAGAGGGTGGAGAGCTGATTCAAACGCATGGAAATATCCTGTAAAGGTAGAAAACAGAGCATAAAATCAAAGATTTAATTAGAGTAACCAATATCGATAATAAAGAAAAGTACTAGCATGGCTTGGTTACGATAAGCTGACGTAGGGGTGAGGTTATTACATGAGAACTGAGTTTTTTGTCACGTCATTTGCTGTCGTCTGAATAGCCGAAAAAGTCGCACTATCCATAGTGCTATTGTTATACTGTCCCGATGCTAACTTCTATACTTTAATCATCTTGTCCTTTCACGAACAGTGTAGCCGCAACTATGAGTAATCCGATACATCCTACCAGTCAAACTCCTCAAGATATAACTCTTGCACAGCTCAAGCAGATAATGCCAGAAGCATTTAGTGAAGGTCAGCTTGATATCCATAAACTCACCGCGCTGTTATCTGAGCAAGATATTGCACCCGCGCAAGAGGCGTATGGACTAAGCTGGGCGGGCAAGCATCAAGTCTATCGTGAGCTAAAAACTCCAACCAGTCAGACGCTAGTGCCAGAGCCTGATGAGTCAGTCGATTTTGATACCTCGCAAAATCTATTTATCGAAGGCGATAACCTGGCGGTGCTAAAGATACTACAAAAGAGCTATCACAGCCGTATCAAGATGATATATATCGACCCGCCATACAATACGGGTAATGACCGCTTTGTCTATGCCGATGATTTTAGCGAGAGCATTGCGGACTATAAGGCGCGAGCAGGGCAAACCGATGCGGACGGTAATCTGACCCATAGCGATGGCATGCGTGGCAACCGTAAAGAAAACGGTCAGTATCACAGCAATTGGCTAAATATGATGTATCCACGGCTGGCACTGGCAAAAAGCTTGCTGCGTGATGATGGGGTAATATTCGTTTCAATAGATGATAATGAAGTGGCAAACTTACGTTTGCTGATGGATGAGATATTTGGCGAGGAGAATTTTGTAGCTGAAATCGTTTGGCAAAAAAAGTATTCACCTCAAAATGATGCTACCTACTTTTCATTAAATCATGAACAAATACTCTGTTATGCCAGAAGTTTGAATAATTTTGAGAGAAATTTACTGCCTTTAAATGAGGAACAGATAAAAAGATATAAAAATCCAGATGACGATAAAAGAGGAGTCTGGAAAAGTTCTGACTTGTCTGTTGCTACCTACAATCAAGATTACGACTATGAGATAACAACACCATCAGGTCGTGTTGTCAGTCCGCCCCAAGGAAGATGTTGGAATACGAGTGAAGAAAACTTAGAAAAGTTGATTAAAGATAATAGAATTTGGTTTGGTAAAGATGGTAGTAATGTACCTTCTGTTAAGAAGTTTCTAACAGAAACAAACGACGGTGTTGTACCAATTTCTTTATGGGGTTATAAGGATGTCGGTCATACACAGTCAGCTACTCAAGAGTTAAGAAAACTAATGGGTGAGAAAATATTTGACCATCCTAAGCCAATACGATTAATACAAAGAGCAATGAAAATTTCATCTAGTTCTGATGATATCATCCTTGATTTCTTCGCAGGTTCTTCAACCACCGCTCATGCGGTTATGGCGTTAAATGCTGAAGATGCAGAAAATGGCAAAGCAGGTAAGCGCAAGTTTATTATGGTACAAATCCCCGAAGTCATTGATGCCAAAGATAATCAAAGCGCTTATGAATTTTGCATTAACAATAATATGCCGCCTAATATCGCCGAGATATCCAAAGAGCGCATTCGCCGTGCCGCTGCCCATATCACTTCCGAATTACCTGAAACCGTGGATAGCACGGCGCTTGATTTTGGTTTTAAGGCGTATAAACTCACCGACAGCAACTTCGTCCCGTGGCAGCAGCCCGCCAGTTATGACGCCGACAGCCTAATGGCGCAGCTTGAGAAACACCTTGACCCTATCGTTGACACTGCCACCACTGACGGTATCATCACCGAGCTGATGCTCAAAGAAGGCTATACCTTGACCGCAGATGTTATAGAGGTCGACGGCTATTATCTGGTCACTCAAAACGATGCGCTAATTGATAATTTTGATGCTGACAGCTCTGATAACGCGGGCACGTCGATGCGCCTAGCGATAGTCCTAGACGATATGACCACTAGCAAAGCCACACAAATCATTGCGCGCGCTCCCAATAAAACGTTGATTATGGATAGAGCCTTTAGCGATGACGCCAATAAGGCAAATATCGTGTTGCAGTTTGAGGATGCAGGGCTTGTGGTTGGGTGTGTTTAAAATTCAAAAAATTAAAATTTAATATATAGTTTTGAGGGGTCGGTTATTATGGATAGAGTATGTGTAGAGTTTTATGAGCTAAAAATTTCGACTATTCCTATAAGAAATAAAAATAATTTAGCGCCACCTTATGAGTATGCACCTATAAAGCCCGTATTTGAAAGTTTAGAAAGTAACCTGAACGAAGTATATAAGACTAATGAAGATGATGTAGAATTAAAAATTAGTGATAAATATTGGATAGGAAAAGGTAGGTATAGCACTAGCATACAGTTCTTAGAGATAAGTCAACACTATATAAAACTTGCGATTAGTTGTTTTGATAAAGAAGCCCCCGACCGTACACTTCATCATATAGAAAATGAGCAGGAGGAGGTGCAGACTAGAGGTGACTTGCAGGCTGAAAAGGTGATATGTCATTGCGTGATAAAATTTACTGATAATTCAAGAATAGCAACATTGGCAATTGAGCGTGTGAATAAATTTCCAGTCAGTATCATAGCTAAATATATAAATGCACTATTAATTAGACTTAAAGCATTTGATAGGAAAATTAATGATACGAATGGTGTGTTTTGCGCAGACAATGCGGATGGTTTTAGAGATAATGAAGGACAGCCACTAAAATTGTGGTTCAAGCTTAAACCAACGTTGGAACCTTTAATTGGTGATGAGCTTATAAATGCTGTTATAGATGGTAGATTAAGTGCCGTTAAGGTTTCAAGCTGGAGCAATAGTGGCTTTGATGACCCCAATAATGATTTTAGTAAAGAAAAAGAAGATTTAATTTTCAGTGTCCAAAGTGTACCAGACGGTAGTCAAGAAAATATCGTTAGAGGTTATTTAAGAAGAGTCATAGAAGTTGTCAAAGGGAACCGTAGAGTTGAATACAATTCTAAAACTTCTCTTATATTAGAACATGAACAAACAGGAAAACCTCAAGTTTGTCAAGTTGAAGAAAGTGCAGATGGAGGTATCACTAGTTTTAGTGAGAAATTTATTAGACGGAAGTACTTTGATCCTTCTAATAAAAGACAACGCGGGGTCGGCAACACTACTCATAATAATTTATTTTTTGAAACTATTAAAAATTTAATGGATGACTAAGCTTATGCTAAATTACGCATTTAAAGCTTTTGGGTTTCTTAAAGTCGAATATGATGGTAGGAGTTATAATAAATTTTTATATTGTATACCACTAGGTACTTCTATTCTTATAACGATATTATTTTATCTAATAAATATAAATGCAGAAGGTGTTATTAATATATTTCTAGAAGATGCCTTTAGTAGTCTAAGTACTTTTATACAGGTATTACCTGGATTTTATATTGGATCTTTAGCAGCAATAGCTTCTTATAGTTATGCTGGACTAGATAGTGAAATGAGTAGTCCTAAAGTAAAAATACAGGAAAGAACCACTAATGGAAGTAGACCGTCTCTTTTAACAAGAAGACGTTATCTCACTATTATGTTTGGCTACTTGGCTTCGATAAGTATGGTTTTGACTATAATGGTTTTTTTTACCACGTTACTATATTCAATAGGCGTGTTTCCTGTAGCACAGAGTATTTTCTTAACAATATATTATTTAGTTGTCCTAGTCTTTTTCTCCATATTTATACAAATGCTACTCATAACATTTTTTGGAATATATTATCTTTCAGACCGTATGCATAGATAAAGTATCGACAAATATTAAAAAAGAATTTATTAAACCATGATAACCCTCACCTTTGAGCCAAACCTTGAACACCAAAGCCATGCTATCAATGCCGTGGTTGATATCTTTCGTGGACAGCCGTCACAGCTGGATGCTAGCTCGTTTATTGAAAGTTTTGAATTAAAGCCACCTTTCAATGTCGTTAATAGTGCCTCAGTGATTAGCCAGCAAATCACCAGCCAAGCCATAGCCAATCAGCGCATTATCAGCGATGAGCAAGTGTTGGATAATATCCAAGCCGTGCAGCGTGAACATAATATCGAGCCGTCAACCACGCTCTATGACGATGACAAAAACCTTGCTCAATATGGACTTAACGCCTCGATCGAGATGGAGACCGGCACAGGCAAAACTTACGTCTATCTGCGTAGCATCTACGAGCTGTATCAGACTTATGGCATGCGTAAATTTGTGATTGTCGTACCGTCAGTGGCGATCCGGGAAGGCGTGATGAAGTCTATCGAGATGACCAAAGCGCATTTTGCCGCCTTGTATGACAATACTCGCGTGGATGCGCGTATATACGATAGCAAAAATCTAAATAAGCTACGCGATTTTGCCACCAGTCAAACCGTGCAAATCTTGGTCATGAACATTGACGCCTTTGCCAAAGACCAAAACATCATCAACCAAGTTCGTGAGCAAGGCATAGCCCCGATTGAATATATCCAAGCGACCCATCCTATCGTTATTGTCGATGAACCGCAAAATATGGAAACCGCTAAGCGCTTGGACGCTATTGCCAGTTTGCAGCCGCTGATTACCCTGCGTTATTCAGCGACGCACAAGTACAGCCGTCATCTGCTTTATAGCCTAAACCCAGTCAAAGCCTATGATGCAGGTTTGGTTAAGCAAATCGAAGTTGACTCCGTTATGAGCGATGACAGCTTTAATGAGGCCTATATTGAGCTGCTAGATATCACGCCCAAAAAGACCAAGATCACCGCCAAAGTAAGCGTCTATGCCAACGTCAAAGGCGTGGTCAAAAAGAAAACTATCAGCATCAGCGACAACGATGATCTCTACAAAAAGACCGAGCGTGAAATATACGCCAATGGCTATATCGTCAGCGGCATTAACGCTGTGGAGGGCTACATTGAGTTTGATAATGGCGTGGTGATTTATCAAGGTCAGCAAACCGGCGGTATGACCGATAGCGTCATGCGTTATCAAATTGAGCGTACTATTGAGGCGCATCTGGATAAGCAGCGCAAGCTATTGCCGCAAGGAATTAAAGTATTGTCCTTGCTGTTTATTGACCGCGTTGATAACTATCTAATTAATAATGAGGTGATCAACCAAACAGACGGCTATACGCGCTCAGGTAAATTTGCCCAGTGGTTTGAAGAGATATATCAGACGTTATTAGATAAGCCTAAATATCGTGATTTAAAACAACAATTAGCAATGCATTATCAGGCTGAGGTCAGCGAGATTCATAACGGCTATTTCTCTGTCGATAAAAAGGGACGCGCTAAAGACACCTCTGGCACCACCAAAGGCGACGATGATACTTATAGCTTGATTATGAAAGATAAAGAAAAGCTGCTGAATCTAAATAATCCGCTGCAGTTTATTTTTAGCCATTCAGCACTACGTGAAGGCTGGGACAATCCCAATGTGTTTCAGATATGCACCCTCAACGAGACCAAATCCACCCTAAAAAAACGTCAAGAAATTGGTCGTGGTCTGCGTCTATGTGTTGGTGCAGATGGTCACAGGATTTATGACAAGCAGATTAATATTCTCACCGTCATCGCCAATGAAAGCTATGATGACTTTGCTAAGAGTTTGCAAAATGAGATTGCGGATGATTGCGGTGTGAGCTTTGCAGGACGGGTAAAAAATCAAGCAGACAAGCAAGCGGTTAAGTATCGTAAAGGTTTTATGCTAGATGACAACTTCAAAGCCATTTGGGATAAAATTAAACAAAAGACTCAGTATCAAGTCTGCTTTGATACTGATGAATTAATAACTGCCGTTACCAGCCTAATAGCCGATATGGAAGAAATAATCGCGCCGCAAATTCAAGCGAACAAAGTACGCCTGACTGTGAGTGATGACGGCGTGGAGAGTCGCTTATTAGCCGTCAATAGCCAACGTCAGTATTATGCTAAGGATAATAGCTATGATGGTAGCGACACTGATGCAGACTCAAACGCGCCTCAACCCACGTGGCAATTGCCTGATATCTTGGCTTATCTGGCTCGCCATACCAAGCTGACCCGTTTGACTTTGATGGAGATATTGCGTCAAAGTGGACGTATTGATGAGATGCTTATTAATCCGCAAGTCTTTCTAGAGCGCTTAATTGCGATTATTAAGCAAGCGCAAACTGACCTCATGGTAAAAGGCATTGAGTACCAAAAAAACGGTCAAATATATGCCCAGCGATTATTAGAGAGCTTAGAGGCTCAGCCGGCGGATGTCTATGCCAGTGATGATCATTTCGAGGTTACCGATACCCATAAGACGATTTTTGACAACTTAATACCACTGGACTCCAATACTGAGCACCAGTTTGCACAAGATTGCGAGAGTATGGAAAGCGTACGCTTTTATTTTAAGCTGCCTAATTGGTTTAAGATTGATACGCCACTTGGCAGCTATAATCCGGATTGGGCAGTGATTAAAGAAGAAGATGAGGATGTAAGGCAGTTATACTTTGTCGCCGAAACTAAGAACACAGGCGGCAAAAGTGCAGCAGGTCATGCGGTAGATATCGCCAAGCTACCACTACCGCAACAACAAAAAATCCGCTGTGGTCGAGCGCATTTCAAAGCGCTAGACAATGAACTGAGCTTTAAAGTAGTAGAAACGGTGGCGCAGTTGTAATTTATAGTAAATAGAAGCCCTAAACGAGATTTGGGACTTCTATTTACACCTGTTGTAAAAAACTACTCTCCCAAAACCTTATCTAACTCCTCAATAAAACCACTAATGCGCTCGGCATTCTTACCTAAGTCGCTCTTACCAATACGCGACTTACTCCGTACATCGAGCAAGCGCTCATCGCCCTTATCGGTAATACGTATTACGATATCATCCTTAAACCCAAACCACATAGTGCTATCTGTCGCTTCAATGACACCTGCACGATAAGTAATATCAGCGCTGCAATACCAGTGATAACCGCATATTTGAAGCCCGCAAAAGCAGTTCCCAATTCCACTAAGCCAGATCTGTAAAGGGGACCGGGTAGCGTCACTAGCAAAAATGCCGCCAAACTCATTAGTAACACTAAGATTTTCATATTGCGCTTCTATCTCAAGGGTTATTATTATCAGCGTTAGGTGTCAATAACCAAACATGCTCAGTGACGCTTAGTGCCGCATTAGCGTTTAAGATTGAGGGGTTGTCCTCAAGCTCAGTGAGCTGATAAGTATCGCTATAGTACTGACGCACTTGCTCAGGGCTGACTGAGAATGGCGGGCCATCCTTTTGACTTTGATCATAATGGATAGTGACCAGAAGCTGCGGCGCGTTATCGCTTATATTAAGTATATGTTCGCAATACTTCGGGCGCGTATCTGGCGGTAAGGCTATCAGTGCTGCTCTATCATAAACGGCATCAATTTGACCGACGTCTTCGCTTGTCAGCGCAAAAATATCGGCGACCCACAGCTCAATAGTCTGCCCTGATAATTGTCCTTGATAGCGTTTAATATCCGCGTTATTGCTAGGCTGAGTCACTGTAGGAGTAATCCCTTGTTCAGCAAAAAACTCCTCTACCGCCGACTCGACCAGCTCGATACCAATCACCTCATAACCTTGCTGCGTCAGCCAAGCCATATCGAGGGATTTACCGCTTAACGGCACTAATATTCGGCCGCCTTTGGCTACATTTAAAGTAGAAAAATACGCCTTCAATAGCGGATTGACCTCCGACTTATGAAAGCCAATACGGCCTTCCTGCCAACGCGATTGCCAAAATTCTGGATTCATACGGTTTTCCTTAACGTAATTTATGGAGACATAACGATATCATACCGCTAATTGGCATAAAAAAAACCAAGTGTCTTTACACTTGGCTTTGCTTATAACGGTATCTATAACTAGGGCTTCAACAACGTTTAAGCGACCATGTACTCTTTGAACTCTTGACGTAATTTGGTGAGCTTTGGCGGAATGGCGAAGTTGCAATAAGCTTGATTCGGGTTGCGATTGAAGAAGTCTTGGTGCTCTTCTTCAGCATCATAAAATTCGATAGCAGGGTGCACTTCTGTGACGATATCGATACCCATATCGCGTAATTTATTGATAGTGCGATCGATGGTCGGCTTTTGCTGCTCTTCGTCAGTATAGAAGACGACACTGCGATACTGGCTGCCGACATCATTACCCTGACGGTCTTTGGTGGTGGGATCATGAGTGGCAAAGAAGATATCTAAAATCACTTCTAATGGCACGATAGCGTCATCGAACTCAACCTTGACCACTTCGATATGACCGCTATTACCGCCGCAGACCGCGCGATAATTGGCAGTGGTGGCTTCACCGCCCATATATCCTGATACCACGGACTGTACACCTTTGACAGATTGAAAAACGGATTCAGTACACCAAAAACAGCCGCCGCCTAATATAATCGTTTGCATAATATTTCCTATTATTAATCATTTAAACTAAGCCTACCTTGCGATTTTGACTGTACGCTTATAATGCTTAGTTTTACCTGTTTAGCATAACAAGCAGGCTTTGAGCTATGAGTAACAAACAGTAATGTTATAATGGGCTTTTGCTAAATGTTCTACCATAACACTATCTGTCAAACGAGCCGTTCCATGAGTCACTCTAATTCCTCTCCAGAAGCTGATATCGAGCCTAGCGTCAAACCCGATACGCTATTCGATAAACCCTTTACCACGCCGTTAGATAAAGTAGCGCGCTTCTCCTTTGATGAGCAAGTGGTTGCCTGCTTTCCCGATATGATTCGCCGTAGCGTGCCAGGCTACGGGCAAGTATTAGCGATGCTGCCCATTTTTGCGCGTCGTCATTGCAAGTATCGTCAGCAAAACAATAACGGTCAAAAGGTGAGCCGTATTTATGATTTAGGCTGCTCGCTTGGCGGCGCGACAATGGCTTTGGCAGGCGAGTTTGAGTCAACAGACTTACAGGTTAAGGCAATAGATATCTCGCCTGCGATGACCAGCGAAGCCGAAAAGTTATTAAGCGATAATTACCCTGAGCACGATATCGAAGTCATCACTGCTGATATTCGCGATATCGAGCTTGAGGCTTGCGATATGGTTATTCTCAATCTCACCTTACAGTTTTTGCCTGTCGCCGATAGAGTCGCAGTGCTAAAGAAGATATATAACGCGTTGGAGGAAGGCGGCATCTTGGTCTTGACGGAGAAAACGCACACACTCGATGAGCAATATGATGCTTGGCTCATTGAGCGTTATTATGACTTTAAACGCGCCAATGGCTATAGCGAGATGGAGATCAGTGGTAAGCGCAATGCACTAGAGAATGTATTAATTACCGATACTTTAGAGCAGCATCACGAGCGTCTACATTACGTTGGTTTTAAGCGACATTTAACCTGGTTTCAGTTTTTAAACTTTGTGTCGATTGTAGCGTTTAAATAGGGGTGGATTCAGCTTTTTTAGATATGCCGCTATTCTACGGCAAGCTTCATGTATAAGCGGTTTTTATCCAATCCTTAAAAATAAATAACCTATGCCCCGCAGATTTCACGACCATTAAAATGCGCTAAACTTGAGGCTCATCTTTTCCTCTTTGTTCTTCCTCTTATCTGGCCAACGATAACTAAGCGAAACTTGAAACTTTATGACCAACAACACCATTGCCAACGCTGAACGTGAGCTATATTTAACCTTATTAACCATCGCTGAGACGCATCCCAGTGCTTATGAGTGGCTGACGAAATTACCCGAATGGCTCACCGCTATCAAAGATAAGCGCAACTATGCGCATGCGCCCGCTTATCAGTCCTCGGTGGCGCGTTTGCCTGATTTAAACGTCGATAGTGTGAATTTAAATAGTTCGGCTATCACGGTAAATGCTGAGCTTAGCGACTCTGAGCGTAAGCAAGCTTTAGCGCTACTTAAGCAATTAATGCCGTGGCGAAAGGGACCATTTCAAATAGGTCATGAGAGTTCAGGCATTCAGATAGATACTGAGTGGCATAGCGACTGGAAGTGGGAGCGGGTAGCGCCGCATTTGAGTCCGCTAAAAGGTCGGCGGGTACTCGATGTCGGTGGCGGTTCAGGCTATCACGGTTGGCGCATGGCGGGGGCAGGTGCTCAGACGGTGATTATCGTTGATCCGTCCTGCCTGTTTTATCATCAGTTTATGGCGATTCGGCATTTTGTTGGTGCAGCGGATATGAATGATACAGGTAATTATCGCACGCACTATATTCCCGTACCCTTAGAGGCACTGCCGGAGCACAGTCAGCTGTTTGATACGGTGTTTAGTATGGGGGTGCTTTATCATCGCCAGTCGCCTTTTGAGCATCTACAGCAGCTGCGCGGTCAGCTGGTCAAAGGCGGTGAGCTAGTGCTTGAGACTTTAGTAATCGATGGTGATGCTAATACGGTACTAGTGCCACATGATCGTTACGCGCAGATGAATAATGTCTACTTTTTGCCATCGGTTGCGGCGCTAATCGGTTGGCTTGAAAAGGTAGGGTTTCGTGAGGTGCGCTGCGTCGATATCGATGTGACGACGATAGAGGAACAGCGCGCGACCGAATGGATGACCTATCAATCGCTGGCAGATTTTCTTGATTCCAATGATCAGAGTAAAACGATTGAGGGCTATCCTGCGCCGAAGCGCGCGACGCTTATCGCCAAGCGGTGAGGTTTTTAGAGCGTGTTTATTTGGCATAAGGAGTGTGACAGACGACAATCTTATCTTTTTTGAGGGTAGCGAGCGTTAGTGCCTTATTATCCGCAGCATCACTATCTGCTGCCGCATCAGACGCCTACGGGGATGCGTTCAAGGGCAGCGGCTTTGTGAGCGGTGATTGGCAACTGGTCTGTGATAATACTTTGACTTGCCGCGCAGCCGGTTATAGCGATGAAGTAGACGATTGGCGCGGTAGTGTTTTGATGACCGTAACGGCAGGTGAGAAAACACCACGTACGCAAGTTTTACTGAACTACTGGGAAGCATCAGACGAGATAATCGCGCAAATTAACGCGGCAAACGAGCCTGTTGAATTATGGCTAAATGATAAGCCTTATGGTGAGGTTAAAAACGGAGAGCTGACTAGCAAGCAAACGGCTCAACTTATCAAGCACGCTCGCCAAAATACTAAAATAGTGTTGGCAAGAGGTGATTACCACTGGCAAATATCTGACAAAGGTATGGCCGCTGTATTATTGAAATTAGACGACGTCCAAGGCCGAGTAGGCACATCGCTTGCACTAGTCAGTAAGAATAATCCCAATCGGCAAACTCCAAAAGCGGCTAATGCCAAACCTATCATCAAAAAAGCCTTTGTATATGCTGACCCAGACAAGCAGCCGCTTGCACCATCGACCTTGAGTTATTTTCAAGACAATATCGATACGTGGGTAGATATTGACTCTGAGGAGTTAATGGGTACAAAAGAGAGGATGGGAGAGTGTGAGCTGGTCAATCCAAAAACCAAAGCCTACCAAAGGATCCAAGAGTATAGCCCAAGTGAGCTTAACTGGACGTTTATACCCGTAGATAGTCAGTATACGTTAGCGGTTCATAGCTGTTGGACGGGCGCTTATAATTTTGGCAGCGGTTACTGGCTTATAGATAATACGCATCCCCAAAACCCGCAGCTGATTACTACATCAGGTAGTCGTTATGACAATGGCGAGATATTCGCAGCGCATAAAGGTCGCGGATTAGGCGACTGTTGGTCAATGACTCACTGGGTTTGGGATGGCAAAACCTTTGCAAAAGCACTTGAGCAGACCACAGGGTTATGTCGCCTGATAGAAGCAGGCGGCGCTTGGGGTATGCCCACTTATGTCAGTGAAGTGGTTGTCAGTGAAGGGCTATCCCCTTAAATCAACCACTTCTTAAAGGCTACTTCAAGTAATAGTTTGAGTAAAAAGCCCATAAACCCAGCGCCGAGTGCCAAAAATATCCAAAAGGTGCCCGCGCGGCCGGCATTGGATTTTTTAGAGATATCGAACATAATAAAGAATAAAAAAGCGATAAATATCGGTAGTAATATATACAGGCCCCAATTGGTGACTGTGTTAGCAGCAATGGCGAACATATCTACATCCTATGGTATAAGTTGGGTAGCATTATAACTTCTATTACTGTGATATGCGTGTATCAACTCTGTAGGACAACCGCTAGGCCCTGATTATTACGACTAAGTAGTCATCGAAGTAGCGTTAAGCCATTTATGTGCGTAAATCAGCACGCAGCGCTACTATTTTTGTCAATTGTGATGCAATAAACCCCAAAGATTGTTATATTTACGGGTTATCACTTTTTTGTCCTATTTATCTGAGTTCATACCCCTATGTCACAAGCCCAAATCGATACTTTAGCCGCCCTGTTTGATGATGCTGTCCAAACTCTAAAAGAAGGCGGCGTATTGCCTGCTGATTGGCAAAATAAGAGCCAAATTACTCGTACCAAGGATTTAAGTCACGGCGATTTTGCCAGTAACATCGCGATGACCGCTGCCAAAGCCGCCAAAACAAATCCGCGCACGCTAGCGGAGCAAATCGTAAACGCGCTTCCTGATAACCAAGATATCCGCCAAGTGGATATCGCCGGGCCTGGCTTTATTAACGTGTTTTTGCACAGTGATGCTAAGTTTGCCGTTTTAGAGGATATCTTCGCTCTACAAGACCGCTTTGGTCTTAGTGAGCAGTACGCAGGGCAAAAGGTGCAAGTCGAGTTTGTCTCCGCCAATCCGACCTCAAGCCTGCATGTCGGTCATGGGCGCGGCGCCGCCTTTGGTATGAGTGTGTCCAATTTGCTTGAAGCCGTCGGCTATGACGTTACCCGTGAATATTATGTCAATGACGCCGGCCGGCAGATGGATATCTTGGCGACCAGTACTTATTTGCGCTATCTAGAGGCGAACGGCGAGAGCGTCACTTTTCCTTCTAACGCTTATAAAGGCGACTATGTCCGCGATATCGCCGAGACGGTAAAGACGCAGCACGGCAACAGTTACGTGCATTGTTTTGAGCAAGTCGCCAAAGACGTTGCGGCAGATGCTCAGTACGATATCACCGCGAACGGTGACAAGGAGCTGATCTCAGGTGACAAAGAGGCGCATATCGATGGCTTAATTGCCAATAGTAAATCATTGTTAGGCGCGAACTATGAGTTGTTTCTTAATGCGGCGTTGACGGGTATTTTGGCTGACATTAAAGACGATTTGAACGATTTTGGCGTGCGTTATGAGCGCTGGTTTAGCGAAAGATCAATCACTGATGAGATTGAGCCGGCGCTACAAATATTAGAAGACAAAGGCCATCTATACGAGAAAGACGGTAATGTCTGGTTTAAGTCGACGGATTTTGGCGATGAAAAAGATCGGGTGGTGCGCCGCGCGAATGGTCAGACCACGTATTTTGCCTCCGATATCGCTTATCACAAAAACAAGTTTGACCGTGGTTTTGATAAAGTCATCGATGTCTTAGGCGCGGATCATCACGGTTATGTGCCGCGAGTCCGAGCAGCGCTATTGGCTCTTGGTATCGACGCCGAGCGTTTGGATGTGGTGTTAGTGCAGTTTGTTGCTTTATGGCGCGGCAGCGAAAAAGTACCCATGTCTTCGCGCTCTGGGGAGTTTGTGACACTGCGTGAGCTACGTGAAGAGGTCGGTAATGATGCTGCGCGTTTTTATTATGTGGCGCGTAAGCCTGAGGTGCATGTAGACTTTGACTTAGAGCTGGCCAAATCCCAGAGCAAAGACAATCAAGTGTACTACATTCAGTACGCGCACGCCCGCGTCTGCCGCGTATTAGAAAAACTAGAAACTAGCGGGCTGAGCGTTGATGACAGCGTAGGTGCAGCGCAGCAAAACTTGCTGAGCGCGCCAAGCGAAGAGGCGCTTATTAAGCTGCTAGCCGCTTATCCTGCGACTTTATTGCGCGCCGCAACAGGTTATGAGCCGCATATTTTGACCAACTACCTCAAAGAGTTAGCCGCGCTGTTCCACGGCTGGTATGACACCAACCGTATCTTGCCTATGAGCTTGACCTCAGGGGCGACACCGAGCGCTGAGGAGCTAGATATGATGCAGGCGCGCCTGCGTTTGTCAAAGGCGGTTCGGCAAGTACTAGCTAATGGCCTAAATCTATTAGGGCTGACTGCGCCTTCTAGCATGTAGGCGAATACGTTATACTGCTATCAGTGTGGTTTTAGATTAATATAGTCTTATATCAACATAGTCTTATATAAACTCAGTAGGGAGAAACCGATCCATGTTAGCCAAAAAACCTAGAGGCGCCACTGAAAAACGTAAGTCGAGTAGCGTATCAGGCTTATTGTGGATGTTCGTTGGTGCAATACTGACGCTAATGATAGGGGTGTTTATATACCTCTCGCCCTTGTTCAATTTCAGCCCCACAGGCAGTGAAACCGCAGCTGATACTGATCGGCAGATACAGCCGCGCGTGGAGACGGACACTGACAATGCCGATTATGAGTTTTATGATATCTTGCCTAACCAAGAGATGGCGACTATTCCTGATGAAGATATCGGCGGAGCTGAGAATGATCGCTTAGGGGCTACCGACGACTTTGAGGCTGATGTTGTCGTGACTCAGCCTGAGACTAACGCTGACAATAGTAATGATACCGGCAATTTTGGTATTTCTGAAACTACAACGATTGAACCGAGTAGCAATTCAGCAGCTAATAACAGCGGCGCTAATAGCAGTGCTAGTAATGAGATTACCATAGTAGAAGAAAATGCCACTTATGACGGCACTACGCCTGCATCTCCTAATAGTAATGCAAGCAATAACGCCAATACGGCTGCTAATAGCGGCGCAGCGACAGTACAAAGAGTGCAAGCACCAACTTATATCCTGCAAATCAATAGCTTCGGTGATGCTGATGAAGCGGATCGTCGCCGCGCGCAAGTGCTGATGGCAGGGGTCGATGCCAAAGTCGTCAAAAATACGACTGGTAATGGCTTGCCTATTTATCAAGTGATTTCGCGGTCGATGACTACTCGTCAAGAAGTCACTAGCGCTCAGCAGCGTCTACAAAACAACGGTATCGACTCTATTATCGTCGAGCAGCGCCGCTAGCGGCAAGAAGTTACTAACAAGAAAAGCGTCACATCGACGCTTTTTTTGTGCTATTTTTTTGCTGAGGGCACTGAGCAAGCGCTTGTTTTAACGATAAGATATTTTAATTATGGATTATCTGAGCCGATAGCCATCAGCAAGACTATCGCCCTTTATAAACGAACAGTGAGAGCCTACTCATGAACTCAGCTGAGACGACAACAGCATCAACTGGGATGATCAAATCATTCTTTCAAAAGTATTTTATCGATGCTTTTACAGGTATGGCCTTGGGGCTATTTGTCACTTTAATCGCTGGACTTATCATCTCGCAAATCGGTGGTTGGTTGCAGATCCCGGCGCTGATGGCTATCGGTAAACTTGCCTCTGTGCTAATGGGCGCAGGGATAGGCGTAGGTATCGCTTACTATCTCAAAGCGCCGACGCTTGTCATGCTTAGCTGCTTAGTCGCTGGTATGCTTGGCGCGCATACTGAAGCCTTTATGGCAGGGACATTGTTTACCGCGCAAGACGCTGGGCCGGCTACTTTTTTGGCGCTGCCTGGTAATCCTATTGGCGCTTATTTGGCTTCCGTGTTTGCCTATCGGGCGGGTACTTGGGTCTCAGGTAAGACTAAGCTCGATATCTTGCTGGTGCCTTTAGTAGTCTGTACGGTGGCTTGGGCGGTGTGTGCTTTTCTTAATCCACCGGTAGTCGTCGCAGTCAATGCAGTTGGTCAAGGCATTCAAGCAGCTACGGAATTACAGCCGCTACTCATGGGCATCGTCATCGCGGTCATCGTCGGTATCTTACTGACACTACCAACCTCTAGTGCGGCTATCTGTATCGCCATTGGCCTTGGCGGCCTCGCTGGCGGCGCGGCGGTGGTCGGCTGCGCCGCGCACATGATTGGCTTCGCGGTTGCTAGCTTTAAGGATAATGGCTTTAGTGGCGTCATCTCGCAGGGCCTCGGTACGAGCATGCTGCAAATTCCTAATGTCCTCAAAAAGCCGATTATCTTATTACCTGCTATCGTAGCGAGCGCCATCGTTGGACCTATCGCAACAGTAGTGTTTAAGCTGGCTTGTACTGCGACCGGCGCAGGTATGGGTACGGCTGGACTGGTAGGAGTATTCGGGGTGATTGAAGCCTCACAGGACCTGATGAGCACTACGCAGTTGTGGACGGCGATTATCTTACTGATGTTTGTACTACCGGCTATCATTGCAGGATCTGTGGCTTGGCTAATGCGAAAATCAGGCTGGCTAGTCGCGGGCGATATGAAATTACCCTAACGCGCATGCAATAAATAAACGCATATATACAAAACTCGCAACTATAAAAAACGCCTAAGCTTTAGAGCTTAGGCGTTTTTTATTGCCATCATAAATGAGGGATTAAACAAACAAGTGAACTAAGAACGACTGGTTTTTGCTGAGTTGCGTTTTTTCATCTTGCGAGATAGCTTATTAACGTCATTCAATATCTTGCTATAACGGTTTGGGAATACCCGCTGCACCGCATCTATCATCTTAGCATCATTACCAATCAAGCGCCGCGGCTGATTGGTAGCGGCGGCTTCTAGAATAATCCAAGCGGCCTCATTGGCATCAAATTTCAAAAACTTATTAAAGCTGCGAATGGCGCTCGGGCCTGAGCGCATGCCAAGCTCGCTGATGCTATCGTTACCGCGGGCGCTGTTGGCGATATTAGTACGGATACCGCCCGGATGAATACAAGTCGCTGAGACGCCGCTACGCTGAATATCGAGCTCTTGACGCAAGCTCTCAGTGAAGCCGCGTACCGCAAACTTACTGGCGTTATAAGCAGACTGAGACGGCTGAGCGGTGAGACCAAATAGGCTTGAGATATTAACGATGTGCCCATGCTCATAGAATTGACGTGATTTATTATCGGCTTTGGCTTTACTGGCATTAGTTTCACTAAGCTTGACGCTGTTTTTGATCAGTGGCAAAAAGGCCTTGGTGCCATATACCACGCCCCAGAAGTTGATATCCATCACCCATTCTAGCTCCTCTAAACTACTACCTTCGACCGTCGAGTAGAGCGCCACGCCGGCATTATTGAACACAAAGTTCACTTTGCCGTGGTCGGCGACTACGCTATCCGCCCAGTTATAAACGGCATCTTTGTCCGCAACATCAAGGACACTAATAGTGCTTTTAACATCATAACCTTCGAGCAGTTTTTGCGTTTCAGCGAGCGGCTCTGCACCGATATCTGAGAGCGCCACCTCACAGCCCATTTTGGCCAAATGGATAGCAAGCGCGCGGCCCATACCCGAGCCTGCACCAGTAATCGCGGCGACGTGACCTTTATAAAAGTCGCTGATATCTTCGCTTTGCGTGCTATTGGAGGCATGAGGTTGTAAGGAGGCAGGCAAATGCTGGCGTAGGGCCGCGGTCATAGAGTTCAACATGAGTAACAATCCTTTGTAATGATGAGAGTAATAATAAAAGTAATGAGGTATTAAGTACGAGCGTTAATAAGTACGAGCGTTAAATAGATAAAATAACACGTTAAATACAAACGAACATGATATGAGCTTATCACGACTTAGGCTTGCAATTGAAACCCATCAGTGTACGCAGCTGTCATCTTTTAGCATAAAAAAAGGTGTCTAGCATACATAATGCTAGACACCTTTGTATTATTTAATAAGCCTATAATTGCCAACAATAAAGAGCTAGGCAATTTTAGGGATTTTGCCTTCGTTGATGACGGTATCATCGACAGTGACTGACTTAGCATTTTCCATCGATGGTAGCTCATACATAGTTTCTAGCAAGGCGTTTTCGACGATAGAACGTAGACCACGCGCCCCTGTTTTGCGCTCCATGGCTTTTTTGGCGATGGCATCAAGCGCCTTTTCGGTAAAGGTAATCTTAGCGCCTTCCATATCGAAGAGATACTCGTATTGCTTCACCAAAGCGTTCTTAGGCTCGGTCAATATCTGGATGAGCGCATTTTCGTCGAGCTCTTCTAATGCGGCTAATACCGGCAAACGGCCAATCAGCTCTGGGATCAGGCCAAACTTAATCAAATCCTCTGGCTCGACAAGCTGTAGTAAGTCTGAGCTGCGGCGGCTATCGTCTTTTGAGCTGACATCAGCATTGAAACCGATACCGCCTTTTTCAGTGCGCTGCTGGATGACTTTATCGAGACCAGCAAAAGCACCACCTACGATAATCAGGATATTACTGGTATCGACTTGGATCAGCTCTTGCTGTGGATGCTTGCGACCACCATGCGGCGGAATAGCAGCAACTGTGCCTTCGATGAGTTTGAGCAGTGCTTGCTGAACGCCTTCGCCTGAGACATCACGAGTGATCGATAGGTTCTCACCTTTTTTACTGATTTTGTCGATCTCATCGATATAGATGATACCTTGCTCGGCTTTGCTGACATCATAATCAGAAGCTTGCAGTAGTTTTTGTACGATGTTTTCGACATCTTCACCGACATAACCCGCTTCGGTGAGCGTTGTTGCATCCGCCATAGCGAAAGGCACGTCAAGAAGGCGCGCTAACGTCTGCGCGAGTAAGGTTTTACCTGAGCCGGTCGGACCAATTAGCAAAATATTACTCTTGGCCAACTCAACCATCGCATCATCCGCGCCGATCTTAGCTTTTTTCTTATCACTGGCCAAAGTTTGGCTGACTTTCAGGCGCTTATAGTGGTTATAAACCGCAACGGCCAAGGCTTTTTTGGCCGCGTCCTGACCGATTACATAGTCATCAAGCTTGGCGCGCAGCTCCTTAGGAGTCGGTAGCTTTTTGTTGACCCATGAGGTATCAAGCTCGCCATCTGTTTCTTCCTCGTCAACGCTGTCTACGATGAGGTCAGTACAAAGCTCAACACATTCATTACAGATATTGGCATCATCAGCGGCAATTAACTGTTTTACTTCACTTTTGGCTTTACCGCAAAATGAGCACTGCGGGGTCTTATCTTTCGCCATATAGAGGCACTCCTAAAATCTTGCTTTTTAGTTTAAAACTTATCGATAACGGTGAGTCAGTCGTCTACTTAAACCCTAATACTCTAGGGCGTGTTGAACATTCACAAATGCGCACTGCTGATCGCTAAAATAGTTCTAGTCTAAGTGAAAATTGCAGGTAATGCTCATTGCATTGGCTAGATTTTCACAACGACTAGGGCGATTTTAGCATCAGCCCTCACGACAACAACAGGGACAGGACTATTTTTTGCCGCTTTATTGATAAAAATAGACGCTTAGAATGACTAAACTTACTATTTTTATCTGCAAATCGCCTAAAAAATAGTCTCTGTCAGTGCCATGGTCGAATGTTCAACACGCCCTAGTGACTTACTACTTAAATTATCAGCATTAGAGTATTCAGTATTCAATCATAACTATCAGAGATTACTTAAGGTCAGCAGGGCGACGCTCTAATACTTCATCGACTAAACCATACTCTTTGGCTTCCTTGGCATCTAACCAGTAGTCACGCTCAACGTCTTTTTCGATCTTCTCTACTGGCTGGCCGGTACGCTCAGCCAAAATCTCGTTGAGACGGGCACGAGTCTTGATGATTTCACGCGCGTTAATCTCGATATCAGTCGCCTGACCTTGCGCGCCGCCCGATGGCTGATGAATCATTACGCGCGAATTAGCTAGCGCATAGCGTTTACCGCGCTCGCCCGCTGCCAACAAGAACGAACCCATGCTATAAGCACCGCCCATACAGATGGTTGACACTTCAGGCTTGATAAAGTTCATCGTATCAAAAATAGCGAGACCGGCACTTACAGAACCACCTGGAGAGTTGATATATAAATGGATATCTTTGTCCGGGTTTTCCGCTTCTAAGAATAGCAACTGAGCGACGATAAGGTTGGCCATGTGATCTTCGACTTGACCGGTCAAAAATATCACCCGCTCACGTAATAGACGCGAGAAAATATCGAACGAACGCTCGCCGCGTGCGGACTGCTCAACCACCATAGGGACGAGAGCGCCTTGTGCCGCTTGGCCTGCACTTTGCACTTGATCGTGGGCGCTCATCAGCATATCGAAATGAGGATTGGCAGTGATGCGATCATAATCTGTCATAGGAATGTCCTAATATTTAAAGGTAAATAGAAAAGGGTAGTAATAAAATAACTGTTTTTATAAAAAGCGCTGTTTTTAGAATAGAGGGATTAGTCTGTGAACGGACTAAGCTATAAATTAAAAAGTCCAGCAATAGTAACTTTTTTAGGGCGTACTAGTAAATGCTTAGCGTCACAAATGATAAATTGTCCCCTATTAATAAGGCGTCAGTCATCAATTATCAAGGGCAGCGTAGCAAAGATAGTAAAAAACTCACTATTCGTCATAGCCAAAAGCAAATCGTACTGACAAAAATGCCCCAACAAAGGTGTTGAGGCAATTTATATATCTCGCTGCGCTCAATGCGGTAATGATCGCTCATTCATGCGCAAAGGCGGTAAGACTCACTGACTACATCGCTTGCTGCTGCTGTTGCTGAGCCGCGAGCAGGTCTTGATAGCTGACTTCTTTATCCGTGACTTTACCTTGCTCAATCAAATAGTCAACCACTTGGTCTTCTAACACGACTGATTCGATATTTGCGCGTTGCTGCTTGTCATTAGTGTAGTACTCGATGACCTCAGCTGGATCTTCGTAGTTTTCAGCAGCTTCTTTGATGAAAGTCTCGACGCGATCTTGATCGACTTCAATACCCTGAGTATCGATGAGGCGAGCGACGATGATACCTAGACGCGCGGCACGTAAGGCTTGCTCTTCGAACAGCTCATTAGGCAGCATATCTTTATCAAAGCTATCAGCGCTTGAGCCGAACTGCTGAGCGAAACGCTGCATCATCATGCTGCGCTGACGATCGATCTCTTGCTCTAGCATCGCGCTTGGCACATCAAATTCGTTTTTCTCTAGTAGCGCATCAAAAGTCGCTTGCTTCACTTGGCTACGCGCGGCGTTCTTGATTTCGCGTTCCATATTTTTGCGCACATCTTCTTTTAGTTTGTCTACGCCGCCTTCAGTCACGCCGAACAGCTCAAGGAACTCTTCATCGATCTCAGGTAACTTAGGTTTTTCGACCAATTTGACATTGATCTTGAACTGAGCTTCTTTACCTGCTAAGTTTTCGGCTTGATAATCTTCTGGGAAAGTCACATCGATGGTCTTTTCTTCGCCAGCTTTCATGCCTTTGATACCGTCTTCAAAGCCTGGAATCATCTGACCGCTACCGATGACTAGTTTGAAGTCTTCAGCGCTACCGCCTTCAAACTTTTCGCCGTCGATTGAACCTTCAAAGTCGAAAGTGACCTGAGTATCTTTGGTCGCTTTACCTTTTTTCTCAACGTACTCTTGACGCTGCTTTTGTAGGTTTTCGATCATAGTATCGACATCAGCATCATCCACAGTAGCAGTATGACGCTCTACTTCGATCTCATCGATACCTTGTACTTCCACTTCTGGGAAGATCTCAACAGTCGCTTGATACACTAAGAAGTCATCTTCAAGTTTAACGTCGTCGATATTTGGCATACCAACGGCGCGGATGTCCTCTTCTTTGATCGCTTCAAAGACCGTATCACGGATCACATCGTTGATCACTTCTTGCTGAATGCCCGCGCCATACTGTGAGCGGATGTGCGACATTGGCACTTTGCCTTTACGGAAACCGTCGATTTTGGCGGTTTTCGCCACTTGGCTGATGCGGCCTTCGACTTTACTTTGGATTTTTTCTACGGGGACTTTAACCGTCAGCTGAGTCTCTTTGTTAGACAGCTTGTTGGTTGTGACTTGTAAATCTGTAGCCATGTTAATTACACCTTAGATGATTAAAATAATAGCCAATCGCGCTTATATATGGATAAAGATAAACGAGTTATCGATTGCCGTTAGAATGAATAGGGTCTTGCAGATATCAGATTTAAACACTCAGGTTGAAATACTTAGCCTTAAATACTGAGCTTTGAACACTGAGCGCTGATAACCATTACCGCTGCCTGTAACCCTGATTACTGTTTTAGTCAGTCTTTTATCAAATAAAAGGGCCAAAGCCCAGCAGCAATAAAATTTAAAAGTAGAACAGTATAATCTATCTACTAATTAAAGTAAAAGCTATCTGTTTACCTAAGCGTATATTTGCTTTAAATTGCTTGCGAAAAGCGATAAATAGATGCCCAAAACCTCATAATTGCTGCAATAATTGCCTAATCGCTTGTCCGCGATGACTGATTTGGTTTTTATGAGCGCTATCCAAACTTGCCGCCGTTGCCTCTAATTGGGGTAACCAAAATAGTGGATCATAACCAAAACCACCATCGCCATGTGGCGCGTCTAATATCTCCCCTTGCCATAACCCTTGAGCGATAATCGGAAGCGGGTCATCAGCGTGAAGGACCAGCGCTAGCACACAGACGAACATACCCTTAATGGGTGCGTTTGGGTTTTGCTTACGAATAGGCTGCAAGTCAGAGATGAGCTTGGCGTTATTGTTAGCGTCATTGCCATGCTCGCCTGCATAGCGAGCAGAGTAGATGCCGGGCGCATTACCTAACACTGGCACACATAAGCCTGAATCATCGGCAATCGCCGGCAACCCGCTGCTACGGCTAGCATGACGCGCCTTGATAATGGCGTTCTCAACGAAGCTCAAACCGTCCTCGATCGCATCTGCTATATTGAGCTGACCTTGAGGTGTGATGGTAATGTCCAAGTTCGCTGCTGCAAATAATCGCTCAAACTCGGCAAGCTTGCCTTTATTATTGCTGGCTAGCACCCATTGACTTTGTGCCGAGAATTGCTTCTGTTCTGAAAATTCGCTGAACTCATCCTTTGACGGGCTCTGTGCAAGCGTTTGCGAAGTGGGAATATTCATAAAAACTATCCAAGATTTGAGAAGTTGTGCTGCGTTATCCGCTAGCCTATACTAGTTAGCGAATGCTCTATAACATTTAGTAACGGATATCACCCGCGACTATTGTTATACTAGCTCACAAGCTACAGTGAATTATAGCTTACAGCTTATGTCCTTTGAGTTTACTTCTTATTCATTAGAATCTATAACATTGATTTAAATCGATAAGTAGCCACTCGGAGTCATTAAGCTCGTTTTAGGGTTATAACTTTTTAGATTTCTGATAAAGGAATTTATAATAAGGTGCCTAAATACTTCAAGGTACTTCAAGCACCAGTGCATATTCACTAATAATAAACTCAGCCAACTTAGTCTTCTATTTAATAGCGAGCTCTATCATCAAAACGGTGTAGAGATTACGGCTATAAAGTGTTGGCTAAAACAGCAAGGATAAAATAACTATGTCAAATATCAAACTACCAGATCTACCTTATGCCAAAGACGCACTAGAGCCACATATCAGTGCTGAGACACTAGAGTATCATCATGACAAGCACCATGCAGCTTACGTAAATAAATTAAAAGATATGCTACCAGGTTCTGGTCTTGAAGATAAGACACTGCCTGAGATCATCGAAGCTACGGCAAAAGACGATAGCAAACAAACTATGTTTAACCAAGCAGCGCAAGTCTGGAACCACACGTTCTACTGGAACTGCATGACGCCTGACAATGGCGGCGGCGAGCCAACAGGTGATCTAAAAGGTAAAATCGAAGAAGATTTCGGTAGTTATGACAAATTCCGTGAAGAGTTCAAAAATGCAGCGACGTCACAGTTCGGTTCAGGTTGGGCATGGCTAGTTACTGATAAAGTTGGCGGCAAACTTTCTATCATGAAAACTAGCGATGCAGATAACCCACTTGCACACGATAAAATAGCCGTATTGACTTGTGATGTGTGGGAGCACGCTTACTACATCGATTATCGTAACCGTCGTCCTGACTATGTCGATACGTTCCTAGACAAGCTAGTGAACTGGGACTACGCAAATGCGAAATACAAAGGTCAAGATGCTGGTGTTGAAGGTAAATAAGCTACCTAGCTTTTGATTTGTAAATAAAAAGAGGACGCTGAGAGGCGTCCTTTTTTGGTTAATTTAATATGTTTCTGATTAGTTTTCTAATGCTTTTGTCCAGAAACCTCTCAAAGCTTTGATGTAACGTTGAATATCAGACTTGTTCAAAACAACACTTTCATTAACTATAAGGTTTGAAAAATATTGATTTAAATTACGTCCAGATTTTCCATCAAAGCCATGCTTTATCACATTAGCAACAGTCCTTAATTCTTTATTCAGTAGCTTCCAGTCAGAACAGGAATCAAGTTTATAGTTGTCTTTAGCTAATAGAGGTTTTAATATATCAGTATCGGCTGAACCAAATGCTCTTATCTTTTGTCGCTCAAAAAGATGAAATAACCAGACTGCTGTAGAATTCAAAAACTCTTGTTTTAACTCTTGTTCAATCAAAAAATAATTAACTTCCTCAAAATAAGCATCTTCTTCTATCATTCCTACATCATCTATGTCAGGATCAAAACTCTTTGATTTCTTTTCAAGAAATAGCTTTCTTTTTTCTATAGCTTCTAATTCAATACTTTCAAAACTACTTAATAGTCGAGTAAGAGTTGTTCGTTCGAATCCATCTATCTCTTGCTCGATATTTATTTTTATTATTTCGGGATCTATCATATTATATTCCTCCTGAGGAAACGTAAATTCAGGCTGTGGATAGCGTAGTAGACGTAGGCTGGATTAAAAACCCAGCCTACAAATATAGTTAAGATTATTATTTAAACTTAATCCTACAACACCTCGAACCCAAACCTACCCAACGCCTCACGCAGCATCGCAATATTATAAGAAGTATCTACACTGACTTTACTCTAAAACCCCAGCCCCTGTCATTACTAATGACCAACTTTAATCAACCATTATCCAGTCACTATCCCCTACTATCGACGCATCAAACACCCGTTTTAAGCCTTGCTGAATCAGCTCAAAACGTAACGGTATAGGCTCGTGGTCTACTGTGATGATAGGTGCATCTATCGGAGTGATGGCTTGCCACTGCGCATTGTCATTGGTTTTATTCGCCAATACAAAACTAAAGAACGCCGTGTCACCTGCCATCATACGCAAATCATCAACGACCAGCTGTTCGGCTGCATCGCCAGTGGTAGAAGTGGCGGGTAGCATTTGGACGCGATACCCTGTCCAATCACCAGAGAACCAGTCAAGACGCTGGGCATAGGGTCGGCTTTGCGTTGGCATATTTGCCCTTATCGTTTGCGCATTATCGTACTGTGTCAGATAGCGATATTCAGGCAAGCGGCTATCTAAGACACTGCCTCTGAGTTCAATCAGTCTATGCTCATTATTTTCGGCAACGGTACGCCACATAAGTATCGTCGGTAGGACGGGCATGGTTTTGATGCGCGTGGTATTGATATTAGCCACTGCCAAAGTTTGCTCCGCTTTGGATTGGGCGTGGTATTTTAATCCTAAGCCCAATAATAAATAACTGCTACTGAGCAGCAGCATCCAAACCGCAAGGCGCTGACAACTCATCAGCAGTCCTGTTTTAAATACCGCAAGTTTGCACCCTTTAATAAGTCCCACGATCACCGCTATCAGGAGCGGGAGGGTATAGAGTGGATCAATAATAAAGACGGAGGCAATACTGATTGGGGTCATCTGCAACGGGTCTTGCAGCGGCCAAAATAGCTGCGTGCCGTAGACCGTAAAGCTGTCCAAGATAGGATGGGTGGTCAACACCAACGTCATGGCAAGTGCTAAGCGCCGCGTTGAATAAGGCAACGGCATATTGCGCCAGTGATGATAGCGACTGATTAGCCAAGCGCCGACGATACCTACTGCGCTCAGGACAAATAATGAATGACTAAAGCTGCGATGGTAGGTCATGTCGCTGATGGGGTCGGGGTAGCTAATCAGTACATCCAAGTCAGGCAGCGTGCCCAGTATCGCCCCGTATAGGTAGGCTTTGCGACCCTGATATTTGCCAAGTGCTGCCCCTTGCACGCTCGCGCCCAAGACGATTTGACTGAGTGAATCCATAGCGCTCTTATTAAATTAGGGTTTAGGTTAACTACAGTACGTCAAAGTTATGCGCTATTATCGCCTCACGCAGCATCGCAATATTATAGTACGCGTGCGCTTTCACGGTATTTTGAAAAAAGATATATAGCACATCAAAATGCTGACGCTGATTGGCAATCGCTTGCGCCCAATTCTGCATCTCCGCCTCGCTATAGCGATAATCATGACGATCGGCGGCGCTCATCGCATCCCACCAGTTTAGGTTGTTGCCATGCATGCGCAGGTAGCCTGTGCGCTCGGTAAATATCAGCCGCGCAGGCGGTAGACCGCTGACTTTAGGATAGTCAACGCTGCACCAAATGAGACCTTGCTGTTTAAAGCTATCGACTACTTGCGGAGTGTGCCATGCGTTATGACGAAACTCGACTGCTAGCGGATAATCGCCAAACCAGCTGACCAGATTGGCTAGATATAGCCGATGCTCACGAGTACGATCAAAGCCATGGGGGAATTGCAATAGTAGAGGCGCGAGCGCATCGGCTTCGATGAGTGGGGATAGGGCGTTTAAAAATGCTTGTGCGTGCTCCGCTGTGCCCTTACGCGCATGGGTAAAGTCTTGGTGCAGCTTGACGGCGAATTTGAGCTCACTGTCCGCTTGCTCATAAGCTTTATTAATCATACCGGTAAAGGCTTTTTGGCCGATAGGCGCATAAAAGGTACTATTAATCTCGACCGCGCCATATTGCTTAGCGTACTCACGTAAGAAGTCAGTCTTTTTGGTGCCTTCAGGATACAGCGTACCCAGCAGGTCAGTATCGCTATAGCCGCCTGTGCCTAAATAGATGGTCGAAGTAGAATGATTATTCATATAGTCAGTTCAAAATAAAATTGTTATGAAATTATGAAATTAAGCGCGCTACGCCATTTTTATAGTGAATCGACTACAGTATCCTATTGCTAGCGGCCTTTATTACAGGTTCGACTTTACTTTTGTCGCTGCCACAGCCATTCGATAACCGCTAGTACGGCATTGTCGTCACCTAACTCACGAGTGATTGCACCGCGACCTTCTGCAAATAGCGACTGCGCGTAGTCTTTGGCTGCGTCCACGCCCATGAGCTTCACGTAAGTTGATTTATCAAGCTTCTCATCGCTTCCAGCCGGTTTACCCAGATCATCGGTATTTCCTGTCACATCCAAGATATCGTCTTGTACTTGAAAGGCCAGACCAATATGCTGGGCACAGTCCTGCAGTGCCATCCGCTGCGGCGCTGTAGCACCGGCGCATATTCCGCCCATCAGCAGCGCCGCTTCTATTAACGCGCCGGTCTTATCTCGGTGGATGGATTCCAAATCCGTTTGCGATATGTCTGTACTCGCCTCGGCATTGAGATCGAGCATTTGCCCTGCCACCATGCGCCGCGCTCGCGGTGCAAATACGGCCAAAAGCTTACTGGCTATCACCTCATTAAAAGGCGCAAAGGTGGGTATCTCGGCGCTGAATATTTCAAAGGCTAAAGTTTGTAGCACGTCCCCTGCTAGCAAAGCGGTCGCCTCATCAAAGACGATATGAGCGGTGGGCTGGCCACGGCGCAGCTCATCATCATCCATACACGGCAAATCATCGTGTACAAGAGAGTAAGTGTGCAACAGCTCCACCGCTAATGCCGCTCTTCGGCACATATCATAATGGGCTTCATGGCGCAAAAGAGTCGCCAAGCCAGCTGGTTTATCTGCTATGGCGCTTGTCGTTTCGGCTTGTCCAGTAACTGAGGTCACATCATCAGTACTCGCGATAATACTAGCAAAAGCACTGGCGACTAATAAAGGCCGCACCAGCTTGCCTTCGCCGGTCATCACATAGCGACAAGCATCACCGAGCGGACTTGGCAAATTGGCGTAAGTAAATAGCGCTTCAATATCTGCGGCTAATTGTGTGCGTAACGAGTAAGAGAGCTGCTCAAAGGAGTCAAAAGGAACGAATTGCGAAGTGGAGGGGAGAGACATAAAGCTACCAATGACTAAGTGAAAAGACAAAAGCGAAAATCGCCTTAGTTTAGCATGAGTTTAGCATGATAGTGACAGCGGCTTATATAGCGACTGCGCAAGTATAGTCGCTTAGCCCGTATTGCGCGCGAGTAAGATTGGCTAAGCTTTGGTTACGTATTGATGATTTCATTCAGAGTGCTAATATGTTTTTATAATATAAGCCTTAAAGGCTTAATAACGATGAGTTGTAGAGCCGGCTCTTCGAGGGTGCTGCTATACAAATAAAGCATCTTGCAGAGTAGGTAAATGTCTCTTAAAGACTTAAGAGTGACTTACGAGTCCGGCTTTAGCTTGTGACAGTCGCGGTTATAATCCCTAAACTGATTGTCGATACAGGCTAAAGGGCACTGATAGCAACATACATTGCAGTACGCTCTAACCGGTCAAATTAAATAGCTGGTCTTTCATCTTATTGATCTTTTATTAATTATTATTTTTTACTACCTATTAGTTCTTACTAATAGCTATCAACGATAACTTTAATTCAAAAATGTAATCATTCAAATAATGAACCTTTTAATAAGCTTTGATTGTATCAATCAGCTTGTATAGCCCTATAAATCTTATAACCCAGCAAGGAGTTTCAAATGGTATATCAAGGAAATCGCATTACCGTGAGCATGCTAGAGGATGGCATTGCTAATATGCATTTTAATGCTGAAGGTGAGAGCGTCAATAAATTTGACATGGAAACCAATAAACAGCTTGGCGAAGCGGTGAGCGCTTTAGAACAAGCCGACGATGTTAAAGGTCTTATCGTCACTTCAGGCAAAGGCGTGTTTATCGCGGGCGCCGACATTACAGAATTTGTCGCTTCATTCCAAAAACCAGAAGATGAAATCAAAGACTGGGGCGTCAAAGTCAATGGTACTTTCAATCGCTTTGAAGACTTACCATTTCCGAAAGTTGCGGCTATCAATGGCGCGGCACTTGGCGGCGGCTGTGAGATGACTCTAGTGTGTGAATACCGTGTGATGAGCGAAAAAGCCAGCATCGGTCTTCCAGAGACGCAGCTCGGTATTTTCCCAGGTTTCGGTGGTACGGTGCGTAGTACTCGCGTCATCGGTATTGATAACGCTTTAGAGCTTATCGCGACGGGTAAGCCAAAAAAACCACTTGAAGCGCTAAAGTTAGGCTTAGTGGACGCTACTGTTGCTGCTGATGACTTGCAAAACGCTGCTGTTGATTTAGTCAAAAAATGTATCTCAGGCGAGCTTGATTGGCAAGCCAAACGTGAAGAGAAGCTCAATCCTGTTAAATTAAACCAGCTTGAGCAGGCCATGGCGTTCAATAGCGCTAAAGGCATGATCTTCTCAAAAGCCAATCCTAAGCAGTATCCAGCCCCAGCGCTCGCTATCGAAGCGATCGAAAAGCACGTCAATTTGCCACGTGACAAAGCTATCGAAGTTGAGGCCACTTATTTTGCCAAAGCCGCTAAAACGCCACAAGCTGAGAGCTTAGTTGGTCTGTTCTTAAATGATCAGCTGGTTAAGAAGCTGGCTAAGAAACACAGCAAACAAGCGCATGAAATCAATGAAGCCGCGGTATTAGGTGCAGGCATCATGGGCGGTGGTATCGCGTATCAAGCCGCTAGTAAAGGCTTGCCGATCATCATGAAAGATATCAAATCTGAGCAGTTAGATTTGGGTATGGGTGAAGCGAGTAAACTACTTGGCAAAATGGTCGAACGCAAAAAGATGACCCCAGCGAAAATGGGCGAAACTCTAAGCCGTATCCGTCCTACCTTGAACTATGGCGACTTTAGCGAGACTGATATCGTTATCGAAGCCGTAGTAGAAAATCCAAAAGTGAAGCACGCGGTACTCAAAGAAGTCGAAGGCTTAGTCAAAGAAGACGCGATTTTGGCCTCGAATACTTCAACGATCTCTATTACGCATTTAGCAGAAGTGCTTGAGCGTCCAGAGAATTTCGTTGGTATGCATTTCTTTAACCCAGTACACCGTATGCCGCTAGTTGAAGTGATCCGCGGTGAGAAGTCCTCTGAAGAAGCGATTGCCACCACGGTTGCGCTCGCAACTAAAATGGGTAAAGTGCCCGTCGTCGTCAATGACTGCCCAGGCTTCTTAGTGAACCGTGTCCTATTCCCATACTTTGGTGCTTTTGACTTATTACTTAAGCAAGGCGCGGACTTTACTCATGTCGATAAAGTCATGGAAAAATTCGGTTGGCCTATGGGTCCGGCTTATCTCATCGACGTCGTCGGTTTGGATACGGGCGTACACGGTGCAGAAGTTATGGCACAAGGTTTCCCTGATCGCATGAACCCTGATTATAAAGGCGCTATCCAGCATTTATACGAAAATGAGCGTCTCGGTCAAAAGAACGGCGTAGGCTTCTATAAGTACGAAACTGATAAGCGCGGTAAGCCGAAAAAAGTCGCTGATGAAGCCACTTATAAGCTGTTAGAAGCGACCACCGACAGCGACAAACAAGAGTTTGATGATCAAACGATCATTGACCGTACTATGCTAGCTTTCTGTAATGAGACGGTACGCTGCTTAGAAGATAATATCGTCAGCACCCCTGCTGAGGCCGACATGGCTATGATTATGGGTGTTGGTTTCCCGCCATTCCGCGGTGGTCCGTGCCGTTACATTGATCAATTGGGTCTAGATAACTATTTAGCGCTGTGTGAAAAATATGCACACCTTGGCAAAGCTTATGAAGCGCCGCAAAAGATTCGCGATATGGCAGCGGCTGGTGAGAGATTCTACCCTGTTGCATAACTGAGTCTTAACAGCAGATAGACCACAGTGTATAGATAACCTATTAGGATAAGTGCCGTAAGCTTGCTAACTATTCGAGATTCATAATCTATAAGCTAAGCATGACGGCGCTGACAACAAATTGAAAAGGAATACAGTATGACAACTTTAAGTCCAACAGACGTAGTCATCGTCGACGGTGTGCGTTCAGCAATGGGAAGAACCAAAAACGGTATGTTCCGTCATGTGCGTGCCGATAGCCTATCAGCTGAGCTGGTGCGCGCTTTAGTTGAGCGTAACGACTTCGATACCAATGATGTCGAAGATATCATTTGGGGCTGTGTCAACCAAACCCTAGAGCAAGGTATGAACATCGGTCGCAATATCGGCCTGCTTGCTGATATCCCTAAGACTACCGGCGGCCAAACCGTCAACCGTCTATGCGGCTCATCGATGCAAGCTCTGCACACCGCAGCGGCGCAAATTATGACCGGCCAAGGTGATACCTTTATCATTGGCGGCGTTGAGCATATGGGTCACGTCGGTATGATGCACGGCATCGATATAAACCCTGCCGCCTCTAAGCATTATGCCAAAGCCTCTAACATGATGGGGCTGACCGCCGAGATGCTGGGCCGCATGAACAATGTGAGCCGCGAAGAGCAAGATGCATTCGGTCTAGAGTCGCATCGCCGCGCTTGGGCAGCGACTACTGAGGGTCGTTTCGATAATGAGATCATCGGTATCGAAGGCCATGATGCAGATGGCCGTCTGCAGTTATGCACCGTCGATGAAGTGATTCGTCCAGATGCGACGATGGAGCAAATGCAAAAGCTACGTCCTGCATTTGATCCAAAAGGTAGCGTAACAGCGGCCACTTCATCAGCGTTATCTGATGGTGCATCCGCTATGCTAGTGATGAGCGCGCAAAAAGCCAAAGACTTAGGTCTTAAGCCGCGTGCTCGTATTCGTAGCATGGGTATCGCTGGCTGTGACGCTGCTATCATGGGCTATGGTCCTGTACCAGCCTCACAAAAAGCACTAAAGCGCGCAGGCCTAAGCCTAGAAGACATACAAACTATCGAGCTGAACGAAGCTTTTGCTGCGCAAAGCTTGGCCGTTATTAAGTCTATGGGTCTAGAAGATAAGCAAGACATCATCAACATCAATGGTGGCGCGATCGCTTTAGGTCATCCACTTGGTTGCTCAGGCGCGCGTATCACCGTGACTTTGCTCAACGCTATGGAGCAGATGGATACTGAGATTGGCCTTGCGACCATGTGTATTGGTCTAGGTCAAGGTATCGCTACCGTTATTGAGCGCGTATAAGAGTACGAACTGACTTTTATTAAGCAATAATCTTAGTGATATAGCAAAGCCCTTAGCGAAATAGCTAAGGGCTTTTTTTATGGTTGACTCTTATCTTTCACAAGGAAGAGGGCATATTTGAGCTTATCTCATTGACGCCCTAGCTAAACTATGACTAAATAAGAGATAGTATAAATTAATATTATAGGATTCTGTAGTACACGACTACAGTCGTACAAGGAGTGTAATATGTCTACCATGATTACCGATCGCACTTATCGTATCGCCCGCGAAAATACCCAAGCGATGATTATCGATGTCCAAGAACGCCTGACCCCGCATATCTTAGATCACGATAAGATCACTAAAAAGATAGTGACTTTGATTAAAGGTCTCCAAGCGCTTGATATCCCTATCATGCTCAATGAGCAATATAAAAAAGGACTAGGCGAGACCTTGCCTGAAATCACTGAAGTGCTAGAAGGCAGTAATGCCAAAGGCTTTGAAAAGGTGACTTTTAGCGCTTGTGATACGGATGATTCTTGGCACCATTTGGCGCAGCAAAATCGCAGCATCGTTATCTTATGCGGAGTTGAGACCCATGTTTGCGTCCTACAAACCGCGCTTGATCTACTAGATAACGGTATGCAGCCGGTCATCATTGGCGATGCAGTAGGTTCGCGTTTTCCTTATGATAAAAAACAAGCCATTCGCCGTATCCGCCGCGCAGGGGGCGTGATTACTACGGTTGAGACGATTTTATTTGAGCTATGCCGCAGTAGTAAAGATCCTGCATTTAAGACCATTAGCAATTTGATTAAATAATAAGGTCAGGTGTGATGAGGCAGTCGGCTCTATAGTATATCTTTGAAGGATATTGATAAATGCGATGCTGCCGCGTAGCATACAGCAGCATCCCTAAACAGTATCGTGACTATTTCTCAAAACCAACGCTTCAAATCAACGAGTTTTTTATGTCTTTTCATCAATCCGCGACTGCCAGCCATCATAGCTCTATGCCTACTAACCAGATCTCTAATCCACAAAACAACCCTCAGTCCAATGACAGTTATCCTCCAAAAGATATGGAAGATATCACTCATTTCTTATTAGAGTTAGATGCACTAAAGCGCGTCAATCGCCGCAGTTATGTAACCAATACCGATCGCCGCGAGAATTCAGCCGAACATTCTTGGCATCTTGCCATGGCATGCTGGTCGATAGCGGAGCTGTTTGAGCTTGATGTCAATCATGAGCAGTTACTGAAGATGGCGCTCATTCATGATTTGGGCGAGATTGATGCAGGCGATACTTTTTTATATGCTGATACGCGTCAAGATGCACATATTGAAGAGCGCGATGGTATAGCCCGTCTACAAAGTGAGCGCGGCAATGCTATAGCAGATCTAAGCAAGATTTGGGAGGAGCAAGAAACTGGAAATAGCGCGGAGACTCAGCTGCTCAAAGTCGTCGATCGCTTATTGCCATTTTTGCTCAACTTAAATACTGAAGGCAAAACGTGGCGTGAGCTTGGAGTGACACGTAGCCAAGTCGCAGGTGCGCATGCGTTTATTCAAGACAGCTTTGCTCCTATTCATAAATGGCTATCACACAATATTGACTATGCGACCCAGCAAGGATGGCTGATTGATAAGTAAATTTAC
This sequence comes from Psychrobacter sp. TB15, assembly GCF_000511655.1. NCBI lineage: Bacteria > Pseudomonadati > Pseudomonadota > Gammaproteobacteria > Moraxellales > Moraxellaceae > Psychrobacter > Psychrobacter sp. TB15. Next base: position 54,668 of record NZ_AYXN01000032.1, read on the forward strand.
AAAAACGCTAGGCATAGAAAAGCCCAGTTGAGCATTGCGATCTATGCTTAACTGAGCTTTTATTTTTTATTATATTAGAGATAAATTACGGTTTCGTGACACCCAGTAATTGACCCATTTTTACAAAACTATTGGCTTTCATGGTCTCTTGCCAGTCGGCTTTTGCAGCCTTTGGTAGTACGACAATAGCGGTAGACCCTAAATAAAAACGTCCAAGCTCATCACCTGCCGCAAACTGCATATCATGGTCTGCCTCTTGTATGTCGTCAGTGCGAGTAATCTTACCTGTCGCGACGGTCTCGATACCCGCGACGATCATCGCGCCGACCAGTACTACTGCGGCCTTACCGTACTGAGTATCAAACATACAAACCAGACGCTCGTTGCGCGCAAACAAATCAGGAATATTGGCCGCTGTGACCGTGTTGACCGAAAACAGCGTACCTGGTACGTAGCGCGTAGCCGTTAAAGTACCCGAAAATGGCATATGTACGCGGTGATAGTTGCTGGGCGCAAGATAAACCGTTGCAAAGCTACCATCTGCAAAATAATCACCATCAGCGCTATTGGCCAGCAGTTGACCGATATCATAGTCACGACCTTTGGCTTGCAGGACTTTGTGATCTTTGATTTGCCCAAGCTGTGATATTATCCCATCAGCAGGACTAACGATACCACCTGCAGTACTATCGATAGCGCGTGCATCGTCTTTTAGCTCGCGGGTAAAAAAGTCATTAAAGCTCTCATAAGCGTTGAGACTATCACGCTCATACTCTTCTAATGTGATATTGTAAGCCTTGGCAAAGCTACGAATAAAGGCGCGTTTGACTAGCGGATGACGGCTAGCAGCCAAGCGTCCAGCAAGCTCACTTAATTGCTGCTGCGGCACAAACTGTTGCAGGGTGGTAAATAGAGTCATAAAAGCTACCTAACAATAAATTAAAAATAACGGCTAAAAATAATCATGATAATACCCTCATTTTATCATGATCCGCTTTTATCTGTGTGTGCATAAGTTATCTTTGCATAGTCAGCCTAACGTCTATTAATAGCTATAAAGGAGTGGTCAATGAAAGCGCTTATTCAGCGAGTAGGGCAGGCGAGTGTCGAGGTCGATGGTCAAAGCGTTGGCGCAATTGAGCATGGAGTATTGGCTTATATTGGTCTTGGTCCTGATGATGACTTACAGACTGCCAAGCGCATGATCGATAAAATACTGACCTATCGTATCTTTGAAAACGAAAATGATCCTAAAAAGGCGGACAAGCTTGATCTGAATGTCCAGCAAGTCGGCGGTGGGTTATTATTGGTGTCGCAGTTTACTTTGATGGCGAAAACTGACAAAGGTCGTCGTCCTGATTTTGGCGGCGCGATGAGTCCTGAGGCGGCAGAGTCCTTATTTGCAGAGCTGATCGCTTATGCCAAGACTCAATATCCCAAAGTGGCGACGGGACAGTTTGGCGCAAATATGCAAGTGATGAGTATCAATGACGGACCGCTGAATTTTATAGTAGAGGTGTCCTAATTTAACAGCGCCCTAATCTTTTACTAATAAGGGATAAGGATTGACCGCGCGACCTTGGATATAGATACCATAGTGTACGTGCGGCGGTGTGCCTTTAGCATTGCCGCTATCACCCACGTAGCCAATAATATCGCCGACTTCCACCCAGTCATTGACCGCAATGTCGCCGAACTCTTGCAAGTGAGCGTAATAATGTCCTGCGCCGCCTGGACCGACAATCACCACCACATTGCCGCCTAAGTTGTTTTCGCCTACTTTGCTGACGATACCATGGGTCGTGGCTTGCACAGGGGTGTGGCGCTCGGCGAAGATGTCGATGCCTTCGTGCGAGCGTCCAGCACTACGAGCAGCGCCCCAAGTATCAGTCAAGTGCTGGCCGGGTAGCGGGCTTGGTAGGCTGTTATCCGTAGGTAGCGGCTCTTGTAGCAAAGTCGCCTGCTGCCACTTGCTAACGACAAAGCTTTGCGTCTGTAGACGTAGTGTTGGTAGCACTTTATCTATGACAAACAGCAGCGCAAACCATAAAGCCGCTCTGAATAATATACCGACTACACGTCCGATAAATCCAGGCTTCGGCGCTTTTTTATTAGTAGAATTAGGGAGGGGTGGCGGTTTAGTCGATGGCATGACGCGCTCTTGTAATTTGGTTGATAGGTATAATATACCTTTATATCATATTGTTTTTTAAGAGTATGTTTACCTTAGGATTGTTTATCACCCTATTTTATCATCTTAATAGTGACTATATTTTCAGCTGCATTTACAGCGACTACGAACTGACTTAGCTTATGACTGACCCTATGGATGAATTAGCAACCGCCCTTATTATCGATACCGAAACCGATCAAGGCCGTGATCCGCGTCCTATTCAAGTGGCGACTATCAATGTCGCTACCGGTTTTGAGTGGATGAAGTACTTCAATAGCGGCCGCACGATATCGCCGGTAGTCATTAAGGTTCATGGCATTACCGACGCTGATGTCGCAGGGTGTGAGCGGTTTGAGTCTGATAAGTTTGAGCTACCAGAGTATCTGATAGGACATAACGTACGCTTTGATTGGCGCGTCATAGGTAGGCCCTCTGCCAAGCTTATTTGTACAGTCAGACTGGCGCGCGTCGCCTTTCCAGAATGGCGCTACTATGGTCAGTCAAAGTGTATCGAACAGCTACTAGGCAAAGCCGAGGCGAGCAAAATGACCATCAAAGCCCACGACGCTTTGGGCGATGCACGGATGTGTTATTTGCTTTATAAAGCCTGCTGCGCGCGCCTGGAGATTGAACCAACCGACTTTGCCGCCGCGCATAAGATATCTAATACCGCAAGCCGTGTAAGTAGGATGCCTTTTGGTAAGCACAAAGGTAAGCTGATTAAAGATGTGCCTATCCATTATATAAAATGGATGCTAGGGAACATCCACAATATGCAGCCGACGCTGTATTCGGCGCTAACAAAGCGGGTAGAGGCAGAAAAAGTAAAAGAATCACCAGACTGCTAAGTGCTCACTTTTACCTGCCATCGTTTTAATATGATCTCAGTCGTTTAACTATGAGTTTTTAACCAATCTACTGCCATCTGCCACAGCTGCGGCACTTTGCTATAAGTTTTACGACTAAAATAGCGCATGTGCCCGATGTGACTGACGCCCAAATCTTTAGGATTTAGATAGTGTTTTTCTACTGACATGTTAGGGAATACTCTAATCATATCGTCCATATTCTCGCTATTGGCAATGTCATCATCACTAAAGCCGAGCCATAATGAGGGCATAGTCAGCTCATCATAGTAGTGATTGTGAATGGTTTTACCTAGCGCGGTTTTGATATAGCCTGCGCCATTACACCACTCGCGCCACTGACGGGCGACTCCGCGTGGTAGTGGCTCGCCCATTCCGATTTTGTCAGCAGGCGTATAGCCTAAGACTAAATTAGTGAGTGGAATAAAGGCGTCCATAAAACCCATGGCTTTGAGCTTATAAGGCATCTCTAAGTTTTTGATACGTCCTGAGGAGCACGCGACATTAAAGATTGAGCTCAGAGCAGCATAGTTCGGCATCAGCCCAATAAGTTGACCACCAGCACTGTGGCCGATGAGATGGTAGCTGGCCTCAGGGAACTCGTACTGCAAAGCATCAAGCACCGCTGGCATATCATGGCGACCCCAGCTAATAAGAGAAGCATCAGACTTGGCTAGAGTCGTTGATAAAGACTGGCCGATACCTTCATTGTCATAGGTGATAACCCCAAAACCTTGCTCCGCCAAAAAAGTAGCAAAGATATGATAAAACTGACGTTTGATACCTGTCGCCGGCGCTATCATTACCGCTGTTTTTATCTTTGACGCTGTACTGGTTTGCGGATGGTAAACAGTCGCTGCTAACGGCTGGTTGCGCTCAGTCATAATAGTTAAGGGATAGCTATCGATAGCGCTATTGTCAGTATTCTTTTTATAATGACCGACAGTATCGGCAGCTAAAAGAGTGGTAGTAGGCGTTACAAGAGCATCGTTATCAAGCATAATTATATCCTAAAAGCTTAAAGTGTCGTTATTGGGTAGTCAGAAGTCGCGAATGTCATTAGATGATAAAGCTTATGATAAGATACATAGTAAACCAAGCGAATTAGACAGTAAAATATAATATAGCTGAAATAAAAGCAGCATGACCGATACGCCAGTAGTGCTCATGCAGTATGAATAAACATTAGCCTAAAATAACAGTTAAATAAATATAGGACATATTATGATGCAAATGAAGATCAACAATGAAAATTATGAAGTCATTACCAGCAATGATATCTCAAACATAGAGCAGGCCGTCGATAAATCTAGCTTAAGTATGCCTCTAGTGGCGGTCTACTGCGGTTCGCGCTCGGGTAATAGCGAGATATATGAGCAGGCGGCGCGTGAGCTTGGTCGCGCTTTAGCCCATAACGGCCTAGGTTTAGTCTATGGCGGCGCTAGCATCGGGCTAATGGGCGCAGTCGCGGATGAAGTTATCAAAGGCGACGCGCAAGCGGTTGGAGTGATTCCAACCTTTATGCTCAAGCACGAGATTGCTCATCAAGGTCTCACTCGCCTGCATCTGACCGATACTATGCACACGCGCAAGACGGTGATGGCCGAATATGCTGATGCCTTTATTACTTTGCCTGGCGGCCTTGGTACGCTTGAGGAGATTATGGAGATTGCCACATGGCGTCAGCTCTATCAGCACGAAAAACCAATGATTATTCTTAATATAAATGGTTTTTATGATCGTATGCTTGAGCATCTTAAGTTCACCACTGAGCAGGGCTTTATGAAGCAGCAAGATCTAGAGCGCTTAGTCGTCTGTAACACTATTGGGGAGGCAATTGAGCTGCTACAAACCATCGTCACTATCGACGATGAGGTCGATACCAAAAAGATGGTTGGCAATTAAACTGAGTGGCTACTCAGCTCTTAAATCCAGTTTTTAAATCTAACCCTTTAACCTAGTTATCTTAATAAAAAAGCGACCATTACAACGAGTAACGGTCGCTTTTTTATAGTCAGTCTTATCGATATGGTTATTAGATAAGAGTATGAAAACAATAAACCTAAACCTCAGCGGTCGTCAGACTATCTAAGGCCAACTCGCTAATTCCGTGGTTGACGCCTGCCATCGCTACAGGAAAACCGCGCTGTTGAGCGAGCTTTTGGGCCATTTCGTGGACATCTGCGCTATCGTTGCGCGCTAAATAAGCCCAGTCATGAGTATAGCGAGCAGTGTTAGCGGCTAAGTCTTTATCTAACACTCCGATCTCTAATAACTGAGCGACGATTTCGTCAGCGGCGAGTAAAGTCGAGGAGGCTTTGACATTTTCAGCGCGCGCATAGTGTAAGTGCTTATAGAGGCTGACATCCGCTACGCGCAAGGTATCATCTTTACCGGGTATTTGCTGTCCACCGTACAGAGCATTGCCTACCGTACGCGCACTATTAAAGGTCGGTACAAACTCAGCCACATACTCAATTGCTTGCTGACTACGAGCTTGCAGGGGCGCTTTGTCCCAGCCATCTTCGATATAATGCAGATATTGGGAAGGCAGTTTTGGCTGCGCGCTGTTTTCACTAGAAGCCACTAAGCCATCATCGAACAATGTAATCGCTTTACTCATACCATGAATCTGAAAATAGCCGCCGGGGTAAGGCGTCAGCTGTGCCATTCCTTCTGGCGTGCCGCGTGCACCATATACGATGATCTCAGGGATCTGTCCGCCCGCATCTTCCCAATGAGTAATATAAGAGGATTTGAACTCGACCATACGCTCCACATCTACCCCGACCATATCGTCGATAATACCGGTGCGAAAGCCGCAGGCATTGATTAGATAGTCGACTTCGATGGACTCAATAGCATTTGCATTCTTGCTATCTACTAAACTCATCTCAGACTTATCATCATTATCAAACGGTTTGGCGCGATGTTTTACGGGCTCATCATTGTGCTGATAGTCAATTCGCCATTTGCTGACATGATGATTGGCATTATTACAGTCACTGCATTCAACGGCGTGCACTTGTGCAACTTGGGTATTGGTAAAGACATGGGCATTGTCATAACCTTCGAGAGCCAGCTGCGCTGAAGCGGCAAGGCGAAAGATATTCCAGCCATATTCTTGTACGACAATAAGTGGGTATTTGACTTTATTGAGGTCTAAATGTTTAGCCACTGGAATGACCCATTCATCGAGAGTCTTCGGTACTGCGACTTGCTCACGTTCAGACAGCTCGATTAAGCGCTCATGGCTATAGAGCTGATAGTAATCTTCAGGCTCGCCAAGCACCTTATTGTTAGGGTCTTGAGCAATCAAGTCGCGATAAGCTTGGGTCAAAATATCAAGACGCGGCAATAAATCCTCAGGCAAACCCTCATCTCGTGTCGGTATCGCAAACACTGTAGGACGGACATCGATAGTGTAGGGATACAAGCGCAGGATATCGATACACTGCTTGAGTAGCGCCACGCAGTCCTCATCAGGAATCTCGCGGTATAAGTTGCCACCTGCATGTAGATGACACATAGGCGGACCATCGATTAAAGAGGTCTTTTTTTCAAACAAATAGGTCTCAAGACCTAAAGCGGCAAGGCGAATCGCAATAGTAGCGCCGGCCGTACCGCCGCCTAAGATACCAACGCGTTTAGATGCCGTTTTTTCACCCATCAGCGGCTGGCTCGCAAAAGGGCTAGTAAGGGGGTCAGGCGGTGTGCTTACTTTTTTGTCATGGGATTGAGTCATTATTCTGCTCTTATTATTTTAGCGTCGTCAACGGCTACGGAGTATTGATATTTGCTGACTAGAGTTGGAGAAATAACGGTAGCTCATTACTTGTGAGTACTCAGTGTTTTAAGCTCATAGACGCTATGGGTTTAAAGCTATGGGTTTAAAGCTATGGGTTTAAAGCTATGGGTTCAAAATAGTCATATATAAAAGATATGCGTGCGCAACAGGCTAAGTTCAATGGAAAACAACAACTCTATGCGTCATTAATTACTTAAAGGTAATAACAAAAATTATGAAGCTGCACTTATCATGTAGGATTATATTTTATAAAAAACTAAAGAAAGTATCAGAGTAAATACGTAAGTATATGCATTAGTTTTGTCAGTAAAAATAGAAGAAGCAGGAAGATAACAGTACTGAATATGAGGGTCATTATAATCCTCAAGCTTTTACTATGCCGCTAATATTTATGTCGCTTTTATTTATATCGCAAATACTTATACCTTTGATAATGAGCTGGCATGGACGTTAAGCACAGCTCACGAGACACCACTTGCATCAAAATCCAAAAACCGTTAAAATCGCGGTTCAATTTTCCCGCTGGGGAAAGGCTAAGAGAGCAAAAGTGTGGTGTTGGATGCTGGAATAAGCCAGTGATGCAATGGCTAGACTTACAGATGTGCTTAGTGCCTCAGTTACGTATGCTTAAAGCTTCAATAAGCAGGCATACATCGGACTTAAGAGAGTTTATTATGCGTAAAGATATTCACCCAAATTACCAAGAAGTTCTATTCCACGACACTAACGCTGACGTGTATTTTTTAACTCGTTCAACAGCAAAAACTAAAGCGACACGCGAGTATGAAGGCAAAGAGTATCCTTACTATCCGTTAGATATCTCAAGTGCCTCACATCCATTCTACACCGGCGAGCAGCGTAAGAGCTCTACCGAAGGCCGTGTGGCAAGCTTCAACAAACGCTTTGGCGCGTTTGGTGGTCGTAGCAAAAAAGCAAAAGCTGAATAATTGGCTTTTACTGAACGAAAAGCTAAAGCTTGAGTTCAAGCACCATTCAAAAAAACCGCTGAACAATCAGCGGTTTTTTTATGCAAAAATAGTTTTTTTATGCAAAAATAATAGTTTTTATCTGTTATGCGGTGCTAGAACGGGTAGCCGAGGGGTCAAACAGTTCCGCTATAAGCTCGGCTAACTGCTGCGCCCAATAGCCATACATCAGGCTGCTCGGATGAAAACCATCATCAGCAAACATGACTGAGATATCAATAGGCGCACCATTTGCATGCTCATCTATCATCCGCGCAAAATCAGTCGCCATGTACGTCACGCCATCGTGAGCATGACAGACTTGCTGCAATATGTCATCGAGCTTTGCTGCTTTACTCCCTACAAAATGACTCAAAGGCGCAGGCAATGCTGGCATTTTCTCCATTTGCGGCAATCTGGCAAAGATCAGCTGCCGCACGGCAAATTTACGCTGAGCAATAGCAATAATAGCTTCGAGCCGCTGCTGCCACTCAGCCGCTGCGACCTTGGATGTCGTATCATTAACCCCAACACTGATGACCATGACATCAAGTGGCAGACTGGGTTTAGGGATGACATATAAGCGGCGCAAAATATCAAAGCTCGTGTGTCCCGTTGTCGCCTGTACTGACCAACTCAGTGTAGCAAACTGCTGGCCAAAGCCTTGATTACCCAACGCTTGTTGCTGTAGAGCAGGTATCAGTTGACCTGCTAGCGCATCTTGTTGGGTTTGGCTGCCCACTCCAGCTGCCGCCGAATCACCGACCACCATAACGCTTAAGGTATGGTCATTGTCGTTTGTTATTTGCTGGACGGCGTCAGTAAGCTTAACTCGTCCATGACGCTCGCCCTCAGGCTCAGGCAAGCGCACCGTGTCGCGTTTGACCTTGTAGCCTTGATATAGATAGATTGGCGCTAGCAGCATCTCTTTTGCCGCGCCAGCTATTGTAGTCGTCGCTACCATCCTGTACGCTCCCGAATCGTAGTTAAAGTATCATCAATAAGTAGTTTGCCATCGACATAGACATCGCGTAGTAAGCTTTGAGCGGTGTTATCAAGGTTATCAAGCTCATCTACTGTAATGGTTTTTAGCTGACCGCTGCTATCTTTTATCAAGGCCAGTCGGCCTTTTTTTGAGCGCTTTGAGTGACTGGTGACAGGGTCTTTGTAGATATCTATCCATTTGCCATCGATACAGATAGCGCTGGCTTTCATCGCCCAGCTCATCGTGTCGCGGTTGACTTGTTGTAGCAGACCGCCACCCATACCAAAGGTAATATTCTCCGCGCTAAAACCGGCATCCATTACCGCATTGATGATTTTGCCTAAGCTTTGCGCATTGATACCATCGCCTTGAATAATGCGGACGTAATTTGGCAACACTTTATAGCCTTTGCTATTGATAGTGGTGCCAAATTTTACCGCTAAGCGCTCTAACGCTTCACGGACAACCTTAGTCGGCTCACCGCTATCAGGACGAATGACTAAAGTACCGCCCATGTTTTCAACCGCTTCTTTTAGCTCATCGCCCCAGATGTTGTCGATAGCGTTCCATAAGTCGTAACTGTCAGAGACCACCGAAAAAGCTTTGTCTGGACCGCCGAATTGTTCAATCATATTGGCAAAAGCAGCGGTCTCGCCATCGCGGCCCCAAGCAGTCATGGTACTGTGCTCAGCAGCAGGAATGGAGAAAGCGGCCATCTGTTTATCCATACCATACCAGCGACTAGCTGCGACCAAAGCGGTCATCGAGTCGGTACCTGAAAAGTTCACTAAGTTCGCCAAACTACCCAGCGCTACCGACTCAAAACTCGACGCCCCACGAGCGCCAAAATCATGTAAGCGAAAGGGTAGAGAGTCCGTAGTATCGGCAGATTTCTCAAGCGCCTTACGGATAATAGTCTTACAGTAGTAAGAAACGCTCGCCACCGTCGAGGGATACCAAATCGCGCGTAGCAGCGCAGTTTCGATATAGCTTGGCAGCCAATAAAACTCAGGATCGGTATTGACGATCTGACAGACGACATTAGAGACAGGGACGATACTGCCTTCAGGTACCGCTTCGATACGTAGTGGCAGATAGCCGCCGTGTTTTTCTAGCAAACGCTCCCAGCCTGTACGATTAAAGGTCAAGCCGTGCGCTGTTATCACCAGCTCAGCTTCATCGATATCTTGCTGAGTGATTGGGCGACTTAGATACTCCTTAATAAAGGCTTGTAGACCGAAAAAGACCACATCGTAGTCGCCTTTTCGTGCTTCGACATAGCTTGACATATACTCGCTTCCGGGCGGATATTGCACCCAGTGTGAGGTTTTGTAACTATCAGAATTTAAAATTAAATTGTTGAAATTACTCGTGTACATCACAGAACTCCTCTGCTTTTTGATGTCGCTGTTTGCTTTGTAAACAAGTTACGACGGAATAAGCCTTTGCCGTCTATCGGCTTAGGCATTGAAAATTTTTTATGGAGACGCCTCAATGATTCACTAAAGCCCGACCATCTTAGTAATAATCGCATAATGATCTTCAAACATCATTTTGGCATCAAGCTCAGCTAGTGGTAGCCAAAAAGCATGAGCCGCATCATCTCCGCCTTTCACTTTTGGCAGACCTTTGGCGTCGTTTTTTAATTGTAAATAAAAGGCTTGGGTCAAGGTACGACCACGGGCAGAGCGGTACGGATCATCGAAGGTATGCTGACTATGAAATGAGCCGCGCAGTACTGGCTCTGGGACTTTAAGGCGCGTCTCCTCGCGCAGCTCGCGAATACAAGCATCAAATAAGGTTTCTTTCGGATTGAGAAACCCGCCCGGCAGTGCCCAAAGTCCGCGCCCTGGCATACTACGGCGCTCAACGAGTAAGATATGCCCTGATTGCACCACCAGTGCATCAGCGGTCATAAAGGTCGGCGGGTAGGGGGCAGATTCCCATTGTTTTTTATATTTATCAATGAACCCAGCCTCTTCATGCAAGCGCTGATACTCAGCCGTTTTATTGAATTCTTTTAGCACATCACGTGTGGACTCAGGAGTACGCTCAGGAGTTGGCATCGCACCCATCAGATAGCTATCACGAATAGGCGTCGCTGATAGGTTTTGATAATTAGGCACTGAGACTGACGCCCAGTTAGGGAATAAGGATAAGTAATAAGAAGAGCTGTCTTTTGAGTGACCAATAAGGCCGATATCTGCTTGTAAGTCGCCCGTTACCGATTTGACGCTTGCCTGTACATATTTGAGCCAGCGCGTGTCATTGTAAAGCGCATCATCGAGCGCCACGCAGTGAATACGCGCCGCATCTTCATCGCTATACGCGCCCTTAATCATCGCGGTACGCTCATCTACCGAAAACGGATTACGTAGGCTGCGTGGCAAGTTAGCAGAACCTATTAGCATAATGACATTATCTGCCCGCTGTAGCGCTTCATCAATGACCGCTTTATGTCCGCAATGAAAAGGCTGGAAGCGTCCGATAAAAACTAGATATTTATAGTGCTTATTATGGTTAGTATTGGCTGCTGCGGATACGTTCATAAACCTTTTTCCCTACGACAAGCTTATTAGTTATTACTCAAAAAATGCTCAATGACGCTAATACTGACACAAGCGCTTAGCAGCTGACAAGTGTAAAGATGTTTTGTGCCACTGACCGTCATAAACAATGGAAATTAGTGGCTATATTTTTCGATCCAAGACGCTACTGTTGGCCAGATCTCCGCTGCAGCGTTACGGCTCATCAGTACCCGCGTATGATCGTAGTCCTCTAAATGCCCGCTGGATTTGGCGTACTCTATAAAGACATTATCAGTATTGGCAAATTTATCAAAAAACAGCTGACAGCCCTGAGTTGGGGAGATAAACCGATCGCCTTTACCGCTGATCGCATAGATAGGCGTCGTAATGTTTGCCATGCCTTGGCGATAATCAAAACGCTCATTTGCAGGCTTAAGCTGTTTATCGATGTCTTTATTTTTTATAAAGCTACTTTTAAAATTTTTTTGTAGGTTCCAGTCATACCACTGGGTCATCGTATAGTAGCTTTCGTTAAAAGGACCGAGACCGAGCTTTTTGGCAGGGATATAGCCAAGCACTTTAGTGAAGGCTTTTGCTGCAAGGATTTTGGTATAACTGATAGGGTTTAGGACAGCGCCAAAGGCTTGACAAGCAAAGGTGCTGATACTATTAATCCGTGTGATGTAGCTGGAATTTTGTACTAAAAACATGGCCAGTCCCACACCGCCGCCACTATGGGTGACACAGTGCAGGTTGGTGAGTTTGCGCTCATCGAATAAATAGCGAAAAGCCGCCTCATAATCATAAGTGGCTACAGTTTCGAAGTTAAATTTATCTTTGGGTTTGCTGCTATGACCATGACCGCGCCACTCCATAATGTAGCAAGTATGTCCAAGACCTGCGAGATAGCTTGCGATACCTAGACAGACTTTTTTGTCAGAGAAGGTGCCATGAGTCAAAAAAATATTTTGTCTCGTTATTGCTGCGCCTGCCTGTTTATGGGTAGTTTCATCAACAACCTCCCAAACGGCGATCTGTTCGCCATCTTTGCTGGTGACTAAGGTTAAGTCTTCATAGATCATAAATTACTGGCTTGTAAAGAGAGGGAGAAGGCATACACTCAGTGGTTATTAGCTTAATACAAATAATAAGCCGCTTAAATAACGAGTCATCATATCTTATAACGTTAGTCTCTTGATAATCCACATTAGCGCCTTAATATAGAGAAAGTAACGATGACGATCAAATCAAGTCCAAATCACAGTAGCAAGGTCGGAATTGACGTCTATTTAAGTTATAATAGCGTTTAAAGTCTTTATTCAGCAAAAAAATAGTTCGCAAAAATGCTACGGATTAAAATCATAATATACCCTGATATTTTTGCGATAAGTTAATTTTGACCCTAATCGTTTAATGTTTTTACAATTAAAACCGTTTTAATGATAAGTATGCAAACTGACGACATTAAGGTGCCCAATCAGGCATCGGTGTCTTAACGTACAGGAAATACTATGAGTAATCAAAACCCAACCGCAAGTGCCCCTACCAGTAATGAGGTAAACAGCAATGAAGCAGAGTTTGAGTCTGCACTTGATACCGAGCAAGCTGAAGCTAAAAGTAATATTACTATTACCGAGTCGGCGCAAGGGTATCTAGCTGAGTTATTATCTAAGCAAGATACCGACGGTATCGGTGTGCGTATCTTCGTGGAGCATCCAGGCACGCCGCGTGCTGAGTGCTGTATGGCTTACAACCAGCCCGGCGAAGAAGATAGCGCTGATCTAAAGCTCAGCTATGATAATTTTGCAGCCTTTATCGATGCCGCCTCAGTGCCTTACTTAGAAGATGCGGTGATTGACTACAATAAGGATCGCTTTGGTGGGCAGCTGACTTTCCGTGCGCCGAACTCGAAAGTGCCAAAAGTAGGCGCGGATGCTAGTATTGAAGAGCGTATCAACTATGTGCTGCAATCAGAGATTAACCCAAGTCTTGCCGCGCATGGTGGTATGGTTGATCTTATAGAGCTGATTGAGGAAGAGGGCGTTGGCTTGACTGCAGTACTCAAGTTTGGCGGTGGTTGTCAGGGCTGCTCAGCAGTCGATATGACGCTTCGTCAGGGCGTTGAAGTACAGCTCAAGCAGCAGATTCCAGAGCTGACACAGGTAGTGGATGAGACCGATCATACTCGTACCGAAAACGCATATTACAAATAAGGTCTTAGAAAGCATAAGATAAGATTAAATGATTACTTATGAAATATATTCATTAAGTAATAAAAAAATCGCTATTCTTTTCATAAGGAAGCTGGGTTATGATTAACTCAGCTTTTTTTATGCCTAACCTTTGGATATCACTAAATAGGCTCTTAATCCGGAGGTTTTTTAGAGGTTTTAACGAACGGACGAAGCACAATTAACTAACAGAGCACAATAAATAAGGAGCACGTTATGAGCGAGGAAAATGCAGAAAACGGTAGTCATAATCAGCGTCTAGAGACACTAGCGATTCATGCCGGCTACAGCGTTGAGCAGACCACTAAGGCAGTTGCCGTACCGATTTATCACACAAGCTCCTATGCTTTTGATGATACTCAGCACGGCGCTGATCTGTTTGATCTAAAAGTGGCGGGCAACATTTATACTCGTATCATGAACCCGACCAATGCGGTATTAGAGGAACGAGTTGCCGCGCTCGAGGGCGGTATCGGCGCTCTAGCAGTCGCCTCTGGGATGGCAGCGATTACTTATGCGGTGCAGACCATCTGTGAGATGGGCGACAATATCGTTGCGGTATCAACCTTGTATGGCGGTACTTATAACTTCTTTGCCCATACGCTGCCGCGTCAAGGCATCGAAGTACGCTTCTTTGATCATAAAAATCCTGAGGCCATTCGCGATCTGATCGATGACAAAACCAAGATGGTATTTGCTGAGAGTATCGGTAATCCACTGGGCAATATTATCGATATCCAAGCGGTAAGTGACATCGCACACGAATATGGCGTGCCAGTAGTCATTGACAACACAGTGGCTACCCCTGCTATTTGCCGTCCATTCGAATACGGCGCTGATATCGTCATTCATTCACTCACCAAATACATGAGCGGTACAGGCACCTCTATTGGTGGTGCTATTGTCGATAGTGGACAGTTTAACTGGGGCGATCATCCTAAGCGTTTTCCACTATTAAATGAGCCAGATGCCAGCTACCATGGCGTGAATTTTGTCAAAGACGTGGGCGCGGCGGCCTTTATTGCTCGCGCTCGGGTGGCACCGCTGCGTAATACCGGTGCCGCGCTTAGTCCGCTCAACGCCTTTGGAATCTTGCAAGGCATTGAGACTCTAAGCCTACGTATGGAGCGCCATGTCGAGAACGCGCAAGCGGTCGCTGAGTACCTAAAGGGTCATGACAAAGTCGCTTGGATTAAATATGCAGGCCTTGCCGATCATCCTGATCATAAGCTCGCGCAAAAATACATGAAAGGCACGCCGTCAGCTATTTTGACTTTTGGTGTAAAAGGTGGCCGTGAAGCTGGCGCGCGCTTTATCGATGCGCTGCAGCTGATTACGCGTTTGGTCAATATCGGCGATGCCAAGTCGCTGGCAAGCCATCCTGCGACGACCACGCATCGTCAGCTCAACGGTCAAGAGCTAGAGCAAGCGGGCGTCACTGAAGATATGGTGCGCTTGTCGATTGGTATTGAGCATATCGAAGATATCAAAGCGGATCTTGAGCAAGCTTTGGCTAAAGCTTAGCGCTTTATATAGCTCTCTTTATATCTTTGGTTAGATAAAATGATTCGCTAAAATAAAAATCCCATCTCGCAATAGAGATGGGATTTTTTTAATACTTAAGGTTAATAGCACTTAAAGCAAAAAGTAATCAAAGCTATTTAAGCAGTGAGCACCCGCCGCGCTATATCTTTATAGACTTGTGACTCTAGGCGGGGACCGAACTGCTGAATCACTTGCGCTGATACCTCACCGGCTAGACGCCCACACTCAGGCAAGGAGTAGTGCTGCGATAAGGCATACAAAAAAGTCCCTGAGTAATTGTCTCCGGCACCATTGGTGTCGATGACGTCGATAACCTTTGGCGTAGGGACTTTGTGAATATCGATACTATTCTGCTTATCAGATTTGTGCGCGATGATCGTATCATTAGCGCCATCAGTGACTACCGCAATTTGGCAGTAGCTCAGGAGTGCGCGAGCGGCGGCTTTGATCTGCTTTTTTTCAGTGAAGAGCTTGGCCTCTTCGCTATTACAAAATATCACCGCAACTTTATTACCCAGCATGTTGAGTAGGCCTTCTTTGGCAAACTTCACTACCGCAGGGTCAGCGAAACTGACGGCTATTTTAGCGTTATGAATACCGGCCTGTTGGCGCAGCTTAGTCATAGCCGGCTGAATACCTTCTGACATGGCAAGATAGCCTTCTAGATAGAGCCAATCCGCCTTGGTTAGTGCCTCAAAGTTGACGTTTTCCTCGCTGATATCAGCAGAGGTACCAAGATAAGTCTGCATGGTACGCTCGCCATCATCGGTCACCGCTACCACGCAGGAGCCGGTGACGCCGCCTTTATGTATCGAGCGCTCTGAGGTGGCAACGCCGGCGTTATGTAAGTCCTCTAAGTAGAATTGTCCGGCTTCATCATCGCCGACGCGGCAGGCATAAAAAGGCTTGCCGCCAAGGCTTGCAAAGGCATACATAGCATTAGCCGCTGAGCCGCCGCCCGCTTGTTTTGACGGTTCGATATCAGCCAACTGAAAGTAAGCCAGCAATTGCTGCTGCTCTTCAAACGCCGCGAGCGTCATGTTTCCTTTGGTTAATTCCGTCTCTTCTAAGGCGGCATCGCTCAACACATATTCGTGATCGACCAATGCATTGCCTATTGCTATCACATCGTACATGACTGACTTCTCCTAATTGAATGCTAGAGCGCTATTTTAAAACAAACGCATATAAATACAGACTGTTGTTATCGTAACGGATGCTAAGCTTGTAGCTCAAGTAAACGCTGATATAAGGCATTTTTTTTGACCCCAGTGATATCGGAGGCTAAGCTTGCCGCTTTTTTTACGGACAAGTCTTTGAGTAGGCGCACTAATAGCGCATCATGGATACTCATGTCGTCGCTATCTTGAGCGCTAGCCTCACCTGCGACAACGACGACTATTTCACCGCGCTGCTGATTGTCATCGGCTTTGACAAACTCAACCAAATCGCCAAGCGTCGTTTTATGCACTGTCTCAAAAGTTTTGGTCAGCTCACGGCAAAAAGTGACGGCGCGATCATGACCAAATACTGCGGCCATATCGCTCAAGCTTGCGACAATACGATGCGGCGCTTCATAAAATATTAAGGTTTCTGTCCGCGCTTTTAGTGCCTCTAACTGCTTTTGACGACCATGAGTTTTGGCATTTAAAAAGCCAATGAAGCTAAATCTATCGGAGGGCAGACCTGCGACCGAGAGCGCAGCGATAGCCGCAGAGGCGCCAACGATAGGGGAGACAGTAACATCAGCATCATGAGCGGCCTGTACCAATTGATAGCCGGGGTCACTGACCAAAGGCGTACCGGCATCGCTGATTAGCGCGACACTGTGACCTTGCTCGATCATCTCAATGATTTTGGGCGTTTGAATCGCGCTATTATGCTCGTGATAGGCCCAAAGTTTATTATGGCCTTTTTTATGTGTGTCGCTTTGTACGAGTGCTTCTGTCTTATCATTCTTACGATTATCATCACTCTCATTGGCCTTGTCAGCTTTAGTGTCGATACCGAAATGTGACAACAGCTTACCTGAGGTGCGAGTGTCTTCGCAGGCGATGATATCGACTTGTTTTAAGATATCAATGGCATGCGCAGTCATGTCAGCAAGATTGCCTATAGGGGTGGCAACGATGTACAAACACGCTGGCATCTTTGTAAGGGTGGACATGAAAACCTCAAATCGTTATAGATCATTAGAATAAAAAGTTAAACTTATGGGCAAGTAGTGCCGCTTAGCAAAAGTAAAAACGGTAAAACCTAGCTAGTTTAGCATGTTGTGCTATGATAATTCTGAAATGTTGCGCAGACTAATCAAGGCTATGAGCGATAAAAAGCCCAATAAAAAACCAGAACATAAACCGCTACTATTGACCTCGCCCAAGCAGCGCCAAGGCAGTCATTATGAGCGGCAAGCGTGTGAGTTTCTGCAAGCAAAAGGGCTTATCTTGATTGCTCAAAACTGGCAACAGCCCAAAGTAGGTGAGCTTGATTTAGTGATGCTAGAGACGGGTAAAGCTTGGTCGACTTTAGTATTTATCGAAGTGCGTCAGCGCCGAGTATCTGACTTTGGCGATGCCGCGCTTAGCATAACAGCGGCTAAGCGTAATAGGATTGTTAAGACCGCCAAGTATTTTTTACAGCAACATCCTAACTATGCCAATTATGAGTGCCGTTTTGATGTCATTGCTTATAATACGTATACGACTGATAATTATAATAAGCCAAGAGGCGCGGCGTGCAGTGCGAGGCCAGAATGGCTACAAGGGGCCTTTACAGCACAGGCTTGGTAGCCAAATACCTGTTTAGTAACGCCTAGCCATCAACGCCTAACCATCAACATTTAGTCATCAGTGCTTGCGATGAAAAATCGTTCATCAGGTACTATAATATAAGGGCTATAAGTTAAATCGCTAACAGATATCGTTACCAAAAACCTAACTACTCACGGCGAAAATTAAGTAAAGTAGCTAGACTCTTAAAGGCTTATGCAAATCATAAAATCGTATCTATCACGCCTAACAATTACGCTTAACAATCATGCACCAAGAGGTCAATAATGATAAGGATGTCCCCGCTCACTGCTCTCTCAAACGCTCTAAGTCATCAAGTAAGTCGTCAAACGTGTGCCAAGATGATGATGACAAGCTTAGTGATGGCTAGCTTGGCGATAACCGGCTGTACGACTAACTATCTAACCAATAGTACTAATGGTACTTATGGCGTACCGGTCACTGAGCGTACTATTCCGCAGCGCCTGCTCGATCGTAGTATAGAGCACACGGCCAAAATTAATGTCTACGGTTTACAACAAGATTTGCAGCAAAACAGCCGGATGAGTATAGATAGCTTCAACAGTGAAGTGCTGCTGAGCGGGGAAGTTCCTACTGAGGCGCTCAAAACGCAAATAGAGCAAGTCGTCAAGTCGATGCCTGACGTGCGTAAAGTCTATAATGAGCTAAACGTCAGTGTCGCTCGCGGTTATAGCTCAACCGTGCAAGATGGCTATATCACCTCCAAGCTACTGGCAAAAGTCGCGGCGAGCGATGGGGTAAAATCCTCGCAGCTCAAAGCGGTCACCAATAACGGCGTGGTGTATATCATGGGCCGTATGACGCCAACGCAGCAAAGTAACTTAATCGATATTGCTAATGATACAGCCGGTATCACAGAGCTTGTGCTATTTACAACCTTAGTCAATGATATAGGCGCGACTATCAGTGGTGAGGACATTATGACTGACCCGACTTTGACGAATAACGTAAATGTCACGATACCGCAAGCCACCGCAGTTATTAGGACTCCAGCACCAGTCTCTACTAATAGCGCGATTATTGAGCCTACCCCTGATAATGCGCAGCCTATTAACGCTCCTGTAGAGACGCCGGCAGCGCCTAGATCCTCTAGTCCTTATATTGATCTGTATCAAGACCAGTAGCCGCTAGCATAACCTGAACATTGACGATATGTTCCTACCATTTGACTGGCAGCTTTAAAGTGTTGTTTTCACAAGAATGCTAACCATTATCACAGGATTTATCTGACGCCATCACCTTTAACTCTTAAGCTATTTACTGTCATTGAGGTAATAGTCTTTTAAAGCTCGCAGTTCAGTATTTTCAAAAGTGCAAGAATAAGAAAATCTATCTTCTCAACCTTAACGGATAAACCCAGGATAACAGGACAGTAGACCATGAAGCAGCCAGCCGATACGCCCCAATCAGCGAGTGACCCGTCTAAACCGTCACGTCAATTTAAGCTCGTCAAGATGGGAGTGACGGCCGTGACCTTGTTTGGCGGTGTGATGCTAGCTACTCAACAAGCACAAGCGCTATCCGCATTGGCGATAGTCAACGGTCTGACTGCGAGCGGCGGTGTTACGGTCAGTAAAGACATCTTATATGGTGATGAGTCAGCGCAGGACTTAGATGTTTACTACCCTAAGCCCTTAGCGCAAGCGATGAGGTCTCAGCAAGAGATTGCCCAGACTTATCCTATGGTCGTTTTTGTCCATGGCGGCTCGTGGGAAAGTGGTAGTAAAGAAGAATATGCCTTTGTCGGTCAAAGCTTAGCTCAGGCCGGTTATGTCACAGCAGTGATTAATTATCGCAAAGCGCCCAAGCACGTCTATCCTGATTTTGTAGAAGACACCGCGCAAGCTGTCGCGTGGAGTTATAACAATGCTACAAGCTTGCATGCAGATCCACAGCGCTTAGCGGTGATCGGACACTCAGCTGGCGCGTTCAATGTAGTCGCGGCTATGTCCAACGAGGATTTTTTAGCGCCTTACGGTGTGAGCCCAGACGACATCGCCGCTGTTATCGGTATCGCCGGACCTTATAGCTACGACTTTCGCAAGTATGGCGGCTCTAGCGCCTTTGCCAATGATGCCACCCCCGATGAGGTGATGCCTGATCGACAGCTTAAAGGTCCTCAGCCGCCTTATTTATTATTGACCGCCGAGAATGATGAAACCGTTCATGACACCAATACAGTGAAGATGACTCAGGCGCTAAAAGACTACGGCGCTGCGGTTGAAAACGGCGTGATCAAGGGTGCGAGTCACGCCACTAGTATTGGGGCGATGGCGCCACCACTGCGCTGGGTCAATGATGTGCGGGCGCAGGTGTTGGGCTACTTAGACAAACAGCTAAACTAAAAACCTGAATTAAAAACCTGAGCCTTCTGAGCCTATTGATAAAATCGCACATGGTTTGAGTGCTTCAGCGCTAGCTAACGGTGTTGTTTTATACGCCGCTGATAGCTAGCGGGCCGAATAATTACTGCTTGATAATAGTGTGCTAGACAATACTGTAAGAGAGTCAAACTCTTGTTATAATGTCGCACGCCCAATAAAAATACTGAAATAACACTTCTTAAATAATACAGGATACGTTATGAGCATGAACGCTGATGATTTGATCGCATTTTTACAACAGCACTATCCAGACGCTTTTATTCAAGCTGCCAATCAAGGTAATAAGTTTGATGTACGCGTGGTGGATGCAAGCTTTGAGGGCAAGCGTACTGTACAGCGCCAACAAGCTATCTATGCTCTAGTTAATGACAAGATTGCAAGCGGTGATATACATGCGCTCAATATTCAAGCCTTGACGCCAAGCGAGTGGGAAGTGCAGTCCAAAGGCTAAAGCGCCGCACCTAAATTAGCTTATTCATTCAGCGTACTAGCTGACATTCATAAGCTCTTTTTAGTGTCTTTTACTTATTATTATAATTACCCTTAGGTTATCATTTTATGGATCAATTCTTAATTACCGGCAGCAGTCGTATCGCAGGTGAAGTTACTATCTCCGGTGCTAAAAATGCCGCTTTGCCGTTATTGGCGGCGATGATATTAGCCGAAACACCAACGACTCTGCACAATGTGCCTTCCTTACAAGATGTACGCACCTTGGTTCGACTAATCGGTGGTATGGGAATCGATATCCATAAAGATGGCGATACGGTGACTTGTGATACTGCGAGCATAGATAATTTCTATGCGCCATATGACTTAGTGAAAACGATGCGCGCTTCTATCTTGGTGTTGGGGCCACTGCTTGCTCGTTTTGGTGAAGCTGAAGTATCTTTGCCAGGGGGCTGTGCGATTGGTTCGCGCCCGGTCGATCAGCATCTAAAAGCCTTTGAAGCGATGGGAGCTGAGATTAGTGTCGAAAATGGCTATGTCAAAGCGCAAGCGCCAAAAGGCGGCAAGCTGATCGGCTGTAATTTTTCGTTCGATATGGTGACCGTTGGCGGTACTGAGAACGTCATTATGGCAGCCGCTTTGGCCAAAGGAACGACAGTGCTTGGTAACTGTGCACTCGAACCAGAAGTGGTCGATTTGGCCAATATGCTTGTAGCAATGGGCGCAAAAATAAGCGGCATTGGCACCGCGACGATGACCATTGAAGGCGTTGAGCGCCTGCATGGCTGCGAGTATTCGGTGGTGCCTGATCGTATCGAGACTGGTTCTTATCTAGCCGGTGCATTGATGACGCGCGGTGATGTATTAGCCAAAAAAACATCAGCTGCATTGTTGATTCCTGTACTCGAGAAGTTTGAGTCGATGGGCGCTATCATTACCACAGGCGACGACTGGATTCGCGCGCAGATGAGTATGCGCCCGCAGCCGGTTAATATTCGTACCCAGCCGCATCCAGGCTTTCCTACCGATATGCAAGCTCAGCTCATGGCGATATCCTGTCTTGCTGATGGTACAAGTACCTTTATTGAAAATATCTTTGAGAATCGCTATATGCACGTGCCAGAGCTCAACCGTTTGGGCGCCTCCATCCAAGTTGATGGCCATACGGCAGTAGTCAAAGGCGTTGAGAATTTCACCGCAGCGCCGGTGATGGCAACTGATCTGCGTGCCTCTATGTCGCTTGTGATGGCGGCGGCGTCAGCGGAAGGTGAAAGCCTGATTGACCGTATTTATCATATCGATCGCGGTTATGAAGATGTCGAAAATAAACTACGCGCTTTAGGCGTTAACATCGAGCGTATCAACAGCAACGACTGATATTGATAATAAAAAGCTGACTGAAGGACAGTCCATAAGACTGCTATAGAAGACCCTTTAGTCGACGCTGAATGTATAACATTGACATTAATTGCTTAAATGTTATCGAAACTCTATAAATACTATGACTGAAAATTATGACTGGAAATAATCAAAAACAGCAAGATAACGCTTTATTGAACGAAGTGGATAATGAGTTTAATGGTCTGACTTTAGCGCTTTCTAAAGGCCGGATTCTTGATGAAACCATGCCGCTGTTACAAGCCGCAGGGGTGGACTTGTTAGAAGACCCTAGTGCCTCGCGCAAGCTTATTTTTCCAACCACTCATCCAAATGTACGCGTTCTAATATTGCGAGCAAGTGATGTACCGACTTATGTAGAGCATGGTGCCGCTGACTTTGGGGTAGCGGGTAAAGACGTCTTGCTTGAGCATGGTGCCAATCATGTCTATGAGCTTTTAGACTTACGCATTGCGCAGTGCAAGCTGATGACCGCTGGCGTTAAAGGCGCTACTTTACCCAATCGCCGTTTACGCATCGCTACTAAGTATGTCAATGTTGCGCGCGCTTACTTTGCCAGTCAAGGCCAGCAAGTCGATGTCATCAAGCTCTATGGCTCGATGGAGCTTGCGCCTTTAGTTGGTTTAGGCGATTTGATCGTCGATGTGGTCGACACTGGTAATACTTTGATTGCAAACGGTCTTGAGCCACGCGATCATATCTGTGACGTGTCCTCGCGGCTGATCGTCAATCAAGTCAGTTATAAGCGCAAATTTGCCTTACTTGAGCCTATTTTAGATAGTTTTAAAGAGAGTATAAAAGCCACCTCTTAACAAGGTTTTAGCCATTAAAGGTTTTAGCCATTAATAATATCAAACCTTATTATTGAAGCGTCGCAACCCGTTTAGTGGCTCATCGTATATAGGGCGTGCTACACTAGTTTTACTCTACTCGCTTTTTTATAGGCTCTGCAAAAACTCATTACAGTAGCCCTAAACCGGTTTTGAAGTGTACCAACTATAGGAATCAGTTATGCGCCAAATGACGACTCAAGATAGCGACTTTGAGCAGCAGCTATCTACCTTGCTTGCTTTTGAGACCGTCAATGACGGCGATTTATTACAGACGGTTGATGATATTATCGCGCAGGTGCGTGCTCATGGCGATAGTGAAGTATTAGCGTTAACGCAAAAATTTGATCAACATCCTGCAACCACAATGCCAGAGCTTGAAGTCTCACAAGAAGCTTTAGTAAAAGCTTTTACCACGCTTGATACTGAAGTAAAAGAAGCGCTGAACACGGCCGCCACGCGAGTGAAGACGTTTCATGAGCGCCAAGTACAAGACAGTTGGCACTATGAAGACGAGCTAGGTAATCGTTTGGGCCAAAAAGTCACGCCGCTTGATCGCGTTGGTATCTATGTTCCTGGCGGCTTAGCCTCTTATCCTTCCTCAGTACTTATGAATGCTATTCCTGCAAAAGTCGCAGGCGTTAAAGAAGTCATCATGGTGGTACCTGCGCCTAATGGTGTGCTCAATCCTTTGGTACTAGCCGCTGCGCATTTAGCAGAAGTGGATCGGGTCTTTACGGTAGGAGGAGCGCAGGCGGTAGCTGCTTTGGCTTATGGTACTGAAACCATTCCGCAAGTAGATAAAATCACCGGACCGGGTAACAAATATGTTGCCGCGGCGAAGCGTGCCGTCTTCGGTCAAGTGGGTATCGATATGATTGCCGGTCCCTCTGAGGTGCTGGTTTATGCCGAAGGCGAGGCGGCTGATCGCGCAGACTGGCTTGCGATGGACTTATTATCGCAGGCTGAGCATGACCGTATTGCCCAAGCTATCTTTGTCACTACGAGTAGTGAGCAGTTAGCTGAAGTTGCGGCGGAGATTGACAAGGCGCTAGCAGAGTTACCTAAAGCCGATATCGCGCGCGACTCTCTCAAAAGCCGCGGCGCTTTGATACTGGTCAAAGATAGACAAGATGGTATGGCGCTGATTAACCGTATTGCACCTGAGCACTTAGAGCTGTCTGTTGATGATCCAGATAGCCTGCTTAATGAGGTGCGTCATGCAGGGGCAATATTTATGGGTCGTTATACGCCAGAGGCCATTGGTGACTACTGCGCAGGACCTAATCATGTCTTGCCGACTTCAGGCACGGCGAGATTTTCATCACCGCTAGGGGTGTATGATTTTCAAAAAAAATCCTCTATCATTTATTGCAGTGAAGGCGGCAGTAAGCCATTAGCCCAGACTGCTGATATCTTAGCGCAGCGTGAAGATTTAGAAGCGCATGCGCGCTCGGCTCGTTATCGTTACCAGTAAGGCTTTATCAATAGTTGAATAATAGCGCAAAAATACAAACGTAATAATAGATATAATAAACGATCTAAAACTAAAAAAAGTCGTCAAACCAGCGCTAATTTTAACTTGTTTATTAATTGAGGATTTCTAACAGTGTTACGATATGGGTAACAGGGTTGTTAGAGTAGAATAAGAGTAGGGTCATTTATGAGTGAATTAAAGGTAGATACTAGGCTATGGTCCGGTAAAGCGCGTAATTTATCACCTTACATTCCCGGTGAGCAGCCGCAGCACAATAACTTATGTAAGCTTAATACCAACGAAAACCCATTTCCGCCTTCACCAAAAGTTGCTGCAGCAATCAGCGCCGTACTTACCCAGCAAGCTGAAGAGCTGCGCTTATATCCTGCGCCTGAATCTGACGACTTACGTGGCGCTTTAGCGAGAGCTTATGACCTAGATATCAATCAAGTCTTCGTCGGTAATGGCTCTGATGAAGTGCTGGCGTTAATATTTGCCAGTTTTTTTATGAAAGAGCGGCCACTGCTAGCGCCGGATATCAGCTATAGTTTTTATCCAGTATATGCCCAGACTTTTGGAGTTGAGTTGGTAAAGATCGCGCTAGAAGCGGATTTTAGTATTGATCCTGATGCGTATCGTCAGCCTTGCAGTGGTATCATCATTGCTAACCCTAATGCGCCAACCGGCTTGTTACTTTCGCTTGCAGATATTCGTAAGCTTGCGAGCGAGCATCCCAATGCCACTATTGTCATAGATGAAGCTTATATTGATTTTGCACAAGCTGGCGCGACCGTTTCGGCGGTGAGCCTGATTAACGAGCTAGATAATGTATTAGTGACTCAAACCTTCTCAAAGTCACGCTCGCTCGCTGGCCTCAGAGTAGGGATGGCCTTTGGTAACCCTTCGTTAGTTGAAGCGTTAACACGCATGAAGAATAGCTTCAATAGCTATCCGTTAGATAAGCTGGCACAAGCTGGCGCGAGAGCTAGTGTTTTAGATACCGAGTACTTTGAGCAGACTTGTCAGCAAGTGATTGATTTGCGTCATTCTTTGACTGCCGAATTGAAGGCTTTAGGTTTTGAGGTGTTGCCATCACAGGCCAACTTTGTCTTTGCGCGTCCTCATGATGGTGACGCTATCGGTATAGCAAGCGCGTTACGCGAGCAAGGCATTATTGTCAGACACTTTGATACGCCGCGTATACAAGAGTATCTGCGTATTACGGTAGGAACCGCTGAGCAGCAACAGCGTCTTATTACCGCACTAAAGGAGCTAGCGGCTCAATAAAAGCACTGAGTTTGTCTATTAAGATAAGTCTTTATGAGCAATCCGCTTGCGCCAATACTGCAAGCAGGTTGCCCACTTTATCTAAGCACTCTTGATACTCAGCGTCTATATCTGAGGCAACCGTAATACCGCCACCTGCCCACAAACGCACGGATTTACTACCGTCTTCTAGCCTTGCGGCCTGCAAGGTGCGAATCAGCACATTCCATTGCCCACTACCATCGAAATTCATATAACCCATAGTGCCACAATATGCGCCACGCGGCGCTATTTCTAGCTCCGATATAATCTCAACCGCGCGTCTTTTAGGGGTACCGGTGATGGAGCCTGCCGGCAGACTGCCAAATAATACCGCTAGCGGATGGGTGTCTGCCTTTAGCTCAGCGGTGATAGTGCTGACCATGTGATGAACATTACTAAAGCTCTCAATAGCAAATAACTGCGGTACTTTTACTGAGCCTGTTTTAGCGTATTTTCCCAAGTCGTTGCGTAGTAAGTCGACGATCATCACATTTTCAGCGCGATCTTTATCGCTGCTTAAAAGCTGCTGTTTAAAGGTTGCATCTTCCTCCGTAGTGATACCGCGCGGCATGGTACCTTTTATCGGCTTAGTGGTGATGGCGTGCTTGTCGCTAATAGCGTCTTTACTAAAGGTAAAAAACAACTCTGGTGAGCAGCTTAGTAATTCAAAATCTGCTTGATTTAGCGAATCGTTGTTTAAAGAGTTGACGCTCATATAACCGGCAAAAGGCGCTTGTGTATTACGCTGTAAGCTTGGCAGATAGTCCATTAAGCTTAGTGTTGTTGTCAGATCTTGCTCATTATTTGCCGAAGATGCTAACTGCCCTTGCCAAGCTTGGGTCAGATTGATTTGATAGCAGTCGCCTTGCTGCAGGTAGTGCTGGGTTTGCGCAAACGCTTGTTTATAGTCACTTTTTTGCCACTGAGGTGTCAGCTTTAAAGGGGTTAATAGCGGATACAGCTGACTCAACTCTTTGTGCTCAGATAAGGTTTCCGCTTGACCATGTTTAGTAAGCTTATGTTCTAAAGCATTAAGATAAGAGACGAGCTGCTCTAAGTGGTTGTCTTTTATTGCCTTGTCTGAGTTGTCAGTCGATTTGCAGCTTAGCGACCAGATTGTCCCATTAGCTTTGTTGTTTATATTGTTGTCTACATTTCTAGTTAAATAGATATCATAATGACCGAGTGCAGCAAGCGGCGACTCAGCATTTGTCATAGTGACCGCTGGGCTTAAGTCCTGCGCGGCGATGTCATAACCGATAAATCCAATGAGGCCATGATGATAGCGCGGCGAGCTTGACGTAGTTTGCGCTACTTTTTTTCGCCTTTTTTCCACTTTCTCATAATCTCTACAATAATCGATGAGCTGCTGTTGCCAAGCCTCATAAGTGATGTTTGCTACAGTTGACGTCATAGAATCGTCGCGAAACGTTTGCATCAGCTGATAAGTTGCTTGCGAATCTGGCGCAAAATAAAGCTGCCAGCTGACTTTAGGTAGTAGACCGATGACTGGCTCGTCGTCATTAGCGAGCCAAACCAGTTGCCAGTTTGCCGCGCTGTCTTTGGCTATTAGATGCTGCTGTAGTACAGGCAGTAACTCTGCGGCACACAAGTCGCCAAAACGCCAGCTATGATTAAACATAGCTGGCGTCTCATTGGGCGCTGCATTGATTGTAGGGTGTTCAGTACTCATAAATTAAGCAGTAAATTCTTTAATAATCAAAGTTGCATTGGTACCGCCAAAACCGAAGCTATTACTCATCAATGTCTTGAGCTTGGTTTCACGCTTTTGGGTGACGATATCGAAACCAGTAGCGTCTTCATCTAGAGTGTCGACATTGATGCTTGGGGCGATAAAGCCTTCTTTCAGCATCAACAAGCAGTAAATCAGCTCTTGCGCGCCGACTGCGCCTAAGCTATGACCGGTCATGGATTTAGTAGAGCTTATCGGCGGGACTTGACTGATATCGCCACCGAATACTTTGGCGATAGCTTGCAGTTCAGTGATATCCCCTAGCGGCGTGCTCGTACCATGAGTATTGATATAATCGACGCTCTTTAAACCTGCGTCATTCAGCGCTTGTTGCATGCAGCGTACCGCACCCTCACCGCTAGGCGCGACCATCTGCGCTCCATCGGAGCTTGCGCCATAACCGACGATCTCGGCTAAGATATGAGCGCCGCGTGCCTCAGCGTGCTCAAGGCTCTCAACCACTAGCATCGCGCCGCCAGCAGCAATCACAAAGCCATCACGGTCTTTGTCATAAGCACGAGAAGCCAGCTTTGGTGTATCGTTATACTGGGTGCTAACTGCGCCCATCGCATCGAACATACAAGACTGCGTCCAGTGCTCCGCCTCACTACCGCCTGCAAGCACCACATCTGCTTTGCCGAGCTGAATGAGCTCAGCGGCATGACCGATACAGTGCGTTGAGGTGGCGCAAGCAGAGGTAAGAGAGTAGGAGACACCTTGAATCTTCAGGCCAGTTGCTAATGCCGCGGAGACTGAGCTGCCCATCGTTTTGGGTACTGCCATAGCGCCAACACCGCGCAGACCTTTTTCGCGCATGGCCTCTACTGCGTTGACGATACTCTCGGTCGAGGCGCCACCTGAGCTGGCGACTAAGGCCACACGCGGATTGTTATTAATCGTCTCAAGAGATAAGCCTGATTGCTCGATAGCGTCTAAGGCGCTGACATAAGCATAGAGGCTAGCATCGCTAAAAAAGCGCTTGAGCTTACGATCGATCTTGGCGGTATCTAATGCCGTTTTGTCGATACTACCGCTCACTTGCGACTTAAATCCATGCTCGGCATAGGACTCATTGAAGGTGATACCAGATTGTCCTTCTTTTAGAGACTGAGTAACGCGGGCCAAATCGTGACCGATGCAAGAGACGATCCCAGCTCCTGTAATAACCACTCGGCGCATATTCTATTCCTTGTAATAATGGTGTTTTTACGATTTTCAGATCGGTTGTACAAGACTATTTGTCAGCTAGATTATTCACAATCCAACCCAATCTGAACCTCAGATAAAGTCATACAATGATACCTTAGTTCCGACTATAATGATGCACAAGATATGCAATATAT
Source organism: Psychrobacter sp. TB15 (assembly GCF_000511655.1). NCBI lineage: Bacteria > Pseudomonadati > Pseudomonadota > Gammaproteobacteria > Moraxellales > Moraxellaceae > Psychrobacter > Psychrobacter sp. TB15. The sequence continues at coordinate 83,522 of NZ_AYXN01000032.1, forward strand.
TTTACTGACTGATAAGTATGTTTGATTAATAGTGAATTGTCAGACGTTAAAACTCAAACTGGTAAGCTTTGTTAAGATCATTGTTAGTTATTGATTATGACCTACTATAAAGTCGTTAACAGAAAGTAGAAGATACAAACTTTATGTTCTCAATAACATTGTTCACACTGACAGCCATTATGAGAATTAGCTACTCTAATAAATGTAACTGTAGTAAAGCCTCTAATCTTTTAATTTACAAGCTTATTAAAGGTTAAGCTATAAAAGCTCAAAATATAGAGCACTTACCCTATAAAATAATAGGTGCTAACAATAACATTCTGCTTACTAACCCTGTCAATTTAAGGACATAACTATGGCAAAGCGTAACACCCTCTCTAAAGGTATTAGTACTATCGGTCATTTCACTCGTGATAATCTTGAGCGTATGGGCGCTTTTATCGATAGCGCGAACGCCAAGGCAGGCAAGCCGCGTCAATATAAAGCCGTTAATTTAGGTGATGAAGATTATCAGCAAGACCTATTTCGTGAGCAGACACTAAAGGCCACCCAGCAGCTGATCGGTACGCGTTTTGCCACTTATGGTAAGTATGCCAAAAAGATAGTGCCTAATAGTCTTTTTCAATCAACTATCGATAGCGCCTTTGCACAAATTGCCAACCTTGCTGCTAGTTGGAGTCATTTAGATCTACCCAACGAGCATCGTTTTGCGGATATATCGAGCTTAGATGAGGAGCAGCGCTACGCACTTGCCACTGATATCGCTAACCAAAACCGTGCTTTAGCGACATTAGGCGGTATTACTGGTCTTGCAGGTCTGCCAGGTTTGCTCGCCGATACTTTATGGCTATTATTAGTATCACTACGCACCGTGTATCAGCTCGCTGCCGTTTATGATAAGCCGTTGACTGGCAAGCAAGGGGTAAAGATGGCTTATGAGCTACTCTCTGCAGCCGATCTGAGTAAAATGCAAGAAAAGCAGGCTCTGCTTGCAGGTATTGGCGTAGGTAAACAGTTACTTGATAATGCACAAAGCCGCGGTTTGCATAACGAGCTGCAAAACTTAGGTCTAAAAAATAAAAACGTCAATTACTACGCCGAACAAGTCGATAATATCGCCGGACAAGTGGGTATCGATTTAGATCAAATTAATCTATCTTGGTTGCGCCGCTTTTTGCCAGCGACTGCTGTCATTGTTGGTATGCGTTATAACAGTAGCTTAATTGACGAAGTCATTGGCGTAGCACAAGCGACCTTCGGGCCTGAGCCTAAGCTTGCTAATAAAGCCATTACCGATGACAGTGGCAGCGAAGCTAAAGTTGAAACCTCTGATAGCAATAAAAAAGACAAGACTGAGCAAGATAAGCAAAGCGACAAAGAATCTGCTAAGACGTCAGACGATAACAAGCAAACTAACGATAAGAGCGGTGCAGATGATAAAAAAACTGATAATAATGCCAAGAGCGATGAGGCTAAGCAAGATAAGCAACAAGCTCAAGCCAATAAGTAGCTTTAGCAGATTCATGTAGGTGCTAAAACAGACACTAAGCCAAAAGGCGATACTGATGAATAAAAGGGCTAAAGGTAGGATATGGTTGGTAATATCGTTACCGCTCTTGAAAAATAGCTCAGTATCGCCATTTAGTATGGACAAGTTAATTTAGCTTATTACAGGTTAAAGACTTATTGCACATTCAAGAATAGTTGTAAAGTGAAATCGCTGATAAGTAGTTGAAATAGCAGCAACAACTCTTTATAATATACTGTCCTAAAAATGGGTACTGCCAATATTTACGATTATCGTGGATTGCTCGGCAGATTGGCCCATTTTTTTGTTTTATACCAAACGGGAGAAGGATGCCTTATGGCAACAACTAACCAATTGATTCGTAAGGGTCGCAAAACCATCAAGGAAAAGTCAAAAGTTCCTGCGTTGCAAGCGTGCCCACAGCGCCGCGGTGTATGTACTCGTGTTTATACGACTACACCAAAAAAACCTAACTCAGCTATGCGTAAAGTATGCCGTGTTCGCTTAACTTCAGGTTATGAAGTATCAAGCTATATCGGCGGCGAAGGTCATAACCTACAAGAGCACAGCGTTGTGCTTATCCGTGGTGGTCGTGTAAAAGATCTACCAGGTGTACGTTATCACACCGTTCGCGGTGCACTTGACTGCGCAGGCGTAAAAGACCGTAAGCAAGGTCGTTCTAAGTACGGTGCCAAAAAGCCAAAAGCTTAATGTAAGCTGAGCTTTTTGCATTACCCATTTAACTGTGCATAGGTTTGGTGTTACTAGACAAAACTCACTCAGTGATTTTGCTATTAAACATACCACTATGCAGTAAGGCTGACTGATAATGGATAGCTCTGCTCTTATAGATGCAGCTTGAGATTATGAATGTCAGACTCTCCTGAAGACAAGGAAATTTATTATGCCAAGACGTCGCGTCGTAGCTACCCGTGAGATCCTACCGGATCCTAAGTTTGGTAGCCAAACTATCGCCAAATTCATCAACCACGTGATGAACGATGGTAAAAAATCTACTGCTGAGCGTATCGTATATGGTGCTCTTGAGACGGTAAGCGAAAAGCGTAACATCGAAGATCCAGTATCTTTCTTCGAAGAAGTGCTAGAAAACGTTCGCCCAATGGTCGAAGTAAAAGCTCGCCGTGTTGGTGGTGCAACCTACCAAGTACCAATGGAAGTACGCCCCTCCCGTCGTACTGCCTTGGCTATGCGTTGGTTAGCGGAAGCCGCTGCTAAGCGTTCTGAAAAATCTATGGCTTTGCGCCTTGCCGGTGAGCTAAGCGATGCCTCAGAAGGTAAAGGTAATGCTATGAAGAAGCGTGATGAAGTTCACCGTATGGCTGATGCCAACAAAGCGTTCTCGCATTACCGCTTCTAAGCGATATTCTTATAATTGTTTTATTCTATTGATTGTCGCCATCGTTAACGGTTATTTAGTGGCATACCGCTAAGCTTATTATACTTAGCTTTATACTGCTAAAGCCTCCAGGTGGCGGACATCTATCAAGATATTTCTTTATATAGGCATCTTTATAGGTCTACTCCTAGCTGGTTCTTACTAAAGAGTATCCCAAAATTTATACCACTATATTCTTAGTATTTGCTCTTGTTTGTCCGTATCAGGTCCAATAATCAGTAAGTCATACTATAAAGTTGACGGCTTTGTTACAGAGTATGGGGTAGAGACACAACACCTTAATTCATACACGAATTTCCCTAGGAAAATACTATGGCTCGTAAAACTCCCTTAAAGCGCTATCGTAATATTGGTATCTCAGCGCATATTGACGCTGGTAAGACTACCACGACTGAGCGTATTTTATTCTATACTGGTAAAAACCACCAACTCGGTGAAGTTCATGATGGTGGCGCAACTATGGACTGGATGGAACAAGAGCAGGAGCGTGGTATCACGATCACCTCAGCTGCGACGACTTGTTTCTGGAAAGGTATGGATCAACAGTTTGATGAACATCGCATCAACATTATCGATACCCCAGGTCACGTTGACTTCACCATTGAAGTTGAGCGTTCTATGCGTGTCCTTGATGGGGCTTGTATGGTTTACTGTGCAGTAGGCGGCGTTCAGCCACAGTCTGAAACTGTATGGCGTCAGGCAAACAAGTACAAAGTACCACGTCTAGCGTTCGTCAATAAGATGGACCGTGTTGGTGCTGATTTTTATCGTGCTGTAGAACAAGTGAAAACTCGTCTTGGTGGTAACCCAGTACCGGTCGTTATTCCAATCGGTAAAGAAGAAGATTTTGAAGGTGTTATCGATCTTATCACTATGAAAGCTATCTATTGGGATACTGAAACTCAGGGTATGACGTTTGAAGAGCGTGAGATCCCAAGCGAGCTGCAAGCTAAAGCAGAAGAATATCGCGAGATGTTGGTTGAGACTGCCGCTGAAGCTTCTGAAGAACTTATGAATAAATACCTAGAAGACGGCGAGCTGTCTGAAGATGAGATTCATAACGCTATTCGCGAGCGTACTATCGCTAACGAAATCATCCCAATGCTTTGTGGTACTGCCTTTAAAAACAAAGGCGTCCAAAAAATGCTAGACGCAGTTATTCGTTATATGCCTGCGCCGCATGATGTACCAGCAATCCGCGGTATTCTTGATGACAAAGAAGAGTCTGAAGGCTTCCGTGAAGCGTCTGATGATCAGCCGTTTGCCGCACTAGCGTTTAAGATCATGAATGACAAGTTCGTTGGTAACTTAACCTTCGTTCGTGTTTACTCAGGCGTTATGCAGCAGGGTAGCAGTGTTTATAACCCAGTTAAGATGAAGCGTGAGCGTATCGGCCGTATCGTTGAGATGCATGCTAACTCGCAAGAAGAGCTACAAGAGATCCGCTCTGGTGACATCGCTGCTTTAGTCGGTATGAAAGACGTTGGTACTGGTGACACGTTATGTGATGAGCAAAACGTTATTACGCTTGAGCGTATGGAATTCCCAGATCCAGTTATCAGCCTTGCTGTTGAGCCAAAGACTAAAGCTGACCAAGAAAAAATGTCAATCGCTCTAGGCCGCTTGGCAAAAGAAGATCCGTCGTTCCGTGTACATACTGACGAAGAGTCTGGTCAGACTATCATCAGTGGTATGGGTGAGCTTCACTTAGAGATCTTGGTTGACCGTATGAAGCGTGAATTCAATGTTGAAGCCAACATCGGTGCACCGCAAGTTGCTTATCGCGAAACGATTCGTGAAACTGTCGAACAAGAAGGCAAGTTCGTTCGTCAGACTGGTGGTCGTGGTAAATTCGGTCACGTTTGGTTACGTCTTGAGCCACTTGATCCAGCAGGTGATGTTGAGTACGAATTCGCTGAAGAAGTTGTTGGTGGTGTGGTACCAAAAGAGTATCACGGTGCGGTCGACAAAGGTATCCAAGAACGTATGCAAAACGGCGTCCTTGCTGGCTACCCAGTGGTTGGCGTAAAAGCAACGTTATACGATGGTTCATACCATGACGTTGACTCTGATGAATTGTCATTCAAAATGGCAGGTTCTATGGCTTTCAAAAAAGGCTTTATGGCAGCAAACCCTGCGCTACTAGAGCCAGTCATGAAAGTTGAAGTTGAGACGCCAGAAGACTACATGGGCGACATCATGGGTGATTTAAACCGTCGCCGTGGTATGGTTCAAGGCATGGAAGATCTGCCTGGTGGTACTAAGCAGATCCGTGCTGAAGTACCATTAGCTGAGATGTTTGGTTATGCTACGCAAATGCGCTCAATGTCACAAGGCCGCGCGACTTACTCAATGGAATTCCAAAAGTACGCGGAAATTCCAAAGTCTGTTGCTGCTGAAATCATCTCTAAGTTCAACTCTAATGATGATGAGTAATTAGCTTGCTTACGACAGTATAGAGCGCCCTTATATATAAGACCTCTATACTGTTATAGATATACAGTTATTAGAAATACACCAATAATTAGTTAAAAGACTTGTTATTGGTGGTTATTTTCTTATAATATCTGCACACTAAGTGCACCTCTAAACATTTATTTCAATGTGGTCAGCATTATCTTAGTCGTTTTATATGAGTTATCTCATAATTATAGACCTAGAAGCTTACCCCAATAAAAAAGGATACACTCATGGCAAAGGCCAAGTTTGAACGCAACAAGCCCCACGTCAACGTCGGCACCATCGGACACGTTGACCATGGTAAAACCACACTAACTGCCGCAATCGCAACTGTAGCAGCAAAAACCTCAGGCGGCGAAGCCAAAGACTACGCGTCAATTGACTCAGCCCCTGAAGAAAAAGCACGTGGCATCACCATCAACACCTCACACGTAGAGTATGACACCGAAACTCGTCACTACGCCCACGTTGATTGCCCAGGTCACGCCGATTATGTCAAAAACATGATCACCGGTGCCGCTCAAATGGACGGCGCAATCCTAGTCGTATCAGCAACTGACGGCCCAATGCCACAAACTCGTGAGCACATCTTGCTATCACGTCAGGTAGGCGTACCATACATCATCGTCTTCATGAACAAATGTGACCTAGTAGACGACGAAGAATTGCTAGAGCTTGTAGAAATGGAAGTTCGTGAACTTCTTAACGACTACGACTTCCCAGGCGACGACACCCCAATCATGAAAGGCTCAGCCACCCAAGCCCTAAAAGGCGACGACGGCAAATACGGCGAACCAGCTGTCGTAGAACTACTAGAAACCCTAGACAGCTACATCCCAGAGCCTGAGCGTGACATCGACAAAGCATTCCTAATGCCAATCGAAGACGTCTTCTCAATCTCAGGTCGTGGTACCGTAGTAACTGGCCGTGTTGAATCTGGTATCGTAAAAGTTGGTGACGAAATCGAAATCGTCGGTATCCGTGACACTCAAAAAACCACCTGTACTGGTGTTGAGATGTTCCGTAAGCTACTAGACGAAGGCCGTGCAGGTGAGAACTGTGGTGTACTACTCCGTGGTACCAAGCGTGAAGACGTACAACGTGGCCAAGTACTAGCTAAGCCAGGTTCAATCACCCCGCACACCAACTTCGATGCTGAAGTATACGTACTATCAAAAGAAGAAGGTGGTCGTCACACGCCATTCCTAAACGGCTATCGTCCACAGTTCTACTTCCGTACTACTGACGTAACTGGCGCAATCCAATTACAAGACGGTACTGAAATGGTTATGCCTGGTGACAACGTTGAGATGAGCGTTGAGCTTATCCACCCAATCGCTATGGACAAAGGCCTACGTTTCGCTATCCGTGAAGGTGGCCGTACTGTAGGTGCTGGTGTGGTTGCAAGCGTAAGCAACTAATAGCCAATGCTTTAGTAATCAGTTTTAAGATTACTAAAACATGAAAGCCGCTCTCTT
>NZ_AYXN01000033.1:0-5374 GCF_000511655.1 Psychrobacter sp. TB15
TTTTAGGAATAGAGAGCTGACGATGACCTACTCTCACATGGCCGGAGCCACACTACCATTGGCGCAACGATGTTTCACTTCTGAGTTCGGGAAGGGATCAGGTGGTGCCATCGTGCTATTGTCGTCAGCAAAGGGGTTTAGATATGAGTCTGTTGTGTGACTTTTAATAAGTATCACTTATCCTAACTGAATCAAGGATAAAGGTGATATCGATATAATGCTTGTCTAACTATAGAACCAAGTTCTGATAGATAGCTACAAACCACTTGGGTGTTGTATGGTCAAGCCAAACGAGCAATTAGTACAGGTTAGCTACACGCATCGCTGCGCTTCCACACCCTGCCTATCAACGTCCTAGTCTTGAACGGCTCTTTAGGGAAATCTAATCTTGAGGTGGGCTTCCCGCTTAGATGCTTTCAGCGGTTATCCCATCCGAACGTAGCTACCGGGCAATGCCATTGGCATGACAACCCGAACACCAGTGGTTCGTCCACTCTGGTCCTCTCGTACTAGGAGCAGATCCTCTCAAATTTCCAACGCCCACGGTAGATAGGGACCGAACTGTCTCACGACGTTCTAAACCCAGCTCGCGTACCTCTTTAAATGGCGAACAGCCATACCCTTAGGACCTGCTTCAGCCCTAGGATGAGATGAGCCGACATCGAGGTGCCAAACACCGCCGTCGATATGAACTCTTGGGCGGTATCAGCCTGTTATCCCCAGAGTACCTTTTATCCGTTGAGCGATGGCCCTTCCATACAGAACCACCGGATCACTAAGACCTACTTTCGTACCTGCTCGACTTGTGGGTCTCGCAGTTAAGCGCGCTTTTGCCTTTATACTCTTCGACCGATTTCCGACCGGTCTGAGCGCACCTTCGTACTCCTCCGTTACTCTTTAGGAGGAGACCGCCCCAGTCAAACTACCCACCATACATTGTCCTCGGTATTGTTATACCTGAGTTAGAACCCCAACATGACCAGGGTGGTATTTCAAGGATGGCTCCACAAACACTGGCGTGTCTGCTTCAAAGCCTCCCACCTATCCTGCACAAGTCAGGTCAAAGTTCAATGTAAAGCTGTAGTAAAGGTTCACGGGGTCTTTCCGTCTAGCCGCGGGTACACAGCATCTTCACTGCGATTTCGATTTCACTGAGTCTCTGCTGGAGACAGCGCTGCCATCATTATGTCATTCGTGCAGGTCGGAACTTACCCGACAAGGAATTTCGCTACCTTAGGACCGTTATAGTTACGGCCGCCGTTTACTGGGGCTTCGATCAAGACCTTCGCATACGCTAAGCCCATCAATTAACCTTCCAGCACCGGGCAGACATCACACCCTATACGTCCACTTTCGTGTTTGCAGAGTGCTGTGTTTTTAATAAACAGTTGCAGCAGCCTGGTATCTGCGACTACCAGCAGCTCAAGGAGCGTGTCCTATCACCACCAATAGCGTACCTTCTCCCGAAGTTACGGTACCATTTTGCCTAGTTCCTTCAGCAGAGTTCTCTCAAGCGCCTTGGTATTCTCTACCTGATCACCTGTGTCGGTTTAGGGTACGATTCGTTTATGACTATCGCTTAGAAGCTTTTCCTGGAAGCCTGGTATTTGCCACTTCGTCCTACAAGTAGGACTTGCTATCAGATCTCGACCATATAGCAGCCCGGATTTACCTAAGCTGCAAGCCTACATCCTTTCACCTAGATAACCATCACTAGGCTGACATAACCTTCTCCGTCCCTCCATCGCATCATAAACAAGTATCGGAATATTAACCGATTTCCCATCGACTACGCCTTTCGGCCTCGCCTTAGGGGTCGACTCACCCAGCCCCGATTAACGTTGGACTGGAACCCTTGATCTTCCGGCGTGCGAGCTTTTCACTCGCATTATCGTTACTCACGTCAGCATTCGCTCTTGTGATACCTCCAGCATGCTTTACAACACACCTTCACAGGCTTACACAACGCTCCCCTACCACTTGAAAACAATTTTCAAATCCGCAGCTTCGGCTCCTAGTTTGAGCCCCGTTACATCTTCCGCGCGGGCCGACTCGACTAGTGAGCTATTACGCTTTCTTTAAAGGATGGCTGCTTCTAAGCCAACCTCCTAGCTGTCTATGCCTTCCCACCTCGTTTCCCACTTAACTAGGAATTTGGGGCCTTAGCTGGCGGTCTGGGTTGTTTCCCTCTCCACAATGGACGTTAGCACCCACTGTGTGTCTCCCGGATATCACTCATCGGTATTCGGAGTTTGCATCGGTTTGGTAAGTCGGTATGACCCCCTAGCCGAAACAGTGCTCTACCCCCAATGGTGTTCGTCCGAGGCGCTACCTAAATAGCTTTCGGGGAGAACCAGCTATCACCGAGTTTGATTAGCCTTTCACCCCTATCCACAAGTCATCCCCTGGCTTTTCAACGACAGTGGGTTCGGTCCTCCGGTGCCTGTTACGGCACTTTCAACCTGCTCATGGATAGATCACTCGGTTTCGGGTCTATACCCTGCAACTATGACGCCCTATTAAGACTCGGTTTCCCTACGGCTCCCCTAACGGTTAACCTTGCTACAGAATATAAGTCGCTGACCCATTATACAAAAGGTACGCGGTCACCACGCAAGGTGGCTCCCACTGCTTGTACGCACACGGTTTCAGGTTCTATTTCACTCCCCTCACAGGGGTTCTTTTCGCCTTTCCCTCACGGTACTGGTTCACTATCGGTCAGTCAGGAGTATTTAGCCTTGGAGGATGGTCCCCCCATCTTCAAACAGGATTTCTCGTGCCCCGCTCTACTTAATATGTTATCTTCAGAATTTAAAATACAGGACTATCACCTACTATGGTCAGCTTTCCCACGCTGTTCTTCTATTCTAAAGATAATCGGCTTCTCCCCGTTCGCTCGCCGCTACTTGGGGAATCTCAATTGATGTCTCTTCCTAAGGGTACTGAGATGTTTCACTTCCCCTCGTTCGCTTCTTATACAAAGTATAAGATACCTAGCTTATGCTAGGTGGGTTTCCCCATTCAGAAATCTCCGGATCACAGGATATTGCCGCCTCCCCGAAGCTTATCGCAGGCTGTCACGTCTTTCATCGCCTCTGACTGCCAAGGCATCCACCATGTGCGCTTAATTACTTGACCATACAACCCCAAGTAGTCTTGGTTAATTGTTAAGCTTAGCTCTATTAGTAGTAAAAGTAGCCTCGAAGTAATTCGAGGTATTTTACTACTGGATAAATCCAGTTCTTAACATGGTTGTTTGTCGCAATTATAACGATATCACCTATGTTTACGCTTGATTCAGTTCTCTTTACTTTGAAGATTAGCCCTTGGGATAACAAACAATGTCGTTAAAAGGCTAATCTTCAGGTTAGCAATAACACGTGAAATGTTATTGCTAACCCAGACTCATATCTATGTTTTTAAATAGTTCCTATCTCTTCGTCAGATGATAGGTTCTGTATAAAACAGAAGTAAATAATCATCTACGATTACTTAGTTCTATTTATACACTTGTTTATAAGAGTGGTGGAGCCAAACGGAGTCGAACCGTTGACCTCCTGCGTGCAAGGCAGGCGCTCTACCAACTGAGCTATGGCCCCATTAAGATGGTAGGCCTGGGCAGACTTGAACTGCCGACCCCCGCGTTATCAACACGGTGCTCTAACCAGCTGAGCTACAGGCCTTTAATGTCTAAAGCAATCACTTTATACAATAAGGCTTATAAACAATCTAAACTAAAGAACAACTTGTTGTGAATTCTTGCTGAGCGAATGCCGTCTATAAGGAGGTGATCCAGCCGCAGGTTCCCCTACGGCTACCTTGTTACGACTTCACCCCAGTCATCAACCACACCGTGGTGATCGCCCTCACTAAGTTAGGCTAACCACTTCTGGTGCAATCAACTCCCATGGTGTGACGGGCGGTGTGTACAAGGCCCGGGAACGTATTCACCGCGGCATTCTGATCCGCGATTACTAGCGATTCCTACTTCATGGAGTCGAGTTGCAGACTCCAATCTGGACTACGATAGGCTTTGAAAGATTCGCATCACATCGCTGTGTAGCTGCCCTCTGTACCTACCATTGTAGCACGTGTGTAGCCCTGGTCGTAAGGGCCATGATGACTTGACGTCGTCCCCGCCTTCCTCCAGTTTGTCACTGGCAGTATCCTTAGAGTTCCCGGCTTAACCCGCTGGTAACTAAGGACAAGGGTTGCGCTCGTTGCGGGACTTAACCCAACATCTCACGACACGAGCTGACGACAGCCATGCAGCACCTGTATTCTAATTCCCGAAGGCACTCCCGCATCTCTGCAGGATTCTAGATATGTCAAGACCAGGTAAGGTTCTTCGCGTTGCATCGAATTAAACCACATGCTCCACCGCTTGTGCGGGCCCCCGTCAATTCATTTGAGTTTTAACCTTGCGGCCGTACTCCCCAGGCGGTCTACTTATTGCGTTAGCTGCGTCACTAAGTCCTCAAGGGACCCAACGACTAGTAGACATCGTTTACGGCGTGGACTACCAGGGTATCTAATCCTGTTTGCTACCCACGCTTTCGAACCTCAGTGTCAATATGATGCCAGAAGGCTGCCTTCGCCATCGGTATTCCTCCAGATCTCTACGCATTTCACCGCTACACCTGGAATTCTACCTTCCTCTCACCTATTCTAGCCTGACAGTATCAGATGCAGTTCCCAGGTTAAGCCCGGGGATTTCACATCTGACTTATCAAGCCACCTACGCTCGCTTTACGCCCAGTAATTCCGATTAACGCTTGCACCCTCTGTATTACCGCGGCTGCTGGCACAGAGTTAGCCGGTGCTTATTCTGCAGCTAATGTCATCGCTAACGGGTATTAACCGTTAGGTCTTCTTCACTGCTTAAAGTGCTTTACAACCAAAAGGCCTTCTTCACACACGCGGCATGGCTGGATCAGGGTTGCCCCCATTGTCCAATATTCCCCACTGCTGCCTCCCGTAGGAGTCCGGGCCGTGTCTCAGTCCCGGTGTGGCTGATCATCCTCTCAGACCAGCTACAGATCGTCGCCTTGGTAGGCCTTTACCCCACCAACTAGCTAATCCGACTTAGGCTCATCTAATAGCGAGAGCAACAAGTTGCCCCCTTTCTCCCGTAGGACGTATGCGGTATTAATTCGAGTTTCCCCGAGCTATCCCCCACTACTAGGTAGATTCCTAAGTGTTACTCACCCGTCCGCCGCTCGACGCCTGGGAGCAAGCTCCCATCGTTTCCGCTCGACTTGCATGTGTTAAGCCTGCCGCCAGCGTTCAATCTGAGCCATGATCAAACTCTTCAGTTTAATCTTGCTTGAAGTCTTCACTATAAATAGTAAGACGACTTCTAATCTTGGCTCAT
>NZ_AYXN01000034.1:0-49576 GCF_000511655.1 Psychrobacter sp. TB15
TGACCCCTGCCGTCAAATCCGTACACATAAACTTGGGAGATTTTAATTACGCAGCCTGACGATAATAATCAAACCACACCTGTCTTGGCGATTGATAGCCCAAACCCTTTTGAATCCTCGTCTGATTGTAGTACAGCTCGATATAACTGATAATATCATTGATGGCTGTGAACCTTGTTTTATAGTCTTGATGATATACCAGCTCATTCTTTAATGTGCCCCAGAAGCTTTCTATCGGAGCGTTATCGAAACAGTTGCCTTTGCCGCTCATTGAGCCTATAAATTGATGCTGCTTAATGGTCTTGTGGTAGGCGTGACTGCAATACTGACTGCCTCTGTCTGAATGAACGATTAGCCCTTTGTTTGGACGTTTATTCCTGATGGCCATGTTCAATGCGCGACAGACCAAATCTGCGGTCATGCGTTTGTTGATCGCATAGCCGACCAGCTCTTTGGTATATAAGTCTTTGACTCCCGCTAAATACAACCAGCCCTCATGTGTCCAGATATAGGTAATATCGCTTACCCATGCTTGGTTAGGGCGACTGGTGTCAAACTTCTGATCGAGCACGTTTGGATAGACCAGCTTGTTGTGATTGGAGTCGGTGGTGACTTTAAAGCGCTTATGACTACGACATTTAATGCCGTGTTGCTCTTTGATGCTTCTTACCATATACAGGCTAATGTTATGGCCTTGCTCGCTTAGATGAGCATGCAGTCGATCTGCGCCATAACGTTCTTTCGTTTCATTGTGAGCCGCTTTAACCAGTAATTCAGACTGGTTGCGATGTATCTGTTGGTCGCTGAGATCACGACTTAGCCAGTCGTAATAGCTTGATGGCTTAACCCTTAACACACGGCACATAGTGGTGATGCGAAAGAGGAACTGGTTGTCTTTGATAAAGGCGTACCTGACTAACTGTTTCTCGCGAAGTACGCCGTCGCCTTTTTTAAGATCTCGCGCTCCTCTTCGGCAACTTTAAGCTGTCGCTTTAGGCGTTTTACCTCTTCAAGCGCACTCATAAGTTCAGGGTCATACTGCTTTGTTCCTACAAGCTTGCCTTGATTAGCTTTGTTCTGCCAGTTGGATAGCGTTTGCATGGCGATGCCAAGTTGCTTTGCGGTCGCTGAAATATTGCCGTTGTTATCCGCTATCTTCTTGACGGCTTCAGCTTTAAATTCGTCACTGTAGGTTCTTACTTTCTTGGTCATGGTAAACTCCGATTAATACGCTTAGTTTACCAAGTTTACCTCTACGGTTTCTTCAGCATAGCTCATTTCATCAGAAAAAATACCATCCAATCTAGTTTGCAAATCCTCTAAAGTGTAGTTATCTTCCATTTAATTATCTCACCTTACCAATATAGACGTTATTACTAATTTTGATATAAGATACCTCATTACCATCAATTATACTATTCTTAGATAGAACAGTTATCGACTTAACATCATTACCTCTAAAACCTGCTTCTATTTTGTAAATAGAATAGCCCAGTATAGCTAACGAAGGATTAGAGAAATACATATCAGTTTTAGCATACATATACCCTATTATGGCTATTAAAGCTACAAAAAGTATTTGGTATCTATAATCATCAAAATCAAACGCAACCAAAGGAATTATATAGGTAACCAAGAAGACCAAGTGTTCATAGCTATCATTGCTTACTGACTTTACACTAAACGGTGTATGGTTATTAGCTCCTAACTTACTTCTCAATTTAAACATCAGTAAAAGAGAATATATGAATAGTAGTAAATTAAATAAGCTAAATAGATAGATAGAAAATAGTTCATTCAATTTGATAGAACTACATTTTTCACCCCAACAAACTGGTACAGTCAAGAAAAACACGAATATAAAAAGCATTGATAGTGAAATTAAATACAACTCATACTTTTTCATTATTCCCTCCACCATGCTATTTTAAATCTATTGTATATAAAAACATCGTTAAAAGGCTGTAAACTTTCAGCGTCAGCGACATCAAATGTCGTATTAAGTGTACTTATATAATATTTTTGTAACAACCTGAAGATCTGAGATCCTTTATTAATTTTTAAGTTTATAAAAACTTAATTATGTTTAACTTTTAAACAATCTTTATCATATAAAAAACCCCGCATCATTTTGATACGGGGTTTCTTTTTATCTTATTAATTAGCTTGAAAGCAAAGATTAAGTCAACTGAGCAACGTTAATTTTATCCGCTTCTTCAGTGTACTCTTCCATACGATCGAAGTTCATGTACTGATACACTTCATCGCCCATGCTGTTGAGCATACCAGCGTACTGCTGATATTCATCATTGGTTGGCAGTTTACCGAGTACTGCAGCGACTGCAGCAAGCTCTGCAGACGCGAGATAAACGTTTGCGCCTTGACCGAGACGGTTCGGGAAGTTACGAGTCGACGTCGAAACGGCAGTAGATTTCGGTGCGATACGCGCTTGGTTACCCATACATAGTGAGCAGCCTGGCATCTCAGTACGAGCGCCGGCTTGTGCGTAGACGTTGTAATAACCTTCTTCCATCAACTGACGGGCATCCATCTTAGTTGGTGGTGCGATCCATAGACGAGTCTTCAGGCTACCCGCTGGGACGTCTTGTAGCAGTTTACCTGCCGCGCGGAAATGACCGATGTTGGTCATGCACGAACCAATAAATACTTCATCAATGGTATCGCCTGCGACGTCAGCCAAAGTCTTGGCATCGTCTGGATCGTTCGGGCAGCATAGGATTGGCTCTTTGATCTCGCTCATGTCGATAGTCATATCGATGGTGTATTCCGCGTCCGCGTCAGCACGCATCAGGCTTGGGTTTGCTAACCAGTCTTGCATTTGCTCGATACGGCGGCTGATGGTACGCGCGTCGCCATAACCTTCTGAGATCATCCATTTAAGCAGCGTGATGTTTGAGTTTAGGTACTCAGTTACCGACTCTTCAGATAAGGTGATAGTACAACCAGCAGCACTACGCTCAGCTGAGGCATCAGATAGCTCAAACGCTTGCTCAGCAGTTAGGTCTTCTAGACCTTCGATCTCAAGAATACGACCGTTGAACTCGTTGATTTTTCCTTTCTTATCGACCGTCAAGTAACCTTCTTTGATGGCTTGGTAAGGAATGGCATGGACGAGGTCACGCAAGGTGATACCAGGCTGACGCTCACCGACGAAGCGCACACGCACAGACTCAGGCATATCAAGTGGCATCACACCAGTCGCGGCTGCGAATGCAACTAGACCAGAACCCGCTGGGAATGAGATGCCCATTGGGAAACGCGTGTGCGAGTCACCACCAGTACCCACAGTATCTGGAAGTAGCATACGGTTCAGCCAGCTGTGAATGATACCATCGCCCGGACGTAAGCTGACGCCGCCGCGGTTCATGATAAAGTCAGGTAGCGTGTGCTGAGTCTCAACGTCGACTGGCTTTGGATAAGCAGCGGTGTGACAGAATGACTGCATGACGAGGTCTGCTTGGAAACCTAGGCACGCCAAGTCTTTTAGCTCATCACGCGTCATCGGACCTGTGGTATCCTGAGAGCCAACGGTAGTCATTTTTGGCTCACAGTACATACCTGGGCGTACGCCTGGTAGACCACACGCTTTGCCGACCATTTTTTGCGCAAGGGTAAAGCCTTTACCCGTATCGGCTGGCTCTTCTGGCTTGGCGAATACGTCTGAATGACCCAGACCCATGTACTCACGAGCACGGTTAGTGAGACCACGACCAACGATCAATGGAATACGGCCACCAGCACGCACTTCGTCAAGTAGCGTTGGCGAGTTTAGTTTGAACTCTGAGATGATCTCGTCTGAGTCATGCTTAGTGATTTTGCCGTCATGTGGGTAGATGTCAAACACATCGCCCATGTTTAGGTTATCGACAGCTACTTTTTCGATTGGCAAGGCGCCAGAATCTTCCATCGTATTAAAGAAGATAGGAGCGATATTGTTACCCAGTACCAGACCGCCGCCGCGTTTGTTTGGTACGTTTGGAATATCTTCGCCCATCAGCCATAGCACTGAGTTGGTCGCAGACTTACGGCTAGAGCCAGTACCGACGACGTCACCAACGTACGCTAGCGGATGGCCTTTTTCTTTTAGCTCATCAATAAGGTTCATTGGACCGCGCACGCCCTCTTCGTCAGCAGTAATGCCGTCACGAGAGTTTTTGTGCATGGCAAGCGAGTGCAGTGGAATATCAGGACGGCTCCACGCGTCTTGCGCAGGAGATAAGTCATCAGTGTTGGTTTCGCCTGTGACTTTAAACGTCGTGTAAGTCGATTTCTTTGGTACCTCGTCACGGTTCAAAAACCACTCAGCGTCAGCCCAAGACTGAATCACTTCTTTTGCGATGTCGTTACCGGCTTCGGCTTTTTCAGTCACGTCATTGAACGCGTCAAATACGAGCAAAGTTTTCTTAAGTGCTTCTGCCGCATCTTGAGCAACTTCTTCATCATCCAATGCTGCCACTAATGGCTGTACGTTGTAGCCGCCTTGCATGGTGCCTAGAATTTCAACCGCTTTTTTCTTATCGATAAGTGGTGAGCTCGCCTCACCTTTAACGATAGCGGCCAAAAATGCAGCTTTTACATAAGCGGCTTGGTCAACGCCAGCTGGAATACGGTTTTCTAGCAGGTTCATTAAGAACGATTCTTCGCCCGCTGGTGGGTTTTTTAGTAGCTCAACCAACTGGGCTACCTGTTTTTCATTTAGTGGAAGCGGTACAGTTCCTAGCTCAGCACGTTCTTCGACATGTTTACGATAAGCTTCTAACACAATAATTGTCCTCGTAGTTGGGCTAGTACATTGCGTGAGTAGTCAGAATGACTGCCTGCGTCGATGCACTATAGGAAATAATTAAGGGAATGTGGTCATTGAAATATTTGTGCTGCAATGATAGCTTAAAACGCTCAAAAAGTTAATGGCTTAGGCTGCAAAAGGCGTAGAATCAAGCCATATTCAATATTTATTATAAAAATAGTAGTAGCTACTAGAGTAAATATTAGACATATAAGTTCAATGCATTGGAAAACTAACGATTCAATATTAACTCATGGTTCGATATTAAACTCATGATTCTATATTAAATAGCATCATGACATTAAATAATATCAAGACCGACTCGGCGAACGGTTCCGATTCAATTTTAAAAGTTAAGGATAGTAAAATGAGCAATAACAATGAGCACTCAAACTATAAAAAAGGGTTAAAAGTGCGCACTGAGGTCATGGGCGAGGCTCACGTTAAGCGCTCACTCGATGCCGCCACAGCCTTTACTCAGCCCTTGCAAGATTGGATCATTGAGCACGCTTGGGGCACCACTTGGCAAGACGATAGCGTCTTACCGCGTAAGTATCGCTCCTTGGTTACCTTAGGATTTTTGATTGCGCAAAAGAGCCCGAATGAGCTAAAAGGTCATATCAGAGGCGCGATTAACAATGGCGCAAGCATTAAGGAGATTCGCGAGGTACTCATGCACAGCCTGCCTTACTGCGGCGCGCCTGCTACCCAAGAGGCTTTTCGCGCGGCTATCGAAGTATTTAATGAAATGGGTATAGATATTGATAACTTAAACAAAAAGCCATAGCACAAAGGGTTGAATAATAAACCCTGAGCGCAATATCTGCTATAATAAAGACACCTATAAAGCATGCTGATAATTCCATAAACCCTTATACTATAAAGGGTTAAGAGATCATTGATTATGACTACTGCCGTACAAACCCATGTTCCTGCGCCAAGAGTAAAACCCAAAAAAGCCATTCAAGGTGAAAAGCTGCGCGGCTACGATAAAGTCGCGCGCATCCCGATTAAAGTAATCCCGACAGTCGAAGCGAAGCAAAAGCCGGATTGGATTCGAGTAAAAATGTCCTCACCTGCTGAGGTGGCGCGTATCAAAGCCAAACTACGCGAACAAAAGCTCTATACTGTTTGTGAAGAAGCCGCTTGCCCGAATCTTGCGCAGTGCTTTGGTGACGGCACCGCCACCTTTATGATTATGGGCGACATCTGTACGCGTCGTTGCCCGTTTTGTGATGTCGGTCATGGTCGCCCAAACGAGCTTGATAAGGATGAGCCGCGTCATACCGCCGAGACTATTCAAGGTCTTGAGCTCAAATATGCAGTGATTACCTCAGTCGATCGCGACGATTTAAAAGATGGCGGCGCGCAGCATTTTGTTGAAGTGCTCAACGAATCACGGGCGCTAAGCCCAAACTGCCTGATCGAAATCTTAGTGCCTGATTTCCGTGGCCGTATGGATATTGCCTTAGACTTACTCACCGAAACAGCTCCTGATGTCTTTAACCATAATATCGAGACGGTTCCGCGCCTGTATAAAGCCTTCCGTCCAGGTTCTGATTATCAGCACTCGCTCGATCTGCTCAAGCTTTATAAAGAGCGTCGCCCTGATATCGCGACCAAATGCGGCTTTATGGTTGGCCTCGGCGAGACCGAAGAAGAGGTATATGCGCTACTTGATGATCTCAAAGCGCATGATGTCGATATGATTACGGTGGGTCAATACTTGCAGCCGAGTAAAAATCACGCCCCTGTCGATCGCTATGTGCATCCGGACGAGTTTCAGCGCTATATGGACTACGGCAAAAAGATTGGCTTCTTTAGCATTTGGGCCGGTCCCATGGTACGCTCAAGCTACTTTGCCGATCGTCAGTATTACGGTGAAGATTGCCCTGCGCCGATTCGTAGTAAAAAGGCGCTTGAGGCGGAAGGTAAGCTTGGCTGTTAAGAATGGATTGATAACAAAAAATGGAGACCCTGCTTGGGTCTCTTTTTTTATGCTAATGATTAGCATAAGTCCTTAGCAACTCTACTTAAAGCCACTACACTGCCGGATACAGAAAATGCTATATTTTGTCTAATGAATTTCATAGATACATACCGCTAATTTTATAAAAAAGGACTACCTTATGAGTGACGACTTCACCCCGCAAGAAGGCTCTTGCTCCTGCTATAGCAATACTTATACCATCAACCATACTCCTATGGCTCGCTTTATTTGTCACTGCACGATTTGTCAGGACTATACCGGTAAAGCCTATAATGATGTGACGGTTTTACTAAAATCAGACCTTAGCGAATTAGAGATTGATAAAACCCGCTTTCGTAGTTGGAAAATGCCGCCTAATATCAGCCGCGGACTGTGTAAGCGTTGTCATAAGCCTAGTATAGAGACGGCGGTAGGCGGCAATCTGGTATTAATCCCTACTGATAATTATCCTGATAAAGCGTCCTTGCCAGAGCCTACTATGCACCTATTTTATAATCGCCGTATCAGAGACGTGGATGATAACTTGCCTAAATACGAAGGCTTTGTACAAAGTCAAAGCATGGTGGTTAAGGAGTTGGCTCAAGGGCTGTATAAAAGAGTTACCAAACGCTAATGGTTATCGTCAACCGCTCGGTTTAGTATTTTAAGCGCTATTTTATCTTAAAAGACAAGCGTTACTGATAATTACAATGACTCGTTTTTAACTCCTCCATCTGGGACTGATATGATTTCAACCTTAGTAGAAGACACCGCTCATTTATCCGCTGACATTGCCATTATCGGCGGTAGCGGCTTATATCAGATGCAAGCGCTAAGCAATAAGCGTCAGGTAAAAATCTCAACGCCTTATGGTAAGCCATCTGATGACATTGTCATGGGTGAGCTAAATGGCGTAACTGTCGCTTTTTTGACCCGCCACGGTCAAGGGCACAGATTTAGCCCGTCAGAAGTTCCCTACCGCGCTAATATTTATGCGCTAAAAACTTTGGGCGTACGCTATGTCATTTCAGTCTCAGCGGTAGGCTCACTACGAGAGCATCTCAAACCTTTAGATATGGTCATTCCAGATCAGATGATCGATATGACCAAACAGCGAGCCAGTACCTTTTTTAGTGAGGGAGCGGTGGCGCATGTAGCAATGGCCGATCCTTTATGTGCGGCGCTTGGTGGGGTGTTAAAGCGCGCTTATAGTCAGGCAAATATTAGCGAAGGCCAATGTCATAGTACCGCGACTTACCTCTGTATCGAAGGGCCGCAATTTTCTACTCGCGCTGAGTCCAATTGGTATCGACAGATGAATGCTGACATCATTGGCATGACCAATATGCCAGAGGCTAAGCTTGCACGTGAAGCGAGCATGGCGTATGCTACGCTTGCGCTAGTGACAGATTTTGATTCATGGCATCCAAGTGAGGAAGATGTCAGCGCTGATTATGCGATTCAAAACCTTATGAAAAACGCCGATAACGCGCAGCAAGTGGTCAAACAAGCCGTGGCTTTACTTGCCAGCGAGCAGCCTGACTCTATTGCTCATACCGCGCTAGCGCAAGCGTTAGTCACCCCTATTGAGGCGATGAGTGAAGAAACGAAGACCAAGCTTAATGCATTATTGCCCAAGTAATATCGACCTCTATCACAAAAAAAAGCCATCAAATAGTTGATGGCTTTTGCATTTGTCATAATCGTAAATTAATAATCCTTAAGCTCATAACCATCAAGCCATCCTGCAGGCAGATATTGTAAATCCTCTGGCTCATCGATATCAGGTAGAGGTTGTAGCGAAGCTAATGACCAATTTAGATCTTTAATACGCTGCTTAGTCACTGCTGCCACATCACTGACGCTCCACGTCATATTGGTAAATAGGTGCGCGTTTATTTGCCTAAAGCCAAGCAGTACGTAACCGCCATCAAAAGCAGGAATCATGACGCTATTTAAGTTGTCTAACTGCTGCGCGGCATCTTGAATCACTGCCGCCGTCAAACTGGGACAATCGCTTCCTATTAACAACACCTTTTTAAACTTTGACAAAGCTTGCGTACTAGCCGTGTACATACGCTCTCCTAAATCACCATCGGCTTGTGCTGACCATGTCAATGACTCTGGTAGATTCAGCGTTTGCCAGCAAGGAGTATTAGGAGGGGGACTGACACATAATTCAACGCTAAAGCCCGTTGCTAACGCTTGCTCTACGCTATGTAGTAATAGCTGCTTTGCCATTTTTGCTGCACCATCACTGCCAAGCGCAGGTTGCAAGCGGGTTTTTGCCATGCCTTTAGCAGGGAATTTAGCGAATAGGATAATGCAGGTATTTTGTTCTTGAGTCATATTAAGAGTTTTCTATATTTAATCCACTATACAACAAACCCAGTGTTAGCATAGCTGTATTATTCTGATTTAGGCTTATCTATATTACTTATAATAACGCGCTTTAATGTTGTCCGCCGAGACGCCGCGCCAATAATCAAAACGCAGCTGCCACATCAGCAGTATCGTGCGGCAAGTGCCATGCTGCTCCCAGCGCCTCGCCGAGGTAATGACTTTAGTCTTTAGACAAGCAGGTTTAGACTTTGCTTTAAGCTGCTTGCATAGTTCAACATCTTCCATCAGCGCTTGCTGAGGATAGCCGCCAACTTGCTCAAAAAGCTTACGGGTAATAAAAATCGCTTGATCACCAGTTGCAATACTCATTAATCGTGAGCGTAAGTTTATCATTTGGCTGACCACCCAAAGCATCGGCTGACGACTATTTAACCTGACATCAAAACGCCCCCACTCTGATTTTTGTATAGCCATTTGGATAACAGAAATAGCTTGAGTTGGCAGCTCAGTATCAGCGTGTAAAAATAGTAGTATGTCGCTTGTTGCTAAGGACGCGCCTTTGTTCATCTGCCGCGCACGACCTGCTTGTGACTTAACCACTTGCCAATTAATAGCTGACTGATTACTGTTATTTAAATCTGCAATAAACTTTTGTGCCCATTCGAAGGAATCATCGTTTGAACCGCCATCAACAAAGATAATTTGCGGCGGTGATGGGTTTAGCCCAGCGATATGAGTAAACAAATGAGGCAGATTATTTGCCTCATTGAGTATAGGAACGATAATAGAAACCGTGGACATGCTATCTCACTACTTCTTGTTCAAATTCCAATTATAATTGGTATAACTGATCTTAGTCTTGCCGCTTTTTAAGTCAGCAATTTGTGATTTATTAAGACCGAGCGGTGAGCTATAACGCGCCAAAAACCCTTCTAAATCTCTGGTGCCGCGCCAATTACTCTCAAAGTCCTCTTTATACCACTTAAATATTGGCGAGATCTCAAGCGTGCTGCCCTTGAGACGGTTACGACTACTATCGGCGAGGAAATTGCGGGTGACTTGCTCTAATTGTTTATCGAGTTTACTGCCTGTGTAAGCATCATCCAACAATGCAGGACAACCAATGCTAGCACAGTTCACCGCAAAGTGAATACGCGGCTCATTATAGCGCCCAGAACCGCGAATCAGGTTGTGCTCGATATCATCAAGCGAGCGCTTTTTACCCAGTACGTTGACAAAGTCTTGTTTCCAAGGCGAGCTAAATATACCGCCGATATCCTTAATCGACTTTATATTAGGGTACTTAGTCAGCACTAAATCCACAGTACCCGCATTATAGACGTTGATTAAAAACGCCAATTGCTCATCTTTGCTCCAGCGGTTAAACTCAGACCGACTGACCGTAGCCGTCGCTGCCAAATAGCCATCAAGCTTGCTTTGGTCCGCTTTCATGCCGTTGTAATTAACGACAGATGCTTTGCCCCCGTTGGTCATAGTGACGTTTTTGTTTAGTAAGCTATCCCAAGTACTGTGGTTAAAATCAGCATAGGCAGCGCTTGATAGCATAAGGCTTGCGGCAATAAGGGCTTTGGTCGTTAAAGCTTTAGAAAATGGAGTTTTAGTTATAAGCATGAGATGAGCTCCGTTAATGCTGATAAGTTTTTTAAATCAAGGTGCTTAGAACTAGCTCTAAGCCACACTTACTTTTTCGTCTTCTAAAGCGCCGCCGCAGCTACTACCTTGCCCTGCTGTGCAGCCGTAACAATGGTCACCGATAGCGATATCGTCACCAGTAGGATTTTGGGTGAGCAGATCGCGCAAATGCTGGCGCGATTTATTGGGTACAGGCATCTCAAGCTGTTGATTAAAGTCACAATCGAACAGCTCGCCGAGCCAATTAACACTAATGGTCGAGCGGCACATCACCTCTTTAAGATTCCCCGCATCATAGTTATCTTTGAGCAAATCCATATAAGGATGGAACTCGTTCTTAGCCAATAGTACCGCACCAAAACGTTGAATCGGCATATTGGTCAACGCAAAAAGCTGATTAAACTCTATATTAAAGTGCTCTTTTAATTCACGTTTATAGTCCGCCTCTAGCATCTGCTGATTGGGTGGTAAGGTCGCGCCTTGTGGGTTATATACTAGATTTAAAGTCAGACCTGTATCTGCACGTCCATAACCCAAAGCATTAAGCTTATGTAGCCCTAAAATACTGTCGTCAAACGCGCCTTTGCCGCGCTGCTTATCGACGTTCTCAAGTGAATAACAAGGCAGTGAGGCGACCACTTCGACGCCATTATCCGCTAAGAACTGCGCCGTATCCTCAAAACCTTCTTCCATCAAGATCGTCAAATTACAGCGATCAATGACTTTAACGCCAAGTTTACGAGCCTCGACGACTAAGTATTTAAAATCGTCATGCATCTCGGGTGCGCCGCCGGTCAAATCAAGTGTATCGATATTTTGCGCTTGCAGTACTTTTAAAATCAGCTCAACCAACTCGCGCGACATCATCTCAGTACGATAAGGGCTTGCTGCCACATGACAATGCACGCAGGACATATTGCACAGGTAACCTAGATTGACTTGCAGCGTGGTTAATTTACGGCGCTTAATAGCAGGAAAATCCGTATGTTCAAGCAATTCAATAGTGGATTTCATAGCGTATGACCTTTGGATGATAATGGTTTTAATCTTTGATATTTACTGAGTATACAAGCAGAATATAGGAAAACTTTAAAGATGAATAGCTTTTTTGAGTGTTAACTCATTTATTATTACACTGTTTAATTATTCTATTGTGACGCGCAGTGGTAGCCAGTGTAACTAAATAATCAATAGTGCTAAGCTATTGTTTTATAAATTAATATCTTTAATGCGGTTCGTGCAGCCTCTACTTATTTTGCGTTGACAAAACGCTTGTCGATATAGCGCTTAAGATACCAAATCCAGCATCCCTGCGCGCTGAAATTGCCCCAACTGCCGATTGCGTACTTGTCACCGCAAGCGAGCAAATACAAAGTGCGGTTTTTGGGTCGATAGCTTTTTAACTTATCTCCTACTAAATAAGCCAGTAAGTTATCCGCTTCCACTTTGCCGCCAAATACTGCATGCACCCCAGAATGTGCCATCTCTCGATCCACGCGTGACGCCACATCGCCTACGGCAAAGACATTATCATGCGAAGTGCTTTGCTGCTTATCATTGACCGCAATAAAGCCCTTATCTACCGTTTCAAGGTTAGTCTGCGCGGCCCACGCCGAACCCATCACCCCAGTAGCCGCAATAGTCGCATCGGCCGCTAGCGTTTGCTTAGAGGTCGCTAATTTACCACCAGCTAAACCTTTGGCGCGCTCGTAGATAATCTCAATATTACGGCGCTGTAATTGCTTGATGACGCGAGAGCGAAAGCCTGCATCAAAGCCTGATAGCAGCTGCTCACCGCAAACCAAATAAGCTTGATGACTAGGATTAATTTGCTGCAAAGCAAACTGCGCGGCCATCACCAGCTCCGTTGCTGCAGCGCCTGCTCCGACTACTGCAACTTTATAATCACTCACTTGCTCAGCTTGCTTAAGGATCTGCTGCCACTGCTCGACGAAATTGAATATGGGCCTTACGGGAATTACGGTATTCTTTAGATTTTTATCTGCCAAATCTTTATCTATTAAGTCTTCATTAACTAGGCCGTCTGTATTAAGCCAAGTCATATCAGTATCTGCGCCTGTATTGAGCGACAGCAGCTCGTAATCAAAACGTTCGTCTTTAGCGTTTTTAGCGTCTTTAGCGTTTTTGACAGTAATAACCGTTTGAGTATCCGCATCGACAGCTATGATAGGTCGCTGTATTAGCGTCACGCCAGCACGTCTGCACAGCGCAGCGATATCGATACTGATCTCACTACGCTTATAATGAGAAGCCATCCAGCCCGGCAACATACCAGAATAAATCGTCTGCGGATGCTCAGTAATCACGCTTACTTCTACCTCCTGAAGATTATCTAAACGCTTACGGGCAAGCCTACGTAGCAAACCTATATGAGCGTGCCCTGCTCCAGCGAGCAGTAGTTTTTTGATAGGGCGCTGTTTTTTAGGGAATAGCTTTTTCATAACTTAGGCTTTTATGGATGATTAGAAAATATCGCTAAGATTAAAACATAAGTTAATATAATTTTAAGTCAGTCTATTGTAGGATGGATAAAATGTTTGGCCATTAATAAGGCCAAACGATATATGATCGCGCTAAGGCCAATGCAAGCGCGCAATAGGCCGTAATATTATAAACAGGCTGTATATTAACTATTCAACTTATCAAGGACCCTTATATGAATACTGCTATGAGCAATACTGAGCAAATTACTTCATCGAATACCAGCCATTATTTGCATCATACTTTCTTTACGCCAAAAGACAGCTCGGTAGATATAACCGCCACCCTACTAATCGTTCATGGCATGGCGGAGCACAGTGGTCGTTATAGCGATTTTGCGCAGTTCTTAGCAGATCACGGTATCGCTGTTGCCACTTATGATCAGCTCGGTCATGGTAAAACGGTCAAGTCAGAGAGTGAGTTTGGCTTCTTTGGTGAAGAGCACCCAGTGCAGTCGTTGCTAAAAGATGTGATTATCATGGCCGATAGCCTAAAAGCGAAGCATCCGGACGTGCCGCACTTTATTATGGGGCATTCAATGGGCTCGTTTATTGTGCGTACGGTGATGAAGCATCATGCGCACAGTTTTGCTGGTGCGATCTTGATGGGTAGCGCTGATACTGATCCTTTAGCCAAGGTTATTTTACCTATCAATAAAGCGCTCGCCAAAATCGCTCCCAAAAAGCCAAATGCCGTGTTTGCTAACATCATGAATAAAATCTTTAATAGTAAGCTGAATAATCGTATTTCTTCTTCACAGTTTGCTTGGCTCACCGAAAACCAAGCCAGTATCGAAGCGTATGAAGCCGATCCTCTAACCGGTTTTGACTTTACTAATAATGGTTACTTAACGCTATTTAACTTAATGGAATCCGGTCTAAACAAAAACTGGGCCGCGACTATTAATAAAGACTTTCCGATGCTGTTTATCAGCGGACAAAATGACCCCGTGGGTAATATGAGCAAAGGCATACGTAAAGTAGTCAACCGCTTAAATGAGCAAAGCTTTAGTGAGGTGGAGGTCAAGCTATATCCGCATATGCGTCACGAGCCACTACACGAACTTGAAAAACAGAGGGTTTATCAAGACATCTTGGACTGGATAAATAGTCATATCAACACTGTATAGCAGCCACTACTCTCAAGCTATAGAGTCACTATGCAATCGAGCGAATCTGTCTGAAGTGTCATTGCCAAATTGAGCTGACTAAAAGCCTGTGATTTGCTAAAACCTATAAAATTGGCGACAATACCAGCAGCAAGTGATAGCTCTGTCTTTATCGTACTTTGAATATTAACTTTTAGGAATTTTTATGTCATTACAACAAACCATCGAACAAGCTTTTGAAAATCGTAACGAGTACAGCCCAGCCAATATGCCACAAGATGTTCGTGAAGCTATCGAGCAAGTGCTTGAGCAATTAGACAATGGCAGCTTGCGCGTTGCGGAAAAAAAGGACGGCGAATGGGTCGTTAATCAGTGGGCGAAAAAGGCCGTCCTACTCTCGTTCCGTCTTAATGACAATTATGTGCAAGCTGCCGGCGAGCATGTGCAGTTCTATGACAAAGTACCGACCAAATTTGCTGATTGGAGTGAGGCGCAGTTTAAAGAAGCAGGCGTACGCGTCGTGCCACCAGCAGTCGCTCGTAAAGGCTCTTATGTCGCAGCAGGCGCGGTACTGATGCCATCATACGTCAACATTGGCGCTTATGTTGATCAAGGCGCGATGGTCGATACGTGGGCGACCGTTGGCTCTTGCGCGCAAATCGGTAAAAACGTCCATCTATCAGGCGGCGTCGGTATCGGCGGTGTGCTTGAGCCGCTACAAGCCAACCCGACTATTATCGAAGACAACTGCTTCATTGGTGCGCGCTCTGAGATCGTCGAAGGCGTTATCGTTGAGGAAGGCGCAGTCATCTCTATGGGCGTCTATATCGGTCAATCTACACGCATTTATGACCGCGAAACGGGCGAGATTCATCGCGGTCGTGTCCCTGCAGGTTCAGTCGTCGTTCCAGGCAGCTTACCTTCTGAAGACGGTACGTACAGTCTATACGCTGCTATCATCGTCAAAAAAGTCGATGCGCAAACGCGTGCAAAAACAGCGGTTAATGAGCTGCTACGCTTAGACTAATCTGCTCGCGTATACGTTGATTTTTGTACCAAACCGTTTTTAGGGCGTGTCCTCAATTCAATCGATAGCCATCTAAATGGGCTAAAAATGGCTAAATCTGGCCAAACGGTGTCAAATAGCTGACTAATATCTCGATATTACTTGCGATATCTTCCTTGTTTGACTGCGATTTATCTCATTTTTATCACCATTTTTAAAATGAGGACACGCCCTAGTAAAATAACTTTATATACAGATGCTGGAGCATGGCTTCAGCATCTTTTTTTATATTTTAATTTTTTATGTATTAGCCGCAGCGTAATATCATTGGTTACGTTATAATTCACCGTGATTTTTTGCGCTATCCTCGCATAAAGCGGCCGCAGCTACGCCCTGACTTTTTGCACAAGCTTATCGCCTCGGCGTTATCATAAACAGCTAAATAGCTGTATCAAGGGCACAAGAAAAACGGTATAAATCGCTCACACGACACGGAAATAAGCATAAGGGCACAAAGATGATCAAGCTAATACTACTGGGCTTATTGGCAGGGGCGTTTTTTAGCTCGACATTTATTTTAAATGAGATGATGAGCGCGGCAGGCGGCCACTGGTTTTGGTCGGCGAGTCTGCGCTATGTCTTTATGTGGCTGATAATCACCGGCATCATCTTGTTTCAGCAAGGGATGGGGCGCCTCAAAGCTTTGACAGCGGTCTTTTGTCAGCACTGGGTTTTTTGGTGCCTCACAGGCAGTATTGGCTTTGGGCTGTTTTATGCAGGTATCTGCTATGCCGCCGATCATGTGGCAGGCTGGGTGGTCGCGGCGACCTTTATGTTTACCGTCGTTACCAGCTTATTGGTGCTGATGGTCTTTGGCCAGCGTTTTGATAAAAAATTCATCCTTTATGCCCTTTTGGTGTTTGTTGGCGTGGTGATGGTCAATGTCAGTGAGGGCTTGCACGCCGCTGCACTTGCCGACACTGATATTG
Organism: Psychrobacter sp. TB15; assembly: GCF_000511655.1. NCBI lineage: Bacteria > Pseudomonadati > Pseudomonadota > Gammaproteobacteria > Moraxellales > Moraxellaceae > Psychrobacter > Psychrobacter sp. TB15. The sequence continues at coordinate 16,378 of NZ_AYXN01000034.1, forward strand.
CCCATGCCGTCCCTATAGCACAGATGCTGCTCTATGGCGCACTGCCCGCCCTTATTGCCGCCTTTAGCTATCCGATTGGCAATCAGTTGGTCTGGCAAGTCACTCATAACTCCCGCACGCCAGCGTTACCTGCCGACTTGGCAGATCAGTCGCACGCCGTATCTGGCATTGCCGACACCCTTGACGAGCCACTCACCTCTGAAGCTTATGATCTGCCGCCTACTTTATATGACACTAATACCATCAGCACCGCTCTAAATGCTCTGCCTGCCGCCGCACCTGCGCCGTCACTACTGCAAACTCTGATCCATCGTATCCCCTCGATTGAGACTACCTTACTACACAATGCCTTTAACAAAGTTTGGCTAATGACTCTGGGGAGTTTGCCATTTTGGCTACTTTTGGGCATGATAGTGCGACCCGAGCTGGCCGATAGCACACAAATGTTCAATACATTGCTGGTGGCTTTGTTGGCCGGGGTGGCGGCTACTACTATATTTTTGTACGCGCGCGGTCAGGCGATGACCTCAAGCGAAGTGGCTGGCGTCGATGCCACCCAAGCCAGTGAGGTGATTTTTGCCCTTATCGGTGGGATATTATTACTGGGTAACTCGGTACCTTCAGCGATGGGTTTGCTCGGTATTGGTTTGATCATTATCGGGCTGATATTTTTTGCTAAAGACGGTTAAACACAAAGCAAGCTTTTATTTATTATTGAATATAATTAACTATCTACCATAAAGAGCCGTCAGCATGGAAAAACATAACAATGGTTAATGACTTGATTTTTCCTGATATTTTATTGTATCTGCTAGATATGGTTGGGGTGATTGCTTGCGCTATCGCCGGCACCTTGCTGGCTCAGCATAAAGGCTTTGATATCGCCGGTTGTATCTTAGTCTCTATGGTGAATGCGATTGGCGGCGGAACTTTGCGCGATATGGCTTTGGATCGCCACCCGCTATTTTGGATGACCGATCTCAATTATGTCATCGTCATCACCGCAACCTCCCTTACCCTACAAGTGTTTTTTCATCTGTATCATAAAATCGACAATGCGCTGAGGTTCTTTGATGCAATAGGGCTTGCCGCCTTTAGCGTCATTGGCTTTAAGGTCGCTCTTCATCAAGATATGTCGCCTCTGATTGCCATTATGATGGGCGTTTGGACGGCTATTATTGGCGGCTTACTACGCGATATTATCTGCAATGAGATACCGCTTGTGCTGCAAAGAGAGATCTATATCACCGCGAGTATCGCAGGTTCCGTGACTTATCTATTGCTCGACTATTTAGGCCTAAACCCTGGGCTTAACGAGTTTATTATGCTCGGTGTTATCTTTGCCGTACGTATGTTAGCAGTAAAGTTTGACTGGCATCTGCCTTCCATTCGTCTCGTTGATTGATACTAATAACCACTTAGCCGCGCTTATGTTAAACATTGCTTTAGATACAACCTTAATCACTACTTTTAACCCGCGTTCGTTATTATATTTATTCGATATGATAGGTATCGTTGCGTGCAGTGTTTCTGGAACGATTTTGGCCAAGCACAAAAACTTCGATGTATTTGGCTGTTTATTGGTCTCAATTGTCACAGCGATTGGCGGTGGTACCGTGCGAGATGTGATCTTAGATAGGCATCCACTATTTTGGATGATGGATATGAGCTATCTGACAGTCATTACCATAGCTTCTATAACGACGCAGATATTTTTTCATCCCAACTCAAGGCGGGTTGATAAGTTTTTAAAACTCACTGATACCATTGGGCTATCAGCTTTTACGCTAATCGGTATCAAAGTTGCCGATAGCATGGGCGCTAATGTGCCCGTAGCCTTGCTATTAGGTGTTATTACGATCATTGTCGGTGGCATCATTCGCGATATGATCTGTAATGAGATTCCGCTGGTACTACAACAAGAGATCTATATCAGTGCCGCTTTAGCTGGCGGTATTTTGTACTTCGCTTTGTACAATTTGGGGGTAGCAGTTTGGGTTGCAGATATCTGTACTATGAGTGCTATCTTTAGCATCCGTATGTTGGCTATTCGCTACGATTGGCAGTTCCCATCCTTAGAATGGCGGCGTTAGACTCTTAGTTTACTAAAGCCAAATCTTTGACCATCAGCTGTAAGCTGCGTTTACCATTCCATTCATTGACATCGAGCTCAAAGAGGATATGTACCTTTTCGGCGCGGTAATCCCAGACATCGGTATCAAAATTAAAATAAATAGCATCGATAGGATACTGCACACCAGGATAGCGTAAGGAGAGTTTGAGATGCTTGTCTTTGAGTATCTTGAAGCTTAATACTTCAAAGACGCCATCGAATATTGGCGCGGCAAAGCCATGTCCCCAGATACTCGCGTCGGCCAACTCATCAGCGAACCATAAGCTAAAGTCGCTTGCTTGCAGCTCACCATCGGTGAATTTTTGCTCAGCGAAAACCTCTTGATCCAGCTCCGCCAATACCTCATCAAAAGCGGCGACAAACTCATCAAAATTGCGACGTTTAATCGTCAAGCCAGCGGCCATCGCATGACCACCAAAGTGGGTAATAAGCTCGGGGTTTTGCTCAGCGACTTGCTCAATAGCGTCGCGAATATGCACCCCAGCGATGGAGCGCGCCGAGCCTTTAATTGCGTCGTCGTCTCCCGTACGTTCGGTATCTGCAGGAGCAAAGACAATACTGGGCCGATAGTGACTTTCTTTTAGGCGGCCTGCGACGATACCGATGACGCCTTGATGCCAGTCGTCCTGATAGAGCACTAAGCTGCGCTTGGTAGCAGTGGCTGGCCCAGCACCTACGGTTGGTTTTGTTTTGACTGTAGGGGCGATAATAGTATCATCGCTGCCTTCTAGATCAGTCTCTAGAGTATTGTCAGCTGCGCTATCATTCTCTAAATCCTTAATAATTTGATCAGCCTGCGCCCGCATCTCGCCCTCGACTTGTCGGCGACTGCGATTAAGTCGCTCAAGATCATGTGCTAAGCGCTGGGCTGTCCCCCAGTCATCGGTCAATAAGCACTCAATACCGATGCGCATATTGTCCATACGTCCCGCTGCATTGATCCGTGGCCCCAATACAAAGCCAAAGTCCTGCGCATGCAGCTGCTTAGGGTCACGTCCTGCTTGCTCAAGCAAGGCTAAAATACCGATGCAGCAGCGCCCTTGGCGAATGGCATTTAGCCCATGATGGACAAGGATACGGTTATTTTTATCGAGTACGCCGACATCAGCAATAGTGCCGAGCGCTACTAAGTCTAGATATTGACTGACTTGCACCGCCGGTTTACCCGCTTCACGTCTAAGCTTTGCAAGCCTGCCTAAGACATAAAACGCGACACCGACTCCTACCAAAGCCTTACTATCAAAGCTGCAGTCTAGCTGATTAGGGTTAACCACTGCTTCAGCCGGCGGCGTCGCTTTGGTCGTTAGATGATGATCGGTAATGATAACGGTGATACCGTCCGCTTGCGCGCGGGCAACACCCTCATGACTTGAGATACCATTATCAACGGTAACAATCAAATCAGGCTGATAAGTCTCAATGCCTAATTCGACAATCTCAGGCGTTAGACCATAGCCGTACTTAAAGCGATCGGGCACTAAGAAATCGACTTGCGCGCCCATCTGAGTTAACGCACGCATCATCAGCGCCGTACTCGTTGCACCGTCACAGTCAAAGTCGCCGACGATTAAAATGCGCTTGCCCTCGTCGATAGCTGCATCTAATAAGCGCACTGCTTGTGTGACGCCATGCAAGTCTTCAGCAGGCAGCAAACCTGAAAGCTGAGTCTCAAGCTCTTCAGGCTGCATGATACCTCGGCCGGCATATAACCGAGCCAGGGTGAAAGACTGAGCAGCGAGCGCTTGCAGCGCGATGGGTAGCTCGTCGATACGAGCACCAGTAAAGCGGGGAGTTAAATTTAGCATAGCGGTATTCTACTGGCTTTAGTAGAGGGTCACAATATTAATTTTTATCTTACGACCACTTATCGTTTGAATAATCTGCTGCATAGCTGTTAGAGAAAAACTTATGATAGCAGTTACAAAAACCGTGCATTTTTGCGCTACTTTTCTGCAATTTGCTACAAAGCTATGATTGTACAGTGCAGATATTTCCTTAAACTATAAATTAACTTTTTTGTTTCCACTTTTAACTATTCACCCTATTATAAGGATAATTTATGAAAACGACGCCAAAAGCTGAAAAACTTCCTAACACTATTGATCCCAACTTAGACCTCGAACAAGTCAGAAAAGAGTGCTTAAAATTAGTCAAAAAACGTGCGAAGTTTTCAGCCGGTGTAGCGGTTGTGCCTGTACCGTTTTTTGATGTTGCTGTTGATGCAGGTATGCTCACTCAGCTCATCCCTGAGATTAGTGAGCGTTTTGGCCTCATCGAAGACCGCAAATCAGCCATTGATCTAGAGTCGCGTGAGGTACACTGGAGCGCTATCAGAGATCGGACCGTTGACTTCGCAGGTTTAATGGCCACTCGCGGTATCGTCAAAAAGACCGTTCAAGGCTTCGGCGGCCGTATCGCAGCAAAACAAGTGACGAAGTTTGTACCATTAGGCGGGCAACTCGTTGCAGCGACTATGGGCTACACTATCTTCAAAAAAATTGCCTCTGATCATGTTGAGGATTGCTACAAACTTGCCAAAGAGATTCAGCAAAAACAAAGCAGCAAAAACGTCTAAACCATCAGTTAAATCATTAATGACTAGATACTTGCAACCATATCGCCAGTTAAGCGTCGCTTAGCTGGTTTTTTATATCTCATGTATAAAGCTTGCCACTATTAATTAAAAACCAGTCGTGCTATTTTGCCTATTACAAATTCAGCTTAAAGGACTAAATAATGAAAAAACTTGTACTCTCCACTACTATGCTAGCGGCTCTTGCTCTAACAGGCTGCGCTTCTACTGGCGCTACTAGCAATTCAGGCGATGCTATCGGTACCGCCAATGAGATCGGTATGAATGTCTTCAAAGCCGCTATTGATAACCAATGCCGTAGCCAAATCGAAAACCAAAATGCGTGGCGTATTGCTAGTGCGGCGATGAGTGATGAGCAAGAAGAAGCGGTTAAATCTCGGGTATGTGGCTGCGTCAGTGAGCAAGCACCGCAGCAAGTGACTCTCGTTGAATTAGGTAATGCGGCAATAGATCCAAGCTATCGTACGCAACTGGTCACTCGAGTCGTCGCAAAATCGCTACAAAGCTGCTATGGCAGTATCGTCGGCTAAGCGGTTACAAACCGCGTCATTGTGCAAATAAACTAGATGACTTAGGGTATCAAGGCGCTGCGCCTTTTGTTCATGGTATTGCCAGCGGTGACCCTCTATATGATAAAGTAATATTATGGACACGCATCACCAATGACGGTAGCATCAATGCCACTAGCATCCCTGTTGGCTATGTCGTTGCGACTGATCCAGAGCTACAAAACGTCATAGCTAGAGGTAAAAGCCGAACCACTGCTGAGACTGACTTTACAGTAAAAGTGGATCCTAAACTGCCTGAGCCTAATACCACTTACTACTATCAGTTTGAGGCTTTAGGCTACGCTTCTCCTGTCGGCCGCACCCGCACTATCCCTAATGCTGATCTGCCAGCAAGCGAAGTTGATCGCGTACGCTTGGCAATAGTGTCTTGCTCTAATTATGGCTATGGTTATTTTAACGGTTATGCCGATATCGCTAAGCAAGCGGATATCTCGGCAGTCCTGCATTTGGGCGATTACATTTACGAGTATCCAGAAGGTTTTTATCGCGACAACGATTTGAAAGACGAGCGACCAATTTTCCCTGAGAATGAAATTATAAGCTTAGAAGATTATCGCCTGCGTTACGCTTGTTATCGTACTGACATTGACCTACAAGAGTGTCATCGTCAGCATCCGTTTATCGCAGTTTGGGATGATCACGAAATCGCCGATAACTCATGGAAAGGCGGTGCCAGATTCCATTTTCCTAGTAAAGGCAGCTATATAGAGCGCAAGATGTCAGCGGTGCGCGCGTATCATGAGTGGATGCCGATTCGCGATGATGATAGCAATGAGCTAGATAGTCAACTGCGTATTTATAGACGTTTTGAGTTTGGTAAGCTGTTTGACTTAAATATGTTAGACACTCGTATCTTTGGCCGTGAGAAGCTTGACGCCTCTGCTAGCAATGAGCCTGAGCGTCAACTGCTCGGACTTGAGCAAGAAAACTGGCTCTATCTAAACCTAATGGATGGTAAAAATCGCGGCGCAGCTTGGCAAGTGCTAGGTCAGCAAGTAATTTTAGCGCCATTTATGGGAGCGTCTGCAACCAACTCTGGTGATATTTGGAACGGCTATGCTAGTGCTCGTAATCGTTTATTAGACTTTATTGAAGATAACAATATTGACAATACCGTCGTACTCACTGGCGACTATCATGCCTCATTTGCCTTTGATGTGGCCAAAAACCCTTTTGAGCCTAGCAGCTATAATCCAGGCACTGGAGAAGGCTCGCTGGCGGTAGAGTTCGTCTGTCCGGCTTTAACGTCATTAGCTTTACCTGAGGATAACTCCGGCCCAGAAGCCAATCCGCACCAAAAATTTAATAATCAAGTTGATCATGGCTACATGCTTCTTGATATCACTGAGCAAGCCTTTGGCTGTGAATGGTACTATACCGATACCTTAAAAGAGCGCAACGATAGCACTCGCTTTGCCAAAGGCTTAGTCACGCAAACATCAACGAATCATTTGGTAGATAGCTCACAAGCTCGAGCTATTATGGACTCACCCGCTCTGGCCTCCAAAGACAAAGCTGTCGCAGTAAAAAAGGTTTGATTCGAGTGTATTAAAACCAAGCGACGATCAAGTCACAATAAAAGAGGTGCGCTAAACAATTAGTGCACCTCTTTTTTGTAGACTCTATAGAAACTCTCTAGACAACGCTACTCTAAAACCTTCAAGCGCTTAGAGCTTATCGGCATCAGTAATAACCGTATCAGGACCTACAGCTGCCGCCATCGGTAGTACTTTACTACGGCGGAAATACTTAGAATGCGTATTTATGATCTCATTAACACTATCGATGAGATCTTCAATCACGTCGTCATAAAGACCGTGATGCAGCTCAGTCTCAAAATCAGTAAAGGGATGCTTACGCGCCGCCGCTCTGACATCAGTAATGCCTTGTTTGCTATAAAACACATTGACACTACCGTCACTATTTAGCACACAAATCAGCTCTCCCTCATCAATCATCATATCGAAACGCTGCGGCGTAAAAATATAATCATCGACGTCGAGTAACTCTTTTTCGATTCCTTTTTTAAATAACGCTTTGACGTCCATTATGGTTATACTCCTAGAATAATTTATTGAAAATCTTATTTTTTAGCTAAAGTCTGTATAAGCCGGAGCTTCAGCTACCTTTATCAAACGATACTTTATCAATTTATTCTATAAAATGAACTCGCTATTTTTAAGGTAAAAAATGTAAAACTGCGTTTATAGTTAGTAAGAATAGCCGCTCTTCGTTATATCGAAATATCGGGTTTTCAACTTCGCATACTTCTAAATCAAATGCGCCTTGAGCTCTAGCACTTTATCGCGTGTCTTAGCAGCATCCTCAAACTTGAGGTCACGCGAGAACTGCTTCATTAGCTTCTCAAGACGGTTGATCTCTTTAGCCAGCAGATCAGGGCTTCTGAGTATACTGATATCGACATCCGGCAGATTGCTCTTAACTGGAATCGCTTGATTGTCGTTAGCATCAAGCTCTTCACCGGTATCGATTTTATCAGTGACACTACGGCGCGCACCTTTTGGCGTGATGTTATGCTCCACATTAAAGGCGATTTGCTTTTCGCGGCGGCGATCGGTCTCCTCTATCGCCTTTTCCATACTTGGCGTCATACTATCGGCGTAAAGAATCGCTTTACCGTTTAGGTGGCGAGCAGCGCGGCCAATGGTCTGAATAAGGGAGCGCTCAGAGCGCAAAAAGCCTTCTTTATCGGCATCAAATATCGCCACCAATGACACTTCTGGCATATCGAGCCCTTCACGCAGCAGGTTAATGCCGACGAGTACATCATGGACACCCGTACGCAGCTCATGAATGATTTGCATACGCTCAACGGTATCGATGTCGGAGTGCAAATAGGCCACCTTAATATCGTATTCTTTGAGATAGCTGGTGAGATCCTCCGCCATGCGTTTGGTCAAAGTGGTAATCAATACGCGCTCATCCAGCTCGCGGCGTTTGGTAATCTCTGAGAGCACATCATCGACCTGCGTGAGCACGGGACGAATCTCAATCTCAGGATCAATCAAGCCTGTTGGTCGCACCACTTGCTCGACGACTTGCTCGCTGTGCTCAAGCTCGTATTGCGCCGGGGTCGCACTAACATAAATGGTCTTGGGCTTGATGCGCTCCCACTCTTCAAACTTCATCGGCCGATTATTCATCGCGCTTGGCAGACGAAAGCCGTAATTCACCAAGTTCTCTTTACGCGACCTATCACCTTTATACATCGCGCCGACCTGCGAGACAGTCACATGCGACTCGTCGATAAACAGCAGCGCATCTTCTGGAATATAATCAAACAACGTTGGCGGCGCCTCACCCCAAGGACGACCAGATAGATGCTGCGAGTAGTTCTCAATACCATTACAGTAGCCGAGCTGCTGAATCATCTCTAGATCATACTGCGTGCGCTCTTTGAGGCGCTGCGCTTCAATCAGTTTATTATTATCACGAAAGTACTCAAGACGCGGTTCAAGCTCAGCACGAATGGTCTCGCTGGCGGCCTCAAGGCGATTACGCGGTGTCACATAATGCGACTTGGGATAAATGGTAATCCGTGGCACACTGCGCACGGTTTTGCCTGTCAAAGGATCGAACCAAGTGATTTTTTCGACCTCGTCATCAAACAGGTGAATACGAATCGCCAGCTGCTCAGACTCCGCAGGATAGATGTCAAGTAGCTCCCCGCGCAAGCGATACGTACCACGGCCAAAATCCAGCTCGTTACGCGTATACTGCATCTCAACCAAACGCTTAATCGTCGCGGTGCGATCTATCTTATCGCCGACGACGACGTGCAAGAGCATTTTGAGATAACTCTCCGGATCGCCCAGACCGTAAATACAAGAGACGGATGCGACGATAATAGCATCCCGGCGCTCAAGCAATGCCCGCGTTGCCGACAGACGCATCTGATCAATATGATCATTAATGGCGCTGTCTTTTTCGATAAAGGTATCACTTGCCGCGACATAAGCTTCGGGCTGATAATAGTCATAATAGCTGACAAAATACTCAACAGCGTTATTCGGGAAAAAGGCTTTAAACTCGCCATATAACTGCGCCGCCAAAGTTTTATTATGCGCCATGATAATCGTTGGGCGCTGGCACTCACTAATCACCTTAGCCATGGTATAAGTCTTACCCGAACCCGTCACGCCAAGCAGCAGCTGCTCATCCATATCAGCATTGATACCTTTAACGAGCTTTTCAATCGCCTGCGGTTGATCGCCTGCAGGCTCAAAGTCGGTGACCATCTCAAAGGCGCGGCTCGATATTTGCGTCCCTGACGCATTGACACCACTGATCTCAGCTTCGCCTTGTAGCTGAGTGGCTAATTGATTTAACTGGCGCGACGAGCGCGGTTCGGGCATACGCATATTAGCTTTCTTCTTTTTTAAGTTTACAATTATGTGGGGGCTTTATACCTGTTTTTAAAGGTTATTTGCTGGCCTTGATGCTAGTAATTTGGTGTTAATTACAGACCATAATCACTGACTATCAAAGCTGATATTCAGCTATCAGTTATGAGTGAGTATTGATAAGAAGCTCATTAAGATACTTTGTTAAATCAAAGGCTGCTGCCCCGCTTAGGTAATCAAAGATTATCTATAAGGCTTTTTTAGGCTGTTATATTTACAAAGCTTTTCATGCTTAACAAAGCCATTACATGACCACCTAATAAAGCCTAACGCTCATGGGTTCCATACCTTTAATAAGCTGTTATTATTAGTATCGAAAGTTGATAAGAAAACGCTGACTAAGAGCTTTAAACTAAGAGTCTAAAAATTTAGTCGGTTATTAGATAACAATTAAATATAATCAAAAATGGAGTAATCTATGAGAGAACGTTATGCAAGTGGTATAAATGATGATACTGCCAAAAAAATGGTTGAGCTGTTAAACTCTAATCTAGCCAACTTGATTGATTTGAGTATGGATAGCAAGCAGTGCCATTGGAACTTACAAGGTACTGGATTTATCGGGGTGCATCAGTTATTAGATGAAACTTATGAGCGTCTGACAGAAGCTTTTGATACTGTCGCTGAACGTATTGTCATTTTGGGCGGCAAAGCAAATGGCATCTCTAAGCGTGTCGTTGAAGATTCTATTTTAGAAACTTACCCAACTGACATTACTGAAGTTGAGCAGCATGTTCGTGAGCTGACCAATCGTTATAAGACTATTGCAGCTTCACTACGTGAAGGTATCGATACAGCTGGTGATGCAGGCGACGAAGATACTGCGGATTTATTAACCGAAGTTAGCCGTACTATCGATAAAGATGCTTGGTTCATCGGTGCTAATGCGCCTAAAAAATAGTATTTCTATCACTGTTATTTGCTAAGTTATAGAATACAAAAAAAATCGCCTAGATGGCGGTTTTTTTTGGTTTGATACTTTTTTGGTTTGATACTAGGGTTATTTAGCTTCGCACTGGATCTGGAGAGCTTTTATGGGGCGCTATGGTTTTGGCATTAGGCGCAGATAGCGTCAGGATGGCCTCTTGAAATATCTTATTGGCACGAAACTGGCTCTCGATGCTCTCAAAGATCTGCGCGATACTCTCTTCTCTTTGATTACCTCTGACATCTACAGCCGCTACCATAAATATCTTTTTTGGTCCCACCCATTCTAAATGTAAGTAAGAGACGCTATCGACTCCTTCATGTCTCAAAAGCTCGCTTAATACATAATCATGCGTACTATCTGAAACTTTATACCCCACCAAAAAGTCGCGATTACGACTGATCAAAAATATCGCCACAGCGCCCAATAACACGCCCACGATAATGGAACCTAACGCATCCCAAAAAGCCTGCCCGGTATAGACGTGCATGCCCATTGCCGCTGCCGCGATAACTAGACCAGTAACCGCCGCTAAGTCCTCAAAAAACACCCCGCGCAAAGTGGGGTTAGAAGTCTCAACCACATAACCAATAGCGCTAACCTCGATAGCCTAACCTTGCTTTTTACTTTGCAAATAAGCTTGCACTAACGAGAAGCCCTCAAGTACAAAAGCCACTGCCAAAATAATAAAAGCGATCGTATAATTGGTCTCAGCTTCTGGTGCATTCCATTCGGTAATACCTGTATAAATAGAGACAATGGAGCCTGCCATAAACACGCCAAAAGCCGCTATCATCGACCACACATAAGCTTCTTTACCATAGCCTAACGGATGACTTTTATCCGCAGGTTTGACGGCTTTTTGCTCAGCGACTAATAAAAAAACACCATTGCCCGTATCCGCCCATGAGTGCGCCGCCTCCGCTACCATAGACGCCGAGCCGGTGATAAAAGCGGCAACGGACTTAGCAATAGCGATCAAAAAGTTAGCGCCAATAGCAATCAAAACCGTAATCACCGAGCTAGACTTTTTATCTTTATTATCAGGATCTGGTTCAGGCTTTTGCGCGTTTGGTTTATGACGCGTCAGCTCTGGACCACCTAAGTGTAATTGCGGGTTGGCGACGGAGGGTTTTAGACTCATAAGGAACTCTATAGCATGGGTTAAAAGTTTAAAGGCTGAAAAGATTATTATCTATATTATAGAGACTAAAATAAATTAACCTTTATTCTTTTACAGTAGCTCATCCGTTAACTGATGGTAACTTTTGACGATGTTACTTAGATTCTGGGTTACTTAGATTCTGGGTTGGTCTGCGTATTTTCAGCTGTGCGGGTCAACTCTCCGACTTCTTTACTGATATCGCAACTAGGACGATGTGCGCTTTGCATACGCATCTCTTTTCGCTCTAATGCTGCATCAGCGCGGCATTGTTGGCTCTCGTTTTTGATTTCTAGCGGCGGTACAGGCGTAGGCTTGCCGTTATCGTCGATCGCGACCATGGTAAAGTAGCAGCTATTGGTATGGCGGATCGTCCGCGCGCGTACATCTTCAGCTTCGACTCTGATACCGACCTCCATTGAGGTGGTACCGACGTAATTAACACTAGCGGCAAACGTGACGAGCTCGCCGACATAGATAGGCTCACGGAACATCACCTGATCGACCGATAGCGTGACAACGTAGCTACCACTGTAGCGACTGGCGCAGGCATAAGCGACCTGATCGAGCATTTTGAGCAAGTCACCACCGTGGACATTACCGATGAAGTTGGCCATGTCTGGAGTCATCAGTATCGACATATAAAGTTCGTGGTTTAAAGGGGCTTTTTTGGCGGTGGAGCTGGTGTTGAACTGAGCCATAGTGATCCTTAGTTACTGTGCGGAAGTCATTGTGAAAGTGTCATTGTGGTTTGTTGTGCAAAGTTTATTTGTCATTTATACAGTAGGCGATTATTTAGTGCAAATCGATAAAACCAAAAAAACGGCTTAACCTAAGTTAAACCGCCGTTATTAATCGCTCAAGAAATTAAGCTGTAGCCGCTTTATTTAGCCAGCGAAAACGATATGCTAACCAAGCTGTGCCCGCACTGACTGAACCAGTTAAAAAACCGCCCCAAGTAAAGTCTACCAAGGCAGTATCTAGCGTATAGCCTTTAAATAAGGCCAAACTGGTAAAGTCATAAGTACCGTATGCCATTAAGCCAAGTAAGCCGCCCAATAAGAAAATATGCCCGATAGAAGCTTCTGCTTTTATTTGCGGATAAAGAACAATAATACATAAAGCTAAGATATAGAACATATAGAACACAGCCGCCGCCATCATATTTGGCTCATTCGCTAAAAGATGACCGATACGCTCTTCATAAAACAGCCCTTTCATCGTTGACAGCCAGACAAAATCCACGCCCAAAAACATAGCAACAGCAACGAGATAAACAAACGTATAGCCCATAACAATATCCTTTTATCATACTACACATAGATTTTCACTGCCCCTATGTCTAGCCTATTTTATTTGCGTAATCTATTAGACTTACTACTATGCTTTAACTGTACTTCAATATAACGTCTTTAGGTTTAGTAATCGTTATGGCTTTAAGTGTCTTAATTGTAAAGCATATCAATTGTGAGTGTCTATAATTTATAAAGCTTTTATAACGATAACTATTCTAGGGCGTATTGAACATTCAAATATTAGGACTGCTGATAGATAAAATCGCACCAAACTAGGCGTAAACCGACGATAATGTCGAGGCCTTAGCTAGGTTTACAACACAGTTTGGGGTGATTTTTGCATCAGCCCTTTGGGGCGGGGCTCTTTTTTGCCAATACATGGTGAAATTGTCTATCCTAGAATGACTAGCATTCGAAAATTTCACTGCGTATTGCCTGAAAAATAGCCGCCGCCAGTGCCACATTTGAATGTTCAACACGCCCTAATGTTAGACCTCTTATACTTAAGCAAATGCAGCCGCAATGCTAGAAGCGCTACGCTGATTAATAGTACTGTCCATGGGCTTGTTTATCACATCAGTTACAGGCGAATCAGAGAAATGTAAAATATCGATATTGTCAGGTTTCACCGCAGTCAGTTGGACAACGCCAATGGTGCGCTCCAAAAAGCCGCCTTCGCAGTAACAAAAATAAAACTCCCATAGACGGATAAAGGCTTCGTCATAGCCAAGTGCTTTAATCTCCTCGCGCTGCGACATAAAGGCAATACGCCAATCGCGTAAAGTATGCGCGTAGTCAAAGCCATAGTCATGCAGTTGCTTAATAACCATATCCGTCTGCTGGGTGAACTGGTTATTCAGCTCTTGATTAGAGAGCAGACAGCCGCCTGGGAAGATATGGGTCTGAATAAAATCCACTGAATCAATATAGTCTTGATAGTTTTGATCGTTAAAGGTGATGGCTTGTAGTACCATTAGTCCCGTAGGCTTAAGCAAATCATTGCACTTAGCAAAAAAGGTGGGCAAATACTCATAACCGACTGCCTCTATCATCTCAATGCTGACTAGCTTGTCATACTGTCCTGACAGATTGCGATAGTCCTCTTTGAGTAAAGTTATCTTGTCAGACAGCCCTGCCGCGTCAATGCGCGCCTGTGCTTCATCGAACTGCGCATCGGATATGGTTGTGGTCGTTACATGACAGCCGTAATGACTCGCAGCATAAATGGCAAAACCGCCCCAGCCAGTGCCAATCTCTATTACCTGATCATCGGCAGTCAATTGCAGGCGCTGACAGATAAGCGCAAGCTTATGCTGCTGAGCCTCGCTAAGGGTGGCCTCTGGGTTTTTGTAGACGGCCGAGGAGTACATCATGGTCTCATCTAAAAAACGCTGATACATATCATTGCCCAAGTCATAGTGAGCTAAGATATTGGATTTAGAGCCTGACTGGTCATTACTACGTAGCTGATGATTGGCTCTCTCAAAGGCTTTGCTTATACCGGCAAAGCGGTTCTCAAGCTTATTGAGCACTGCTATATTACGCGCCGCCAAGCGTATCAAGCCTGTCAAATCATCGGTATCCCACTCGCCATTAATGTAGCTATCGGCAAGCGCTATAGAGCCGCCAAAAAGCAGCTGACGATAGACACTGATATCATGAATCGTGAGGGTTACATGTAGAAAATGACGACCGATAGCAGAGCTACTTTTGCTATTGATAGCCTGACTACCAAAGCTATATGCTTGCGTCTGCTGAGCATAATCCTCTATTACTGTGATACCGCCAAACTGTACTCGTTTTAACGCTTGAAATATCGCCTTTCTAGCTAAAGCATTAACGCCGTTACTCACAGGTCGCAAAAGAGCGCTATCATTTAAAGTCTGACTCACACGGGCATTGATTTTCTCTAATCTACTGCTTGGCTGGCGATCGGTTGGTCGGGGTGACATCGCTATGGTATCCTCTTGTCCGTTTAAGAGAGTCGCCTATGGATCAACGCTCAATATTAATATTTTTCTTTACTACTGTTGTTCAAAGCTTTTATGTCGTTAAAAGCTATGGTCTAGATCTGTTACATCAGCTCAGTTTTAGCCGGCTGAGTGATTACTTGTTAATTATTTACTGACTGCTCACTATCTGCTAGCTTCTCATCGTAATTGATATAAGGCACTTTTTTGAATGCATAGAGTTTAAAAGCATGCCAATAGATACGAGTGAGTGAGGTGAAATTCATCAATGGATTTTGTTTTAAGCTTTGGCGGATGCTCTCTTGGGTCATCGGCTCTCCACTCATTTTTATGCCCGTTTTGAGTACTTCACCGCGCTTGTCACTGATATTGATCGCTATCCGAATATCAAAAACATCGTTTTGCTTAGTCTTATCATCAGCCTTATTGCTTTTAGACGGTTGTGGTTTGACGCTGACCTGCCAGCGATAGAGCTGATCGATAGGATTAAAGGGCGAGACATGAAAATCTTTATCATGACAAAGCTCCGTCTCCTCGCCTTTTAATAAAAAACTATAATAGTGACGCTTATCCCACGGTGTATTAGACACTTCTGCTAGTAAATGGGTGGGCGTTTGCTCACTATCAAAACCGATGTAAAAGTTCACTGGGCTAAAATAAACACCAACATTGCGGCACACTATCAAGCCAATAATTTCGCCTGTCGGCGTGCTGCCCGTTTTATCTTTAAAGACAGCATTTAAACGCTGCAACAATCCCTCTATACTTTGAACATTAGCATCAGCACTAGTATCGACATTAGCATCAGTCGCTATTTCTTGATTCGCCTGATCTAATGGCAAACCTTGCAAGTAGTCATCGGCATAAAACTGCTGTAACGCTTTATGTTTCGCTGAAAATATCGGCAAGCCTTTGATAATTGCTGCACCAAAGGGAAGTTTATTGAACAGTTTTGCGCTATGAGTATGGTTATTTTGAAGCTGCATGCTTGCGACTTCTGGTAATCCATCACCTGCTGCCAAAGCGCTAATATTGACGCCCCAATAACGATACGGATAGATAAATTTATGCACACTCGGTAATAGGCGACTGTGCCACGTTGTGCCATGAAACAGCTGATGGGTAAATTGACTATTAGACGAGTGGTCTCTTTTAGGCATTAAGCGCTCTTTCATTTATGTTTACTGCTGTGAAGGACTCTAGCCAACAGACCGTGCTTTTTTGTTTTAGCAGCGGTTAGAACTTTAGGCTTAGCTGCTATCGATGCGATATAAGCAAGCAATTCTTGATTGGTCTCCGCACTAAGCAGTTGGCGATTGTCTAATTTGTGCCTAGATTTATCCGCTCTGACTGGTATGTCTTTATAGACAAAGGGCGTATGCGCCGACTCACCATGTGGCAAATGACTGGCGTCAACCTCGTCTTTGATGTCAATCTGACTACCTAAAGACTGACAAACTCGCAAGCCACTGCGCACGCCATCTTCGTGAAAACCGTTGAACCAATAAGCGCCGCAAAAGTGCGTGTGCAAACCACTACTAGAGATGGTTGACCACTGCTTTTGCGCCTCTATCATCGGCTTGTCAAACACCGGATGGCTATAATCAATTGTCTTGATGATTTGGGCGCTGTCAATCTTGTGATTAAGAGTGACCAGATAATTGTGCTGCTTCGTCAGCCTTTGTAAGATATTCATATGATACGTCAGTACTGGCTTCGCAGAAGTTTGCTCGACTGTGTTATCCGTCTTGCCATCGGCATCAAGCAAGTAGTTCCAACTCGCCCAAGCCAATGGTTTATTGGGCAGGACGCTAGTATCGGTATGCAACACAGCTGTGTTAGAAGTAAAGCGAAAATGACTTAAGACCTCAGTCTCATCGCTAGTCGCATCTTGCAAAATCTTTAAAGCAGTATCGGCGTGACACGCAAAAATCACCTCATCAAAGTCTAAACTTTCTATACTCTTGCCATTACTCATCTTCAAAGTCACTTTAGCGTCAGTACTGTCAGCTTTGTTGTCCTTATTACGAGTGACCGACTGTACGGGAGAGTTGACTCGCACTTGCCCGCCTTTTTTAACAAAGCGCGTCACCAACTTATTAACATATTGCTTAGAGCCGCCTTTAATCGTGAACCACTGCGGGCGATTGACCACGTCTAGCAGACCATGATTATCAAAGAACTGCGCAAAGAAGACTAACGGGAAATCTTGTACGTCTTCTAAGCTCGTTGACCAAATAGCTGACACCATAGGCAGCAGGTAGTTATCAGTAAATAATTTTCCGTAACGTTTACTGGCTAAATACTCGCTCAAGGTTTGCTGAGTGTAGCGAGTGACCGCTTCGCCATTGCTGCGAGCCGCTTCAAAATCCTGACGCAGCTGCTTCATCTGCTTGTTAAATTGCAATGTATCTTGCACAAAGCGCCAAAACTTCGGGCTGATAATATTTTTACGCTGCGATAGCAAGGTATTGATGGTATGACCGTTATACTCAAAGTTGCGGGCAACGTTTTTGACCGAAAAGCTCATATCTGTCGATTGAAACGGCACTTGCAGCTCATGCAACAGACGAAAAAAATTTGGATAAGTGCGCTCATTAAAGACAATAAAACCGGTATCAATCGCACTTTTTTCTGCCTGACTTTTTTTACTAAACCTAGACTTTGACTTTTTGCCGTCTTGTAATGCCACATCGATAGTATTGACGTGACCACCGATATAATCATTAGCTTCAAAGACGGTAACGTCGTGCTCTTCTACTAAATAGTGCGCGCAAGTGAGTCCTGAGACGCCTGAACCGATAATGGCAATATGTTTTTTAGTTTTACCATTCTTTTGGCGATTATCATCGCTAGTACTACTCTGTGCGGCGGTTACAGCGTTACGGCGAAACAACGGCATGCCTATTATCCTTTAGACTTTTTTAATATATTTGACTGTCTTGATGTACGTAGCTCTCTGGCGACTCACTTATGACTTTTTGTACAGCTGCTTACTGACTTGCTGCCACGCCACATCAGGCAGAGTGCCTAAAGTTTTTAGTGGCAAAGTTAGTTTTTTTGGAAACTCAATGACTTCGTGCTCAGCTTCGATACCATCACGAATGGCTTGACTGGCTTGCTGAGGAGTCTGCAAAAACGGCATCGGAAAATCGTTTTGCTCAGTCATCGGCGTATCGACAAACCCTGGCACAACTAAGCTGACCGCGACATCAAATGGTGCAAGACTGATTTGCAACGTTTTCATAAGATAATGAATCGCCGCCTTAGAGCTGCCATAAGCTTCTGCGCGAGCAAAAGGCACATAAGCAGAGGCCGAGCCTAGACCGACTAGGCGACCTTTTGAGGCGATAAGTTTAGGTAGCACGCCTTCGATAGCGTGCGAGAGTGTGCCCATATTGACTGACATCACTTTCATGAAGCTTTCGCTGTCAAAGTTCGGCATATCTAAGTACTCGCAAGCCCCCGCGCAGCAAATTGCTAGGTCAATGGTATCTAGCTTCTCAAAAGCCGCGATGACCGCTTCTCTATCCATCAAGTCCAAATCTATGGGTGTCGCGCCTAAACTTTTGAGTTCCGCTAAAGCCTCATCATCGCGCCCTACCGCGTAGACGTGCTGATCCTTTGCTAAATAGTCTTTTGCAAGTTGCATACCTATACCTGAGGTCGCACCTGTGATTACGATATGCAGTCTTTCAGTCGTTGTTGCCATTACACTAGTCCCTTTTTAATGATGATTGCATTCTCACTATTAACCCATAGTTGTTTTAGCAATAGCTGAGTTTATAATAGCTAAATAATACAAATAAAAGTTATCGTTATTGTTGTAACTTCGCAAACGTAAAATAAAAGTTAGATATGGTTATTCAGAGTCTGACTTTGCCAAAGACCATAAATTTTCTGTTACTAGTGTGGTAGGACAGCCTACCGTCTACATGCTACAATAAAGCCGCTACTCGCGCTTATTGAGGCGCGTGGACACAGCGATAATTCTACTTTTATAGTGACACTTCTAATAACGACCATTTAATAACGGCGTTTCTATCCTATCTCTATTTTCTATTCAGACTTATTAAGGATTTTTTATGAGCGAGCTGCAACTATCTGACCGCGTTAATGGCATCAAACCTTCACCAACTCTTGCTATTACCAACAAAGCCAAAGAGCTAAAAGCGGCTGGTAAAGACATTATCGGTTTGGGTGCAGGCGAGCCAGATTTTGATACCCCAGAGCACGTCAAGCAAGCGGCGATTGAAGCGATTAATAATGGCTTTACTAAATACACTGCCGTTGACGGTACGCCTGAGCTAAAAAAAGCCATCATCGACAAGTTCAAGCGTGATAATGACATCAGCTATGAGCCAAATGAGATCCTAGTATCGGTAGGTGGTAAGCAGTCGTTCTTTAATTTAGCGCAAGCCTTTATTAATCCAGGCGATGAAGTCATTATTCCAGCACCATACTGGGTCAGCTATCCTGACATGGTACTTATCGCTGAAGGTAAGCCGGTCATCGTAGAATGCCCTGCTGAGCAAGATTTCAAGATCACCGCTGAGCAATTAGAAGCTGCCATCACTGACAAAACCAAAATGCTGGTGCTAAACAGCCCCTCTAACCCAACTGGCATGATTTACACTTTAGACGAGTTAAAGGCGCTGGCTGAAGTGCTGAAAAAGCATCCGCAAGTTTATGTGGCCTCAGATGATATGTATGAGCACATTCGCTGGACGGGAGATAAGTTCTATAATATCTTAAACGCCGCTCCTGAATTAAAAGAGCGCGCGATTATCTTAAATGGTGTATCAAAAGCGTATGCCATGACCGGCTGGCGTATCGGTTATGCCGGTGGTCCTGCCAAGCTGATTGGCGCGATGAAAAAAGTACAATCGCAGTCGACCTCTTGCCCAACCTCTATCAGTCAAGTAGCAGCAGCTGCCGCTATTAGCGGCGATCAAAGTGTCCTAACACCTATGGTCGATGCGTTTGAGAAGCGCTGCGACTTAGTTGTCGACGGTCTAAATGCGATTAAGGGTATTACTTGCCTGCGCCCTGACGGTGCCTTCTATGTCTATCCTAATATTAAGCCTTTGATTAAAGCAGCTGGTCTATCTTCGTGCACCGAGTTCTCAGAATGGTTGCTTGAGAAAGTTGGCGTCGCGGTAGTCCCTGGCGATGCATTCGGTTTAGGCGGCTTTATGCGTATCTCTTACGCCACTGATGAAGCGACTTTAAAAGATGCCCTGTCGCGTATTGAATCGGCGGTTGCTGATTTGGATGTTGCAGAGTAATTAGCCAATCTAAACGTGAGCAGCATTGAGCAAATTTGATGATTTAGCAAAAAGACGTCTATTAAAGACGTCTTTTTTGTGGCTACGGCATACTCGCCAATAGTGTCAAGCACTAAGGCGTACCCTAGCTGTCAGAAGAAGAATAAGCCTTAATTTTGCCAATTTAGCTAAAATTTGCATTAAAAAATAAAAAAGGCTTGACGTATTTTTTATCTTTGCTAGAATACGCTCCACTTAGCAGCAACTCATTGTCTAAATAAGTCGTTGTTAAGCTCGTTATGAGCATAAACACTCATAGCTTATTCCTCAATAGCTCAGTTGGTAGAGCGTCGGACTGTTAATCCGTGTGTCCCTGGTTCGAGCCCAGGTTGAGGAGCCAAATTTTTGACTATTAGTCAATCGTTAGCTGGTTATCTACGAATATCTTAATGACCAGCTAATCTGTTTTGTTGAATCACTTTGATTCAATTATGGCATTTGCCAAGACCCTTATCTTTTTGATAAGGGTTTTTTTATGACTGATATCTTACATTTTTGACCCTTTGCACAAATCGCTAGAGACTTTAGACGAGGTTTAAAGAGTTCAAAAATATTGCGCTTAAAGGTTGACAGTCTCAAGTGACTTGGCTAAAATATGCCACACATAACGCGAACTACTTAGCAAACACTGCTAATTTAAGTTTAAAGTTATACCCTTTTATTCCTCAATAGCTCAGTTGGTAGAGCGTCGGACTGTTAATCCGTGTGTCCCTGGTTCGAGCCCAGGTTGAGGAGCCATATTCTATAAAGAGGCCTTCATCATGATGTGATGGGGGCTTTTTTATGTGCGTTATTTTCTGGCTTAGCTATTTTTTTGCGCTATTTTATTGTATGGTAAGACAGATAGCTGGTTTATTTAGATAGCGTGTTTTAGAGAGCTTTTTTGCTAGTGCTGATGACTCCTATATACTGATTACCATTATGAATAGCGCAGCGCACTTATAGCATTGCACACTCTAAAGTCGGCTATCTTTTTTCTTAATATTAGGGCGTGTTGAACATTCACAAATGCGCACTGCTGATCGCTAAAATAGTTCTAGTCTAAGTGAAAATTGCAGGTAATGCTTATTGCATTGGCTAGATTTTCACAACGACTAGGGCGATTTTAGCATCAGCCCTAACTACAACAACAGGGACAGGACTATTTTTTGCCGCTTTATTGATAAAAATAGACGCTTAGAACGACTAAACTTACTATTTTTATCTGCAAATCGACTAAAAAATAGTCTCTGTCAGTGCCATGGTCGAATGTTCAACACGCCCTATTATCCCTACTCACTAAAAGTAATGGTTTATTATGATACCTGTACGCATAAAAAATAAATTCTCTGATCATCCCCAAAAAATCATGCGTCCGATTAGCATTCGCCTCTCTGAGGAAATGATTGAGCTATTACAGTCTACCTCTTCAGAGCTTGGCTTTAAGCGCATTCAGGGGCTGATTCGCTTGTATATACGCCAAGGGTTGGATCGCGACCATCAAGACTATACTTTGGCGCATGATGAGGTGTTTATTGAGTCCTTACGTAAGCGCGGCGTTAGTCAGCGTATTATCGATGAGGCTATTGTGGTGACTCATAATAACAATATCACCCATCCTCTATCTGAGCTACAAGACGATGATAAGTGATGAGGGCGACCTCTATCGTTAGACGATATCGTTAACGCCTACTCAAAGACTCAAAAAAAGCTAAGTTTGCTTAATCGCGCTTAGCTTTTTTTATGTCATATTCTTGATCATTTATCCTTGGACTGACAACTCTTTAGTCTCACCCCCTCTAAACGCTACCCTTTTTTCTAATTTCTCAGACTCTTTATCGCAAAATGCTTTTGATAAACAAAGATAATTAAACCCACAGCGCACATAAACAAGGTATATTAAAGCTAAACAGCCTTCACTGATCTGAAAATAATAACTATCCAACTAAACGCTATAAGGAGAGAGGTGATGAACAAGAGAGAAATAAGGAAGTTAGCCGTTGTACTCTTCACAGTGTCACTAAGCATGCCGGTCATCAATGGCTGCTCAATGCCGCAAAACGATCCAACGAAACAGACTATTCCTACCGACTCTGATCAATGGCAAGAAAAACTAGGCAAAACTTTTGAGCAATTATCTGAAAGCGATAGACAGCTGCTAAGCCGCTATATGCTACGCATGAAACTCAGTGATGCTTATGATTCAGGAGCGATGCCGCGCACGACAATCAGGCAAGCTTTGTTACAACAGCGCGAGTATGAACGCTTGCACCCTAATAACCCAACTGGCGAAAAAAGCCCTGTAGTCGCCACGAATCAGCCCACTGGTATCAACGCCCAGACTTATCCTATAGCGCTATTACCCGTTAAGACCAGCGATAGCGATAGCCTAAACCAGGTCAAGCTACAATTTATGCTCTCCAACCATGGTGATACCCCTATCGAGAGCTTTAAGGGTTCGTTATTGATGAAAGACGCTAAGTTAAAAGAAGGTAAAGCGTTCAATATCCCCTTGACTCAATTCGTCACTCCTATCGAGCCTGAACAGTCAGGCAAGATAATTATCGAAACAAGTATCGAGAATATCAATGTTATGCGCGCGATTAGAAACGCACAAGATGTGACGATAGAGATTAATGAAGGGACTTTGACGCTCACTGATGGACAAATATTCGAATTCGATAAAGCCTTAGAATAGTCATTGTCAAATGCATTGATATTGCAAAAAGACTGAATACGTTTATAAAAATATATTCGTAAAACGTAGCCATAAAAAAAGCCCTTATCCATTCAGATAAGGGCTTTTATGTTCACATAGAACAAATTTGGCGGAGACGGAGAGATTCGAACTCTCGAAGGGCTATGAACCCTTGCCGGTTTTCAAGACCGGTGCATTCAACCGCTCTGCCACGTCTCCATAGGTGCAACATTATAGCGACCTCAAATAAAAATGCAATAGCTGAAGCAAAAAAAACTATATTATTTTAACCATAGGCGTTTCTTGCGCGCGCAGACGTTGGTGTTCGCCAAATGCAGGCACATATCTAGCAGTCTATTGGCATAGCCCCATTCATTATCGTACCAAGCAAACACCTTGTATTGGTCGCCAACTTGCATTAATTGCTGACCATCAATAATCAGTGATTCAGGCTGATGGATAAAATCACTAGAGACTAACGGCTCATCAGTATAAGCCATAATGCCTATTAACGCTCCGTCACTAGCCGTCTGCAGGGCTTCTCTGATCGCATCGATACTGACGTCTGCACTGTCAAAGACAAAGGTGACGTCAATAGCAGCGACATCAATAGTAGGCACGCGAATAGAATGACCATTAATCTTACCAGCCATAGCAGGCAATACGCGCTCAGTGGCGGCGATACTGCTAGAAGTGGTTGGAATAATGTTGTGCCCAGAAGCACGCGCACGTCTCAGATCGCGGTGCGCTTGATCCAGCACGGTCTGATCAGCGGTGACGGCATGTATCTCTGTCATCATTGCAGAGCGCACGCCAAAGGCTTGGTCTAAAGTGTCAATCAAAGGTACTAGCGCCTGAGTGGTACAAGAAACGCTTGAAACAATAGGAAGATCATTGGTTAACTGTTCAGCATTGACGCCCATCACAATGCACGCCTCGACATCATCGAAAGGAGCCGCGCCAATAATGACCTGCTTTGCTCCGGCATCAATGTGCCGGTAAGCCTGCTCATAAGAGCGAAAATGGCCAGTACACTCTAGCACGACATCGATACCTAAGGTCTGCCATAGCAGCTGCTCAGGATTGGCCTCTGAGAGCATACGAATACAGTAAGTCCGAGTGTGTTTTGTGATACAAAGCTGAGTCTCAGTATCGCTGTGTGTGTCAGTATCGCTGTGCCTATCAGTATTGGTTATAATCTCAGCACTAACGCCAAGGGCACTTAAACGTCCATGAGTGCTATCAAATCTAAGTAAGTGCAGCAGCGTATCAGCCGGCGCTAAATCATTAATAGCCACCAAATGGATGGCATTGCCAAGTACCTCAAAGCGCTCTATCAGTGCGCGCAGTACGTTGCGTCCTATACGTCCAAAACCATTAATAGCGACTCTGAGCGGCCGTTTACGCACGCTGGTACCTTCTATTAAGCTCGCCTTGGTCTGCGGCGTTTTGTTTTGGCTTTTAGGCTTTACATCAGACATAAATAATATCGCTATAAATATAGAAGATAGAGTGGCTTTAAACCGTTCGGCTGACGACTGAGTCTAAGTAATAGCTGAGTTGATGACTAGATTTGCGAGGTTTCTAGAGTAGCATCGTATCTAGACTACGGCGTGATAAATATCAGCGCCAAACGTATCGTATTATAGTCTATCGTTTGCTTGAGCTGCTCATAAATAGGCTTAAGCTTGATGCTACCATCATCATTGAAGTCATTAGGATTATTGGCAACTTTTATGGCGACATAGGCATTACCTACGGCGGTCATAACCTCATCATCAGGACGCAGATGATCGCAGGCCAGACTCGGATCTTGCGCTTTAAGCTCGCTAATATGACGCATAATCGTCGATTGTGCTAGCTCTCGCGTCTGCGCAATCTCAATGATAGATAGGCTCTCTTCTAACAGCGCTTTTGTCGCGAGTAAGGTTGCTTCAGACTTATCAGCGACTTGGTTGCCCAGTTTCTGTTTTTTATTTTGCTGGGCTTTATCTTGCTCACGGCGTCTTTTTTGTAGCTTAGCATACGCCTCAATCACTGCTTGACTAGTCGTGCCTCCTGATTTTAGTACAAACTTATCATGACTTTGCTGTAGGCTTTTTTCATCGAGCATAGCATAGTTAGCGTCCGCCTCATTTGAGAGCTCTAAGAAACGCTTATCTGCGCCGCGGGCTAACGGGTCTAGCTGCAAGCTCATAGTATTCATGCCCAGCAGCTTCAGTCCCTCTAAAGACTTCAATCGCGATAAAGCTACATAGCCTTGACCTAACTCAAAAGTGCGCGACAGATCAATCTCTGCGGCATCTAAAGTCATGCCTTGCGATTTATGAATCGTAATCGCCCACGCCAGACACAATGGTACTTGCTCATAGCTAGCGAGCACATCGCCTGTCTCATCTTCAATAATCCACTCTTCTGGTTCAGCGATGACTTCGCGCCCTGAATTCAGCCTAACCACTGGCATTTTTGGCGCGGCTGAGGACTTATCTTTGGTGTTGGCTTTGGCTTTTTTATCTTTATCTGCTGTTTTGCTACTATCTTCATCGTCGATAGCAATCGTGTCATCTTCGGCCATATCCGCTTTGGCATCACTTTTGGCTTTATCTTTAGCCTTGCTGTCATCGACTTTTACCGCCGCAAAGCCAATCAGCTCCCCCATCGTACCGTTTGAGACGCCAAGCTCGTTGTTATTCTTAATGAACATCACTTTCGCGCCAACTTTTAGGATCAGCTCATCTTGCGTGCGTACGGTCTTCTTTAGAGTATCTACCAGCTTACTCTCACCCACAGATGAGGCTTCAAATCGTCTCGTCTCACCCTCTAGTGCCGCAAGCTCCTTGTCATTGATCTTATTGACGTTGAGGTTATGGGTATATAGCCGCGTGCGCTTGATATCGACGTTTTGATCAAAGGTGTTCTCAAGCGCCGCAATCGCTTCAAAGCTGACATCCTGACGGCGGATCTGATTTAAGATATCGTCCAAATCAAGACCACCATCGGCAGCCGCGCGCTCTTGTCTATGCTGCTCAGATAGATAGCAGATGCGAAAGCCTGCATCGAGCCAGGCTTCACTCATAAAAGCGAACTTATCGCGATTACTCTCGCCTTTACTACCTATAGGCGGCAGCTGAAAAAAGTCGCCTGCGACGACGACCTGAATCCCGCCAAAGGGGTTATCATTTTTGCGGACGTGTTTGAGCACTTGATTGACTAGATTGAGCTGCTTGGCATGCAGCATAGATATCTCATCGATGATAAGTACCGCGGTGTCTTTGAGTCTATCGGCCAAAAACTGCTTGCGCGCCAAGTTACTCAAATCCCGCTCCGTCAGCTCATCTTTGATACCGATGCCCGACCAGCTATGAATGGTGG
This sequence comes from Psychrobacter sp. TB15, assembly GCF_000511655.1. Classification (NCBI taxonomy): domain Bacteria; kingdom Pseudomonadati; phylum Pseudomonadota; class Gammaproteobacteria; order Moraxellales; family Moraxellaceae; genus Psychrobacter; species Psychrobacter sp. TB15. The sequence goes on from NZ_AYXN01000034.1 coordinate 42,829, forward strand.
TGCCATTCATATGAGTGGCTGCAATACCTGTACTGGCTGTCACCGCTACAGGTACGCGGCGCGCACGTAAGTAATGAATATATTGGTTAAGCGTATAGGTTTTACCTGAGCCTGCTGAGCCGGTCAAAAACACGTTCTTACCGGTTTTTAGAATATTAAGAGCAGAAGATTGACGCATAAACCTAGACCAATTAACAAAAGATAAAAAAGACTCGATAAGCAGCTTTGGGCCGACAAGGAGCCAAATGTTTGGCAGCAATTATAACAGCTACGCACGCTTTGCAAACTATTTTAACGAGGCAAGCTTAACAAACCAAAAGTTATATGAACGTAAAACCATTATTATTAAAAGTTGCTATCGCTTCTTGTGAAATCTCAGTACGATAGACAGATAGCAATAGCTAAAGTCAGGAAGATTTATTCACTCATAAAAAGGAAAGCTCCATGTTATATGACACCCCTAATACTGAAAATAGCCCAGTTCAATTTCGCGACACATACGATAACTTTATCAATGGCGAATGGGTCGCACCAGTCGATGGCGAATACTTTGATAATCTTAGTCCTATCGATGGTAAAACCATCTGCCAAGTAGCACGCTCAAAAGAAGCCGATATCGAAAAAGCTTTAGATGCTGCACACGCGGCCAAAGACGCTTGGGGCAAAACCAGCGTCACTGAGCGCGCTAATTTACTACTTAAAATCGCCGACAAGATGGAAGAGAACCTTGAGGCCATCGCCATTGCTGAGTGTTATGAGAATGGCAAGGCAGTGCGCGAAACCTTAGCCGCTGATATCCCTCTCGCGATTGATCATTTCCGCTACTTTGCCAGCGCCATTCGCGCGCAAGAAGGCGGTATCAGCCAAATTGATGAAGATACCGTCGCTTACCACTTCCATGAGCCTTTAGGCGTAGTCGGTCAAATTATTCCTTGGAACTTTCCGATTCTAATGGGGGTATGGAAACTGGCTCCGGCTCTCGCTGCGGGTAACTGCATTGTCCTAAAACCTGCCGAGCAAACCCCCGCCTCTATCCTATTTATGCTAGAGACCATTGGCATTGCCGATATCTTGCCAAAAGGCGTCCTCAACGTAGTGAATGGTTTTGGCGTTGAAGCCGGTAAACCGCTGGCTTCCAATCCGCGTATTAATAAAGTCGCCTTTACCGGCGAGACTACCACCGGTCGCCTAATCATGCAGTACGCTAGTGAAAACATCATTCCAGTCACCTTGGAGCTAGGCGGCAAAAGCCCTAATATTTTCTTCGCCGATGTCATGGATGAAGATGATGATTTCTTAGACAAAGCCGTTGAAGGTCTAGTGATGTTTGCGCTCAATCAAGGCGAGGTCTGCACTTGTCCCTCACGCGCGCTGGTGCATGAGAGTATCTATGATGAGTTTATCAAACGCTGTGTTGAGCGCGTCAAAGCCATTAAGATGGGCAACCCACTTGATACCGATACTATGATTGGCGCGCAAGCCAGCTCTGATCAATTAGAGAAAATCTTATCTTACTTAGATATCGGCAAAAAAGAAGGCGCAAAAGTATTGGTCGGCGGCGAGCGTGCCAAACATGACGGCGATCTTGGCGATGGCTACTATGTACAGCCGACTATTTTTGAGGGCACTAACGACATGCGCGTGTTCCAAGAAGAAATCTTCGGTCCCGTACTTGCGGTCACGACTTTTAAAGACGATGAAGAAGCGATGAGTATCGCTAATGATACGTTATATGGCCTTGGCGCTGGCGTTTGGACGCGTAGTGTACACAAAGCTTACCGCTTCGGACGTGGTATTCAAGCTGGACGCGTATGGACCAACTGCTACCACATCTACCCTGCGCATTCTGCATTTGGTGGCTACAAGCAATCGGGTATCGGCCGCGAAAACCATCTAATGATGCTTGATCATTATCAGCAAACCAAAAACATGCTGGTTTCTTATAGTCCCAAAAAGATGGGCTTCTTTTAAGCCTGTCTGTCACGCACTTTATGGCAGCCACCATAAAATAATGAGTTGGTAGATATGATATCTATCAACTCACCATCCACGATAAGGAGAAAGTAACATGGCTAATAAAATGAAAGCAGCTGTCCTACATGAGTTTAATCAACCGCTACAGATTGAAGAAGTAGACATCCCAACCGTAGGTGCCGGTCAGATCTTAGTAAAAATGGAGGCCTCAGGCGTCTGTCACACGGACCTTCATGCCGTTGAAGGAGATTGGCCAGTCAAACCAAGTCCACCATTTATCCCTGGACACGAAGGCGTCGGTATCATCACCTCTGTCGGCGACAACGTCCATCACGTCAAAGAAGGCGACCGAGTCGGTGTGCCCTGGCTCTACTCTGCTTGCGGACACTGTACGCATTGTTTAGGTGGCTGGGAGACGTTGTGCCTAAAGCAAGAAAATTCAGGTTATTCGGTGAATGGTAGCTTTGCAGAGTATGTCCTGGCGGACGCCGACTATGTAGGCATTATCCCAGAAAGCGTCGACTCTGTAGAGATTGCCCCTGTCTTATGCGCAGGTGTCACTGTCTATAAAGGCCTAAAAATGACGGATACCAAGCCTGGTGATTGGGTAGTGATTTCAGGTATCGGCGGCCTCGGTCACATGGCGGTACAGTATGCTGTGGCTATGGGACTTAATGTTGCTGCGGTCGATATTGATGATGAAAAGCTAGCGTTCGCCGAAAAACTCGGCGCTAAAGTCACTGTTAATGCCAAAAACACAGATCCTGGCGAGTACCTACAACAGGAAATCGGCGGCGCGCATGGAGTACTAGTCACAGCGGTATCCTCTACAGCGTTTGAGCAAGCACTGAGCATGTTAAGACGTGGTGGTACTTTGGTCTGTAATGGCCTACCTACAGGCGACTTCCCAGTTTCTATCTTTGATACGGTATTGAACGGTATTACTATTCGCGGCTCAATTGTCGGTACACGCCTTGATCTACAAGAGTCGTTAGATATGGCAGCTAAAGGCAAAGTGAAAGCGACCGTTGCCGCTGAACCACTCGAGAATATCAATGATATCTTCGATCGTATGCGTGATGGCAAAATCGAGGGACGTATTGTGATTGACTATGCCAAGTAATGATTAACAAGTAGCATTGCGATGTTATATCAGTATTGCTATCACTTGTCATTGAAACTCTAAAAAATGGTCGTATTGTTTTTGATGCCATACTATTCATAGTATGACTAAGAACAATGCGACCTTTTATGTTATGACAGGGCAATTTTGGAAAATCTTAACTAAAAGACAAGGAGTACACTATGAAACTTGCAGCGACAGCGTCTTGCGCCGAATTAATCGAGCTTTTAAAGTCCAAGCATGGTGATTTAATGTTCCATCAGTCTGGCGGCTGCTGCGATGGTAGCTCACCGATGTGCTATCCGCTAGGCGAGTTCAAAACTGGCGCGCAAGATGTGCTTGTTGGCGAGCTGGTAGGCTGTCCGTTTTATATGGGTAAAGCACAATTTGAGCTCTGGCAGCATACTGACTTAACTATCGATGTAGTCGATGGTCGCGGCGCAAGTTTTTCGCTTGAGATACCTGAAGGCAAGCGCTTTATCGTGCGCTCTGAGGTTTGCACGGTAGACTAATATGACTACTAATTAATATGAATAATACAAGGTAATCAAATATATAGAGTATGATATCGAATCATTTTTTACTATAAAATCGAGCTAACTTTTGTTAGGCTAACGCCAATGCCCTAACTAGATTTGCTTTTTAAAAACTGTCTGTCGGATCATATGTATGAATACCATCACTACTATTTTGCTCAAGACCACTTTAAGTATTAGCCTGCTACTGCCTTTATCAACGCTAACATCAGCCTCTACTCCGCAAAAATGGAAGTTAGATACCCCAAAAACCAAAGTCGACTTTGAGGTAGCATATTTAGGGAATGGTACGGTTGAAGGCCAGTTTCATAACATGGATGGTTCTATCAATTACGATGTAAAAAACCCAACAAGTACTACCATTAATTTTACTGTAAAAACGAGCAGCATTGATGCTGGTGGCAATTTGCGTAATGCCTTTTTGCGTCGCAAGGAGCTACTCAACACAGCTAAATACCCGACTATGAGATTTGTCTCCAAAAAGGTCAGCATGATCAATGCCAAAGAAGCGCATGTCACAGGCGACTTTACGGTTTTGGGAAAGACCAAACCTTTAACCGTAAAAGTAGTCTTATCTGATGTCAAAAAAGACCCCAAAACCGCGCGTCCGTTTTTAAACTTTCAAGCTATTGGTAAAGTGAATCGCCTCAGTTATGGCGTAACCGCCTTTCCAAATATGGTGGGTACAGTCATTCCGATTAACATCACAGGACAGCTTGTATCGGCAAACTAAAGGGAATACGGCGACTGTAATATTTATGACGCTTTGACTTAAGCATAAAAACCCAGCGCCAAACGTTTGTTATTGACGTTTTACGCCGGATTTTAGTTTGATTGCTAATGAGTATGTATTATCTATACCCTGTTCTAATAACAATAGATAAGTAGGGCGTGTTGAACATTCGACCTTGGCACTGACAGAGACTATTTTTTAGGCGATTTGCAGATAAAAATGGTAAGTTTAGTTGTTCTAAGCGTCTATTTTTATCAATAAAGCGGCAAAAAATAGTCCTGTCCCTGCAGGCTGATGCTAAAATCGCCCTAGTCGTTGCGACTGTTTAAATAAAATCAGCTATCCAATGCAATAAGCATTACCTGCAATTTTAACGACGACTAGAACACAGCTTTGATTAACTAGTAGCGATCAGCAGTGCGCATTTGTGAATGTTCAACACGCCCTAGTAAAAGACCTAACGATTACAGTAATTGTCAGGTCTTTTTAACATTGCCTTGTTAGTACTGCCAAGGCTGATCCTGTTCGATACCGGCTTTATCTATTTTATTTCTTTTTTTCTGAATCTTAGTATCTATTTTTTCTTGCTTTTTTAACGCTTTTTGATTGATATCATCTATCAAGCCTTGGATCTTCTTATCCACTTTGTCTTGCTCTTTTTGACGGACCTTATCAACTTTAGCTAACTCCTTTTGACGCGCTTTATCTATTTTATCTTGCTCTTTTTGACGCAGTTTATTGAGCTTACTCAGCTGCTTTCTTGCCTTTTTACTTAAGGTAATATCATCTTTCGCTTGGTTATTAGCAGATTTATTCGACATAATAGCTCTCCTTTATCAGATTATATAAACTCTCTTTAAACTTGATAATGCTTACATTCGATAGTAAGTCAGTATCCCTGTCTAATCAACGCGTCACTACAAAACAGGTACACGCCCTTAATCTGTCTGTAGATCGGCAAACTTGAGACAACACGAATCATGGTTCACTATAGAACACTACCTTAATCTCAATACACTAAATTAGGGAAAAATAGCCTCTAGATGTGAGCATTTTAATAGTCGTGAAATATGCGAGACATGGCTCAGTTTTCTTTAAAAGCTTATGCGCGCCTCGTCCCTCGGCAGTATGGCAACCTTTTGTTTAGGTTAATACTTTGCTGTCACCGCGCTCAACTTCGTCCAAAGCAAAGCATTACAAACGAGCAGAGTTTATTATTTGTTGTAGGGTGGCGTTAGACTTGTCACACTTTCGAAGAAAATGACAATAAGACGTAACCCATCGACCTGAACTATGAACTCTCGATGTTAAGAAAATGATACCAATTTAATTTGTTACAACTAAACCTCTCTTACCCATTTTGCAACCCACTTTTCAATTGAAGTTTGGGAATTCTGCTCAACAAGCCTTAGCCAATTATCTTTTTCATCTTTCGCCAAAATTGAAGCGGCTCTTAATATAGCTAATAGACCTCTTGCAAAAGTAGCAGAGGGAATTAAAATAAGAAGAACATTCATCGTTGTCTAAGAACCATGCCAAACATAGATAAGCTACTCAAACAAAGTGACGCTGGTTTTAAACGCTACACTGGCATTCATAAAGCCACCTTTTATGACATGCTTGATGCCATGCAAGAGCATGAAGCATCTAAGACCAAATCAGGTAGACCAAGTGTGCTCAGTCTTAAGGAGCAGATACTACTAGCCCTGACTTATTGGCGTGAATACCGCACGCTTTATCATATCAGTATGGACTTTGGTATTCATGAGTCTTCTGCTAGCCGTATCATTCGTAAAGTAGAAGACACACTGATTGACTCTGGCAAGTTTGAATTACCTAAAAAGCTGCCTAGTCGTGTCGATGACGACATCAATTGGTCAGTCGTCATTGTTGATGCTACCGAAACCCCTATTGAGCGTCCAAAAAAAACCAAAGAGACTACTACAGCGGTAAGAAAAAACAACACACCTTAAAAGCGCAGGTTATCGTTCATTGGCAAACTGGTTTGATACTTGATGTGCAAACCTGTAAAGGGTCAATCCACGATTTTAAGCTGTATAAAGATACTTGTCCTGACTGGTTACCTTGTGACGCCAAGCTACTAGCCGATAGTGGTTATCAAGGGTTAGCAAAGTTACATGAGCAAACTTTCACGCCATTTAAGAAACCTCGTGGTGGTCAGTTATTAGAGATATGCAAACAGGCCAATCACTATCTGGCAAAGTTCCGTATTGTGGTTGAGCACAAAATAGGCTTAATCAAGTTGTTTAAAATCGTGGCTCATAAATATCGCAACCGTCGTCAGCGCTATGATCTTAGAATGAAGCTGTTTGCTGGTATCATTAATTCCGAGCTTAAATTATGACTTTTGCAAGAGGTCTA